>JAKEHO010000082.1 GCA_022614965.1 Gammaproteobacteria bacterium
CTGTCAATGCGGATCGCGAAAATCACCGTGCCCATCGCACCACCGGTGCGCCCGGTCACATCGCCATTCATTTCCAGGAACAGGTCGATCTGCGTGCCGTTGGTCGTCTCCAGACCCGAATCAGCTCCGCTGCCACCCACGATCGAGAGGCTCACCGCCGTGGTGGCGCCTTCATCGTCCGCGCCCACGGCGGTCGTGGTATTGACCAGGTCCACGTCCGCGACCGCCCCGATCGGCGTGCCGTAGAGCCCACCAAACGGATCCGGGTTCGGCGGGACGTCGTCATCCTCGGCGTTCAGATCGCCGGCGTCCGCACCGAGCGACTCATCGAGCACCACCGTCGCTTGTGACGCTCCTGGAACGTCCACCGCCTCAATCGAGGCGACCGGAATGTCATCCACCACCGTGACGATGAAGCTCACCGTACTCGGGTCGCAGCAGTCGCCGTCGTCATCGCCGTCGTCGTCACCATCGTCATCATCGTCGTCGTCGCAATCTCCGCCACCGCCGCCAGTGACCAGGAACGCCGAGGACAGATCGATCACCAGGTCGTCCTCGAATGCTGTCTCCATCGCCATCGTTGATGGATCGTTGGTCAGCGGATGATCGAGCTGATCGAGCAACGTAAATTTGTACATTCCACTGCCCGCCGGCATCACCTCCTGCAGCGTGAACACCACCCGGTCGCCACCATCGAGCCCGGGTGGACCAATGTCGACAAACGCCGTGAGCAGATTGCCAGTGAAGTCGTAGCTCAGCGCAGCGCCCGCAGAGTGCAGGTTTTGCGCTAACAGCCCGGTGTCGTTGCCTGACAGGCTCACGCCCATGGCGGTCGGACTCATGAACATCGTGACGTTAGACCCCGTCACCTCGCCAGGACGCATCATATCGGCATTGCCCGGCAGTGCGTCCTCGTCAACCTCACCGGACACGCTTATCGGTTGGGCGTCGCAATCTGCGTCGTCATCGTCGTCATCGTCGTGGTCTCGGTCGTCGTCGTCATCATTATCCCCGCCGCCGTCATCGGTGAACGTCGTTGCCGCACCCTGACCCGTCGCGATGTCGTCAGCCGTGCCGAAGAGACCATCCACGCCCGCCTCGGCGCCGCTCGCCCTCAGCAGAAACGTTGCGCCGAGAGAGTCGTCGGGATCCGCGTACCACGTGGTGACGATGGCGCCGTTCGCGACGCCGTCGAGGTCGCCCCCATCGTCGGCATTGCCCAAGATGCCGTCGGCACCGGCAGTTCGCACGCCGTCGGTCACGTACCAGGCCTCGTGACCCGCGCCCGAGTTGTTGCCGAATACGTCATCGGGAGTCCCGTAGAACCCGTCGGCGCCCGGATCAATCACGTGGAGCGTCTGGAATTGCAGCGTGCTACCGACGGTGAAACCGGAAGCCGTGACGGTCGCCGTGGTGCCCGGCGCGTAATCGAGGAGATCAGTCGTTACAAGGGGCCCGCTGCCAACCCCGAAGAAGTCGGATGAGGTCAACTGGAGGCCGGTTGTGTTCATCAGCTCCAGCTTCAGGTCCGCCCCGTTGACGCCGTCAGTATCGGCGTACACAAAAGTGCTGGTACCGTTGCTTACAGACCAGACGGCGGATCCCGCGCCGGGCGTCGTGCCCGACCAGACGAGACCGGAGAAAGCGCTCAAATCAATCTTGTCGGCGCCCTGGGTGAAATTAAATACGCGATCCCACTCACCCGCCACCGTCGGAGAATCGGAATTCGCCAGGTAAACGAAAACGTCGTTCCCGTCGCCGCCCGTCATCAGGTCGGCGCCCGCTCCACCCTGAATGGTGTCGTTGCCACTGCCGCCGTAGATGGCGTCGATGCCGGTGCCGCCGGAGATCGTGTCGTCGCCGTCGTCACCCTCCACAACGTCATCGCCGTCGCCGCCATCGACAAAGTCATTGCCACTGCCGGCGTCTATCAGGTCGTCGCCAGTGCCGCCATAGATCGTGTCGTTGCCGCCGCCGCCCTCAATCGTGTCGTTGCCGCCGCCACCGGAGAGCCAGTCATTGCCGCCCGAGCCGATCATGACGTCAGCGCCGCTGCTACCGGTGGCATTAACGGAACTGCCTAACCTGGAGGCGTCGAGGTTCTCGAAGTTTTTCTGGATGAAGCCGTCAGCCACGCCGCCGATCGACACCACCTGGTCGGTCGCCGAGGACAGATCGACCGTCACAACGCCGGTGCCGCCCACCGCGCCGCTTAGCACGAGCGTGTCCGTACCCGCCCCGGCATCGATCGAATCGACGTTGCCGGTGGTGACCAGCATGACAACCGAGTCATCACCGCTGCCGGCGTTAATGGTATCGTTTCCGGCGCCACCGCTCAGCGTGTCGTTGCCACTCGTACCGGTGAGGATATTGTCGCCACTACTGCCGGTGACGTTGACGGAACCGCTTAGCGCGGCGGCGTCGAGGTTCTCGAAGTTCTTCTGCTTGAGGGCCTCAGCCACGCCGCCGATCGAGACCACCTGATCGGTCGCCGAGGACAGATTGACCTTCACAACGCCGGTGCCGCCCACCGCGCCGCTCAGCACAAGCGTGTCCGTACCCGTCCCGCCATCGATCGTATCGACGTTGCCGGTGGTGACCAGCATGAGGACCGAATCGTCGCCGCTGCCGGCGTCTATCGTGTCCTTGCCCGTGCCGCCGTCAATTGTGTCGTTGCCGGCCCCGCCGTTAATCGTGTCGTTGCCGCCACCGCCGCTCAGGGTGTCATTGCCGCCCGAGCCGATCATGACGTCAGCGCCGCTGCTGCCGGTGGCATTAATGGAACTGCCGAGCCCGGAGGCGTCGAGCCTCTCGAAGTTCTTCTGTATCAAGGCCTCCGTCACACCGCCGATTGAGACCACCTGGTCGGTCGTCGAGGAAAGGTCGACGACCACCACGCCGCTGCCGCCAGCGGCACCGCGCAGCACGAGCGTATCAGTGCCACTCCCGCCGTCAGCGGTATCCATGTCGCCGGCGGTGACAAGCATCACGACGGAGTCATCGCCGCTGCCGGCGTCTATCGAGTCGCTGCCGGTGTCGCCGTAAATCGTGTCGTTGCCGTCCCCGCCTGAAATCGTGTCGTTGCCCTCCCCGCCTGAGATCGTGTCGTTGCCCCCGCCGCCGGAGAGCCAGTCATCGCCGCCCGAGCCGGTGAGGATGTTGGCACCGCTGCTGCCGGTGACGTTGACGGAACCGCCGAGCCCCGAGGCGTCGAGGTTCTCGAAATTCTTCTGGATCAAGCCTTCCAGCAGGCCGCCGATCGAGACCACCTGGTCGGTTGCCGAGGACAGATCAACCATCACCACGCCGCTGCCGTCCACTGCGCCGCTGAGTATGAGCGTGTCCGTACCCGCCCCTGCATCGACCGAATCGATGTCGCCAGCGGTGACCAGCATGACGACCGAATCGTTGCCGCCGCCAGCGTTAATGGTGTCGTTGCCGCCGCCGCCGGAGAGCCAGTCGTTGCCACTCGTGCCGGTCAGGACATTGGCGCCGCTGTCACCGGTGGCGTTAATGGAACTGCCCAACCCGGTGGCGTCGATCTTCTCGAAATTCTTCTGGATGAACTCGTCAGCCACGCCGCCGATCGAGACCACCTGATCGGTCGCCGCAAGATCGACGACCACGACCCCAGTGCCGCCCACCGCGCCGCTGAGCACGAGCGTGTCTGTTCCCTCGCCGGCGTCGATCGTATCGACGCTACCGGCAGTGACCCGCATGAGGACGGTGTCGTCGCCGCCGCCAGCGTCAATCGAGTCGTTGCCGCCGCCGCCGCTAATCGTGTCGTTGCCCTCGCCGCCGCTCAGCGTGTCGTTGCCAGCCCCGCCGGTGAGGATATTGGCGCCGCTGCTGCCGGTGACGTTAACGGAACCGCCAAGCGCGGAGGCGTCGAGGTTCTCGAAGTTCTTCTGTATCAGCGTGTCGGGATCACCGCCAACCGAGACCACCTGATCGGTCTCTGAGGACAGATCGACCGTCACCACGCCGGTACCACTCACCGCGCCGCGCAGCGCAAGCGTGTCAGTGCCCGCTCCGGCGTCGACCGAATCGATGTCGCCGGCGGTGACGAGCATCACGACGGAGTCATCGCCGCCGCCGGCGTTAATGGTGTCGTTTCCGGCACCGCCGGAGAGCCAGTCGTTGCCCGTCGAGCCGGTCAGGATATTGGCGCCACTGCTGCCGGTGACGTTAACGGAACCGCTGAGCCCGGAGGCGTCGAGGTTCTCGAAGTTCGTCTGCTTGAGGGCATCAGCCACCCCGCCGATCGAGACCAGCTGATCGGTCGTCGAGGACAGATCAACGACCACGACCCCAGTGCCACCCACCGCGCCGCGCAGCGCAAGTGTGTCCGTACCCGCCCCGGCGTCGATCGTATCGATGTCGCCGGCGGTGACCAGCATCAGGACGGAGTCATCGCCGCTGCCGGCGTTAATCGTGTCCTTGCCGGTGCCGCCGTCAATTGTGTCGTTGCCGCCGGCACCATTAATCGTGTCGTTGCCCGCTGCGCCGCTCAGCGTGTCGTTGCCGCCCGAGCCAGTCATGACGTCAGCGAGGCTTCCGCCGGTGGCGTTAATGGAACTGCCGAGCCCGGAGGCGTCGAGCCTCTCGAAGTTCTTCTGGATCAAGGTGTCAGCCACACCGCCGATCGAGACCACCTGGTCGGTCGTCGAGGACAGATTGACGACCACGACCCCGGTGCCGCCCACCGCGCCGCTCAGCACGAGGGTATCCGTACCCGTCCCGGCATCGATCGTGTCGGCGTTGCCGGTCGTCACCAGCATGACGACCGAGTCGTCGCCGCCGCCGGCGTTAATCGTGTCGTTGCCGCCGCCGCCACTCAGAGTGTCGTTACCGTCCCCGCCTGAGATCGTGTCTTTGCCACTGCTGCCGATCAGGACATTGTTGCCGCTGCTGCCGGTAACGTTGACGGAACCACTGAGCCCGGAGGCGTCGAGGTTCTCGAAGTTCTTCTGCACCAGGCCTTCCAGCAGGCCGCCGATCGAGACCAGCTGATCGGTCGTCGAAGACAGATTGACGACCACGACCCCGGTGCCGGCAGCCGCACCGCTGAGGGCGAGCGTGTCCGTACCCGTCCCGCCGTCGATGACATCGGTGTTGCCGCTGGACACCAGCATCACGACGGAGTCATCGCCGCTGCCGGCGTTAATCGTGTCCTTGCCGGTGCCACCGTCAATCGTGTCATTGCCGGCCCCGCCTGAAATCGTGTCGGTGCCGCCGCCGCCGGAGAGCCAGTCGTTGCCATCCGAGCCGGTGATGGTGTCAGCGAGGCTACCGCCGGTGGCGTTAATGGAACTGCCCAGCCCGGACGCGTCGATCTTCTCGAAATTCTTCTGTATCAGGGAATCAGCCACACCGCCGATCGAGACCACCTGGTCGGTCGCTGCAAGATTGACCACCACCACGCCGGTGCCGCCCACTGTGCCGCTCAGCACGAGGGTGTCCGTACCCGCCCCGGCATCGACCGAATCGACGTCACCGGAGGTGACCAGCATGACGACGGAGTCGCTGCCGCTAGAGCCAAGCACGATGTCTTTGCCCTGACCGCCGATGAGCGTACTACCGGAGCTCTTTCCGATCAGGATGTCGTTGCCGGAGGTTCCATCAAGGCTGCCAGAGGTGTCTTGGGCAATGGTCACGGTCGCCGGTGTGCCCGCCAGCAATGCGTCGGCGGCCCTGTAGGTAAAGGAGCCGCCAACCGGCGTTGTGTCATTGAACGTCACCAGGCCGTTGGTGCCAGTACCTGCGGTATGCGAAACCGTACCTCCGCTCGCACTGGCCACGGACTGGACATCAAAAGGGTTCCCGTCGGGATCGCTGTCATTCGCGAGCAGCGCCCATTCCGGAATCGTGAAAGCCACACCGGTACCAACGTTCGTGATGACGCGATCGTTGCCGGAAATCGGCGCCTCATTGTGCTCATTGACGTCAGTCACCGCAATCGCCACGTCCATTGAGCCCGTGAGCCCGCCCGCATCGGTCGCCGTCACCGTGATGTCGTAGACGTTGTTCCCGTCCGCATCCGTCGGCACCTCGAAGTCCGGCGACACTTTGAAGGTCACCGCCCCCGTGTTCGCGTTGATGTTGAACTGCGCCACATCGGCGCCACTCAAGTTAAAGATGAAGGAATCACCCGCATCCGGGTCGCTCGCGCTCGCCGTGTACACCACGTTCGTGGTCGCGCTGTTCTCCGCCTCGCCACCGGTCGCCGCCGAGGTGATCACCGGCGCATCGTTCGCGCCGGTGAGAGTGATGGTGACCGTTTGCACCGCCGTGCCGCCATTGCCGTCGTTCACCGTTACGTCGTAGAGCTGTGTCAGCACCTGGCCGGCTTGGAGCGCGTCCAGCGCGCTGTCGTTCACCTCGAACGTCCAGCCCACCGCATTGCCTGTCACCGCCGGCGAGTCCGCCGGGTCAAGGGCAAACGTGCCCAGATAATTCATGCCCTGCGGCGCAAACGTCGCCGAGTGCGTATCCAGCGTGTCCACATCCGTGAAGCTCACCGCGCCGCCCGCGGTGTGCAGTGTCGCGTCCTCGCCTGGCGCGAGATCGGCAATCTCCGTCGCCAAACCGCTCTGCGTCAGAGAGGTGATTACCGGCGCATGGTTGGTGTCGTCGGTGAACACGCTCGTCGCGACCTGCCCGGTAACGACATCAGTCGCGGTCAGCAGAAGCGTCGAACCAAGAGAGTCGTCGGGATTGACATACCAGGAGGTGACGATGTTTCCGTCCGCGGTTTTGTCAAGGTCGCCGCCGATGACGTCGTCGTCGGTCCCCTCAATGCCATCGGCACCGGCATCGACCACCCACCACACGCCGTCGGTGATGTACCAGGGCTCATGGCTTGGGCCGCTCGCGTTCGTACCCGTGTCGATGACATCATCCAGCGTGCCCCAGACCCCGTCGTCACCCGGATTGGTCACGTGGAGCACCTCGAATTTCAGTGTGCTTCCGACGATGAAGTTGGACGCCGTGATGGTGGCCGTGCTACCGGCCGGGTATTTGAGGAGATCCGTGGTTACAGAGGGGGTTACATCGAGCAGCGTTTCAGTCGTTGACATGGTTGCTTCTCCTACAAAGCACCCTCCATGAGCTTCTTATTAACTCATAAGGGCGCAACGTAACGCGCCCTTGAGCGATGTTTTCCCGTCGGAGTTGGCCCTATAGAATGTCCGTTATTTACCGACAGGTCAAGCCTTATATGCTGCTGTGCGGGCGATTGGCGGGCAGGTTGCCCCGTAAGAGTTCGCGCGGGCGTCCTCCCAACGCCATGCCTCGCGGTGTCAATCAATTTTTATGATAAAACTTTAGATGGTTTCTAGATTTATAACTATGAGCGGCCAGTCCTAGTTATTTCGGTGACTTTGCACCAGGTTTTGTGTAGGCCAACTAGTACTTTTCTCGTAGGAGTTGTAGTATGGGGAACTCACGCCCGGTTCAGGCGTGTGTTACAAAGCGGGCGGCACCCAGCCGGCATGCGGGTGGGGTGACTGCCCTTAAGCAGCCCGGGTGGCGTTAATAAAGGCGGCTGTCAGGCGGAGGTAAACATGACAAGACGAAAGACGCGGGCGGTCATCCGCCTACCGGTTTTTATACCCCGTTCGATCCGTGAGAGGACACGCGATGGTTATACCCATCATCCATGCGCACATCCCGAGTTGATTCAGGTGCCCACATGAGGGAACCAGAGATAAAGCCGATACGGGTCATGCTCGTTGATGATAACCGCACCGTTCTCTGGGCGCTCGAAAAGCTCATTAATGCCGAGAAACCCAGGATGGAAGTAGTCGGACAGGCAACAAGCTGCGTCGATGCGATTGACCTCACAGACAAAGTGCTTCCCGACGTGATCATGCTCGGCAACGATCTCGGCGAGCAGAATGTGATCGCTGCTATACCGAAACTCATCGGCCAGTCAAAGGCGAAGGTACTGGTGATGGCAGGTCGGCAAAATTCCTCGATGCTGGACAATGCCATCTTTGCGGGCGCGACGGGGGTAGTTAACAAAGAGGACCCGGTAGAATCGATATTAAAGGCCATCGAAAAAATCCACGAGGGCGAACTTTGGCTGGATCGCACCACAACGGGAAGGATACTTGTCGCGCTCTCAGAGGCCTATAACCACTCACGCAAGGGTCCGGAAAAGACCCAGATTTCCCGGCTCACGACGCGGGAGCAGGAACTCATCAGCAAGCTCGCAAAGGCTCCGCGCACCAGTTACGGGATAATCGCCGAAGAATTGCACATCAGCGAACATACGCTCCGCAACCATCTGACACGTATTTACAGCAAATTGGGCGTCAAGAACCGGCTTGCATTGTTCATCTATGCCCAGGAGCATGGGCTAGCGGATCCTTCCGCTTAGGCCACTGTCCAAGTAATCCCCTCGGGGCCCTTATAATTAATTTAAGGTGTCATCCCCGTGCGGACACTATATTAATAAGGAGTCATCCCTCGGGGACACGCCATTAAAAGGTGCCGATCGCCTTGTTACAAAATTCCGTGGAGTGTATGTCTGGGATCCCCACCGATATCCTCGCGTCCCAGCAGATTAACTGATTACTTTCAGAGGAGATCTCAGACAGAAAGGCGTTTGTCGGCAGCCCCAGACGGGAGAATGTTAAGGCCAGAGAGAGAATCACCGATCAGTCCAGCTCGAAGGCGTCCTTGTAGTCGCGCCGGAGGTTTGGGTCCTGGTCCTCTTTCCTCAAGAAACAGTTCCCTGCAGCGAGTACTTCAATTTCCGTGCCCATGAAACAGCGGAAGGCATCCTCCGGCGTGCAAACAATTGGCTCGCCACGGACATTGAAGCTCGTGTTGGCAATGACCGGACACCGTGTGAGTGCCTTAAACGTCGAAATTAGGGCATGGTATCTTGGGTTGGTGTCCTGGTGCACGGTCTGGATACGGGCCGAGTAATCCACATGCGTCACGGCAGGAATATCGGATCGAGGCACGTTCAACTTCTCGATCCCGAACAGCGACTGTTCATCTTCTGTCATCTCCCGACGGTGCTCCGGTGCAACGTCGGCGACCAGCAACATATAGGGACTGTCTTTGTCCAGCTCGAACCAGTCCGAGACATCCTCACGCAGTACCGAAGGCGCGAAGGGACGGAAGGACTCACGATATTTCACTTTCAGATTCAGCACCGATTGCATGGTGGGTGAACGCGCATCACCCAGGATGGACCGCGTGCCCAATGCCCGTGGCCCAAATTCCATCCTTCCCTGGAACCAACCTACGGCATTTCCTTCGGCAATGGCCGCGGCCGTCTTCGCAATCAGCGCGTCATCTTCCAGCACTTCATATTTCGCACCAACTGCACTGAGGCGCTGCTCAATCTCGTATTGAGAGAACTCAGGGCCGAGATAGGAACCGCGCATTGCATCCACGCCGCCGTTTACTTCCCGCGGCATTCCCTGGAAGAGATGATAGGCGCATAGCGCTGCGCCCAATGCACCTCCGGCATCGCCCGCGGCAGGTTGGACCCAGATATCGGAGAAGTCGCCATTACGCAGGACCTTCCCGTTCGCAACACAATTCAGCGCGACACCACCTGCAAGACAGAGATTCTTGAGGCCCGTCTCGGCGGCGAGAGAATGGGTCAGCCTAAGGACCGCCTCCTCGAGGACGACCTGAATCGATGCGGCAAGGTCCATATCCCGTTGGGTGACCGGGTCTTCCGGATTTCGTGGTGGTCCGCCGAATAATTGGTGAAACTTCTCACTGGTCATCCTCAGACCCGTGCAATAGTCGAAATACGAGAGATCGAGGCGAAACGAGCCGTCTTGTTTAAGATCAATCAGATGATCCAGGATCAACTGCGCGTATCGAGGTGCCCCGTAGGGGGCAAGACCCATCACCTTGTACTCGCCGGAATTGACCTTGAACCCCGTGTAATAGGTGAACGCGGAATACAAGAGTCCCAGGGAATGGGGGAAGTGGATCTCCTTCAGCATCTCAAGATGATTCCCCTTCCCCACTCCGACGGAGGTCGTCGCCCATTCTCCGACCCCGTCCATGGTGAGTATCACCGCCTCATCATAGGGCGAGGGAAAGAACGCGCTCGCCGCATGGCTTTGGTGGTGCTCAGCGAACAGCAGCCGATTTTCCCAATCGTAGTCCGGTGCATGACTCTTGAGCTCATTCTTGAGGAGAGACTTCTGGAATAATTTTTCCTTCAGCCAGAGCGGGATCGCCATGCTGAATGAACGAAAGCCTCGCGGCGCAAACGCTACGTAGGTTTCCAAGAGCCGCTCGAATTTCAAAAAAGGCTTGTCGTAGAACGCTACGTAATCGACGTCATTCAAGTCCCCTTGCAGCTGCCCGAGGCAATAGTCGATGGCGTGGCGTGGGAAACGGGAATCGTGCTTTTTGCGGGAGAAGCGTTCTTCCTGAGCAGCGGAGGTGATCTGACCGTCCTCGACCAGCGCCGCCGCGCTATCATGGTAAAAGGCGGAAATGCCGAGAATGCGCACGGGATTAGCCTTCCTAGAAGAGCGTATAGATGAAAGGTGCGACTGCGCTCCCTTGCGTCAGTACGACGAGACCACCTAACAGCACCATGACCACCACGATGGGCAACAGCCAATATTTTTTTCGGGCCCTAAGGAAGGCCCAAAACTCTTTGAGAAACGATCCCATCTCAACTCCTTAGAACTGATTGCGCATGGTATCGGGCGCAGGACCCGGCGGACGTCGCTCGATCCAATAGGTTCCCGCCTTCGGGTCAAAACGCAGCTTTAACGGGTCCTTACCTAGAAGCTTCAGCACCAGCGCCGTCGGTGTCACGGTACCGTAAAACAGGATCCCCATGATCACCGGATTGACAATCCGGTGCAACTGCCTGCCTACCCAAGCCCAGACCCTGTTCAATGGCGCAAGCGTGGCAGGCCAGCCGATAGCTAGGACGATCAAGGCGCCAGCCACGGCCAGCGCCCAGATGCGCATTTGGGCACCGCTTAAGAGCGGCCAGAGGCCGATAATCGAGAAGACGGTGGCAAATACGAGCCCAACGCCACGATCGGAAGAGCCCTTGATGGGCTCTTCCCCACGAGAAAAATCTTCGTGAATCGCTGATGCTTTTTTCAAGGCTACTCCCAGCCGGCTCAATGACACGGAGGTCGATTATAGTGAAAATGCGACCCCAGTGTGATTCGCTCCCTCAAGCCCGGCGCCAATAGAAAGTGAATGAAGCAACAGGGCTTCACGCGGCCACGAAAATACGCGCGCAACGGGTGCTCCGCGACTCATCGATTGGGGACGTTCAGTTCAGGGGCGTTATTCTCTGCAGAAATCATCGTTATCGTTGCCAAACGACAGCACAGATTCGTGTAGGCCAAAAAAACGTGGGGGTCGCCGCTGGGCATCTCAAAGAACCCAGGGGGCCACCCCCACAGTTGCAAGGGCACACACTGCATGTGCAATGCGGCGCCTTATTCTTTTTCTTTTGCGTCCGCCCTTTAGCAATGGCTATTCAAATTGCTATTAAGGACCTCCCGCGCGAACCGGGGCTCTGCCCCAGCTGCCCTTGTAGGACACATCAACTGTCCCTGTAAAAAAAATTAAATCACAGGTCAAATTGGCTTTGTAGCTCTATTTTGAAAGGGATTATCGGGCACCTCATGTCCTAAAACGGTTTAATGGCCGCGTTTTTAAGAGCTCTTGCGCTCTTTCTAAACGACTTCCTCAGCAAAGGTTGGCACTCGCCGGTGCAGGGGCGCCTGACTGTTGATGAGGGTGCGGCACCGGTCCGTTATCTGTCCCGAAAACCGATCTCAACAAATCCTTGCTGTCAGGGCATGAAGTGATCCCCCTGAGCTTAATTAATGTTCGCCCCAACTCATTGAACGGTGCTGGGGCTGATGATGCAGCTGTCAGATTTTTTTTATGTTGTACGCGTACGAGCCTTTCTCGTTGCTTCCGATCTCAAACTCGACGCGCTCTCCTTCCGCCAAGGTTTGAAGACCAGAGTCCTGCACATGACTCTGATGAACGAAGACATCGTCTCCTGAATCCCGGGCAATGAAACCAAATCTCTTTTTCTCGTTAAACCATTTAACGGTACCTTGTGACGTACTCATGTTGGGTGCCTCAATGTGGGAACTTTCAAAAATACTTCCTTGGTGTGTTTTCTGATCATAAGCTAGCTAACTGGCGCACGATGTGAAGTAAATAACATCTCTGCCTGATTGGAATTGCAACCATCTTGAAGATCAGGTCTACCGAATCTGTTCCGGTATTCCTGATGCCTCCTCTCCGGACTCCATCGAAATAAAGCCTATCACAGTTTCGCGACCATGTCTTGACACGGGGGCGTCGAAAGAATCGGTTGAAGAGTGCGGCTCATCAAGGTCTTAGATTGCATTTTTGTGCTACGAGTTGAGAGGGACTATCCCTCCCTGGAGGAAAAGGCCGTTGCCGATGCTAAGATGTATGGGCCCCATCAAAGGCGTCTAGACCCCGTCTACATCATCGAGGGATCTAAGGGATTTGCATTGTGGAAGACGCACAACTTTGGATCACACCGTTAATCCTGCTACCGGGCGGTGTGTTATTGACTGTGTCAACGTCCGCACGCTCGGTGGAACTCCATAGCAAGGTCCATCCTATCCTCAAGATCCAATCTGAGCCGACATGCTGTTCCCTGCAAAACCTGCTAAAGCGGTCAAAATTACGACGCGATGCGCTGGTCAGACTGCAGCTTCGCGTCGCGGTGTTTTCATTTGCCAGTGTATTGAGCTGTCTTGCTAATCTGTGGCATAGGCGCTCCTTTGGATTGCGGTATCGCCCGCATGCATTGGAACAGTGAGCCTGGTATTCGCATCCTTCCGATTGATTCGCGGTTCCTTGCTGTCGATGGAAATCATCAAGGACCATGTCACGGAGCTTGAAGCCCGCAAGCTTTGAGACGTCAAAAGATCCCGGAAGGGCATTCGCCTGCCTTGGCGCGTCCATAGGTGATGCAAAGTTTTGGCGGTATGATCAAATGAAAGGCCGAAGCGATCCCACCGGTAGGTCCCACGGGGCGTGAAGCACAAATGGCCCGCAGCTCAGATTGATTAAACAATGATCGAAACGAAAGACCTCGACCCGCAAGAAACGCAGGAGTGGATTGAATCACTGGAGGCGATATTGGATGTCGAGGGGTTAGAGCGCGCGCATTTCCTCCTCGAGAAGCTCATTGACAAGGCGCGACGTTCCGGCGCTTATCTGCCCTACTCGGCCAATACGGCGTACCTTAATACAATCCCCTCCTCAAGGGAGGAGCCATCACCAGGCGATGCGGCGCTGGAATGGCGTATCCGTTCGCTGATCCGATGGAACGCCATGGCGATGGTGGTCAAGGCCAATCAGAAGAACAAGGAATTCGGCGGGCACATCGCGAGCTTTGCCTCTGTTGCCACTTTATATGACGTCGGCTTCAACCACTTCTTCCACGCACCGAGCGAAAATCACGGCGGGGATCTGGTGTTTTTCCAGGGCCATTCGGCACCCGGTATTTACGCCCGGGCGTATCTCGAGCGCCGTATCAACAGAGAGCAGCTTCATGCTTTCCGTCAGGAGGTGCTTGGGCAAGGTTTGTCGTCTTATCCACATCCGTGGCTCATGCCGGATTTCTGGCAATTCCCTACCGTCTCCATGGGTCTCGGTCCCATCATGGCCATCTACCAGGCCCGCTTCATGCGCTACCTCCAGGACAGGGGCATCCTGAATACGGAAGGCCGCAAGGTGTGGGCCTTTGTGGGTGACGGCGAGATGGACGAGCCCGAGTCGCTTGCCGCGATCGGGCTTGCCGCACGTGAGAAGCTCGATAACCTCATCTTCGTGGTCAACTGCAACCTGCAGCGACTCGATGGGCCGGTGCGCGGTAACAGCAAGATCATCCAGGAGCTTGAAGCCCATTTCCGAGGCGCTGGCTGGAATGTCATTAAAGTGATTTGGGGTTCCTACTGGGATCCCTTATTCGCCCGCGACACCAAGGGTTTGCTATTAAAGCGCATGGAGGAAGTTGTCGATGGCGAATACCAGGCCTACAAGGCCAAAGACGGCGCCTATGTCCGCGAGCATTTCTTCGGCAAATATCCCGAGCTCAAAGCGATGGTCGCCAATATGACAGATGAAGACGTCTGGCGGCTGAACCGGGGGGGACACGATCCCCACAAGGTCTATGCAGCATACGCCGCGGCGGTACGGCACACGGGCCAGCCAACCGTCATCCTGGCGAAAACCGTCAAAGGCTACGGCATGGGTGAAGCTGGCGAAGGCCAGAACATTACACATCAGCAGAAGAAGATAGGGGTGGAAGCCCTCAAGGCATTTCGCGATCGATTCAATATCCCCATCTCCGACGACGAGCTATCCGATTTCCCGTTTTACAGACCCCCAGAGGACAGCCCGGAGACCCAATATCTGCAAGCGCGACGCAAGGCGCTCGGCGGATACCTGCCAGTAAGACGCACCAGTGCACCGCCACTTGAGATACCCAACATACACATCTTCGACACCCTGTTGAAAGGGACAGAGGGTCGGGAGATTTCGACAACCATGGCGTTCGTGCGCCTTGTGAGTGCCCTGGTAAAAGACAAGAAGATTGGCAAATTCGTCGTGCCCATTGTTGCCGACGAGGCACGCACTTTTGGCATGGAAGGCATGTTTCGCCAACTCGGCATCTATTCTTCCGTCGGCCAGTTGTACGAACCGGTGGATAGCGATCAGGTCATGTACTACCGCGAGGACAAGCAAGGCCAGATCCTGGAAGAAGGCATCAACGAGGCAGGGTCCATGTCCTCATGGATGGCCGCGGGCACGAGCTACAGCAACCACGGCATCTACATGATCCCCTTCTACATTTTCTACTCGATGTTCGGTTTTCAGCGTGTCGGCGATCTGGCGTGGGCCGCGGGCGATATGCAAGCGAAAGGTTTTCTCCTCGGTGGAACCTCGGGCCGCACGACATTGGCCGGGGAGGGACTGCAACATCAGGATGGGCACAGCCACCTGCACGCCTCCACCATTCCGAACTGCATCGCCTATGACCCAACATACGCTTATGAACTCGCCGTCATCATCCACGACGGCTTGAAGCGCATGTATGAGTTACAGCAGAACATCTTTTACTACATCACCGTGATGAATGAGAACTACCCCCACCCGCCGCTGCCCAAAGGCGCGGAGGTAGGCATCCTGAAGGGAATGTACCTGCTTAAAGATGGCGGGCGCAAAAAGTTGAAGGTGCAGTTACTTGGCTCCGGCACCATCCTCCGCGAGGTCATTGCCGCTGCAGGACTTCTAGAAAAAGACTTTGGTGTGGACGCGGACATCTGGAGCGTAACGAGTTTTACTGAGCTTCGTCGCGAGGGGCTCGCTGTGCAACGGTGGAACCTATTGCATCCGATGAAAAGACCTAGAGTGAGCTATTTGACATCTTGCCTCAAAGGCAGACAAGGACCCGTGATAGCGGCCACTGACTACATGAAGATCTATGCCGATCAGATCCGCGAATTTGTGCCAGCGCGCTACCAGGTGCTGGGGACAGACGGCTTTGGGCGAAGCGATGGGCGGAACAAGCTACGTGAGTTCTTCGAGGTCAACCGATCCTACGTCGCCGTCGCAGCGCTCAAGGCGCTCGCGGACGACGGCCATATCGATGTATCCAAGGTCACACAAGCGATTAAGAAATACCAGATCGACCCCGATAAGCCCGATCCGGCGACAAGTTGATTGATGTCAGACGCCGGCGTCTCTCGTGGGATCCACTCAACAAAGATGCATGGCGGGAATACGCCCTGCAAACATGAGCTGAACCAAGTCCTTGCCGATTGAGGGCAATCCGTGGCAGAAGAAAAAGAGGTTATTGTTCCCGTGCCCGACATCGGCGACTTTGCAGAGGTCGATGTCATTGAAGTCCTGGTTAAGCCGGGCGATCGGGTCAATGTTGAGGATCCCTTGATCACGCTTGAAAGCGACAAAGCGACGCTGGAGATCCCCTCGCCTAGGGCCGGCATCGTGAAGGCGCTTAAGGTCAAGGTGGGCGATAAGGTCTCCAAAAATGACCCGATCCTGGTCATGGAAGCAGCAGAACCCGCACCTTCGCCCCACCCCAAAGCCCTCGAAGACAAGGCGCAGCCAGAGCCCACTGAGGCGGAACGACCGCTGCCGCAGCCACCGCCCCGCACCGCGCCGCCCGTCGTGCCGATTAGTGCCATCACGGTCCGGGGCAGCGCCTCCGCCCGAGCCCACGCCAGCCCCTCCATCCGCCACCTCGCGCGTGAACTCGGTGTCGATCTCGGCCTCGTGACCGGCACGGGGTCCAAGGGCCGCATCCAGAAGCAAGATGTGGAGCGCTTCGTCAAGGGAACGCTGGCAGGGGCGGGCGGGATCCCCGTCGGGGGTGCACCGTTGCCTGCGGCGCCCCCGGTTGACTACTCGAAGTTTGGCGAAGTTGAAACCAAGCAGCTGACCAAAATCAGAAGACTCACCGGTCAGCATGTGCAGCGCAGCTGGCTTACGGTCCCTCAAGTCACACAGTTTGATGAGGCGGATATCACCGAGCTCGAGGAGTTTCGAAAGTCCCGGTCGGATGCGGCGGCAAAGAAGAACGTCAAACTCACCCTGTTGAGTTTTTTTCTCAAGGCGGCTGTGGTCACACTGGAGAAGTTCCCCGAGTTTAACAGCTCACTTGCGCCCAGCGGAGACGAACTCATTATTAAAAAGTACTTTCATGTCGGGATCGCTGTCGATACACCCGATGGCCTCGTAGTCCCCGTCATTAGAGACGTCAATCAAAAGGGGCTCTTTGAGCTTGCGGAAGAGCTGCAAGAAGTGAGCGCCAAGGCGCGGGCAAAAAAACTGACTCCAGCTGATTTGCAGGGGGGGTCCTTTACCATATCGAGTCTCGGTGGAATAGGGGGTAGTGCATTCACGCCGATTGTTAACGCGCCTGAGGTGGCCATTCTCGGTATCTCGCGCTCGAGCACAAAACCTGTCTTTCAGGACGGGGAATTCGTGCCGCGCATCATGCTGCCTTTTTCGCTCACCTATGATCACAGGGTTATCGACGGCGCCGCCGCCGCGCGCTTTACACAGTTTTTAAGAACCGTCCTATCGGACATACGACAATTATTGTTGTAATAGGGGGAATCTACGTCGCTGAACGGGCAAGGCGCCTAAAACGAATCAGACGCTACATCTTCATTATCAATTGAGAAAACACTATGGCCAAGATCGTTGATGTGTATATACCGAACATCGGTGAATTCGAGAACGTGGACGTGATCGAGGTGTTCGTAAAACCAGGCAGTCAGGTCAAAAAGGAGGACTCCCTCATCACGCTTGAGAGCGACAAGGCAACTATGGAGATCCCCTCGCCCTACGACGGCAAGGTGAAAGAGCTCAAGGTCGCTGTGGGCAATAAGGTATCGACCGACTCATTGATCCTGACCATGGAGGTCGCCGAAGGCCAGAGGGCAGCGAAGGTCAAGAAGGCGCCCATTGATAAACCGGCGGCCGGTGCCGCAGCGAGGCGCACTGTACCTACTCGAGAGGTCCGTTGCGATGTGGCCGTGCTGGGGTCGGGACCCGGCGGATATACCGCGGCATTCCGTGCAGCCGATCTCGGTAAAAAGACCGTCCTGATTGAACGCTATCCGAGCCTCGGGGGCGTATGCCTGAACGTGGGCTGCATCCCCTCCAAGGCGCTGCTGCATGTGGCAGGCGTGATCGTCGAGGCAGCCGAGATGGAGAACCAAGGGGTTAGCTTCGGCAGGCCCCGCATTGATCACAAGAAGCTTCGGGCATGGACTTCGAGCGTGGTCAGCCAGTTAACGGGTGGGCTGAATGCGCTTGCTGCCCGGCGTCAGGTCGAGGTGATCCAAGGGACGGGCCAATTCCAATCCAGCCAGCGCATTGACGTCGCGACGTCAGAGGGTCCTGTGGCCGTGCTGTTCGATCACGCCATCATCGCCGCGGGCTCGCAGGCCGGCAAGATCCCAGGGCTACCATCTGATGATGCGCGTATCATGGATTCGACAACGGCATTGGAACTCAAAGAGATACCCAAGAGGCTACTCGTGATTGGCGGCGGCATTATCGGCCTTGAGATGGCAGCCGTTTATCACGCTTTGGGCTCGCGAATCACTCTTGTCGAGATGCTGGATCGGCTGATCGCAGACTGTGATCCAGATATGGTGAAGCCGCTGCAATCAAGGATCAGCAAGCGCTACGAGGCGATTTTCCTGAAGACTCAGGTCAGCAAGGTTGAATCGCGCAAAGATGGCCTGGTCGTGCATTTCCAGGGCGAGGGTACGCCTGCATCAGAACGCTTTGATAGCATCCTTGTCGCCGTGGGCAGGCGTCCCAATGGTCATGCCATCGGCGCCGAACATGCGGATGTCCATATCGATCAGTCAGGATTTATTCCGGTCGACGGAGCGCAGCGGACCAACATCCCGAATATCTTTGCCGTCGGCGACATTGCGGATCCACCGCTCTTGGCACACAAGGCCTCTCACCAAGGCAAAGTAGCCGCGGAGGTGATCGCGGGCAGGCGAAGCTCCTTTGAGGAGCGGATCGTGCCAGCCGTCGCCTATACCGATCCCGAGATCGCCTGGACCGGCCTGACCGAATTGGGCGCCAAAAAGCAGGGAATTAACTTCGGCAAGGGCGTCTTTCCCTGGGCGGCGAGCGGCCGTGCACTGGCACTGGGAGGCCAGGATGGACTGACGAAGTTATTATTCGATAATGAGTCGGGTCGAATCATCGGCATGGCCGCGGTGGGGCCCAACGCCGGTGATCTTATCGCCGAGGGAACGCTCGCACTCGAGATGGGCTGCAATGCAGAAGACATTGGCCTTACCATCCACCCACATCCGACGTTATCTGAAACCATCGCCATGGCGGCGGAGGCCTTCTCAGGGACGGTCACCGATCTCTACATCCCGAAACGGGCGAGAAACTGAACAACTATGTCACGACCCGCGATGGCTTACCGACCGCTCCAGTCGCAGTTTGCGATCAACATCATAGAAGATGAGCGGAACCGAATATTGCTGCTCAAACGCCCGGCGGATGCCGCATTTGGGGCAGGGCTCTGGGGTTTCCCCGCCGGGCATATTGAGGACGGTGAGACGCCGGAGCAATGCTCGATGCGGGAGATAGAAGAAGAAATCGGTGATGAACATGAGATCAAGTTGCTAAATTCCCTCGGTCCAATACGAGATGCCTTTTACGGCGGGATCTACGAAATCTATCTGTTTCATTATCGATGGTTGCAAGGTGAAATCGCACTCAATGATGAGCACACGGCCTTTGCTTGGGTCGATCGCGAATCTTACCGTCAGTATGATGTGATGGATGGCATCGACGAAGACATCGCCTATTTCGACATCTGGCCAACCTCGTTCCTCAATCCAGACAAGTTGCCCCCAGCGGATACCAGCCCATGATGGAAGACTGGACTCTGATGGCACGTAAAGGCAAAATTGCGCGCTTTCCAAAGTTCCTGGAATAACTACCGCTGTGCGATAGATTCGATATGAAGAGTGAAGGCATCAAAAAGGTCGTGCTGGCGTATTCCGGTGGGCTCGACACCTCGATCATTCTGAAGTGGCTTGAGGAGAACTATCAATGCGAGGTCATTACCTTCACCGCCGATATCGGCCAGGGTGAAGAAGTTGCTGTGGCCGCCGAGAAAGCCAAGGCGCTCGGCGTAAAACAGGTCTTTGTTGAAGCCCTCAAGGACGAGTTCGCGTGGGAGTATGTATTTCCCATGTTCAGGGCAAATGCCGTCTACGAGGGAGAATATTTGCTTGGCACCTCGATCGCACGCCCCTTGATCGCGAAACACCTCGTGGAAGTCGCCGCTAAAACAGGCGCCGACGCCATCGCCCATGGCGCCACAGGCAAGGGCAATGATCAGGTGCGCTTCGAACTGGGGGCCTATGCGCTTGCACCGGACATCCGCGTGATCGCGCCGTGGCGGGAATGGAACCTCAACTCCCGGGAAAAACTGGTGGACTATGCTAAAAGCCACGGCATCCCCGTTGAGGCTCGGCGCGGGAACGAGTCGCCTTATTCCATGGATGCGAATCTCCTGCACATATCCTACGAGGGCGGTCCGCTGGAAGATCCGTGGGTCCCGCCTTCCGAGGACATGTGGCGCCGGACCGTCTCACCGGAGAAAGCGCCGGACAAGCCCAGATACATCGACCTTACCTTCAGCCAAGGTGATGCGATTGCTGTTGGCGATGACATCATGACACCCTCCGAGATCCTTGAATCCCTGAATCGCATCGGAGGGGAAAATGGTATCGGACGCCTTGACATCGTTGAGAACCGGTATGTGGGCATGAAGTCCCGGGGTTGCTACGAAACACCCGGTGGCACCATCCTGTTCAAGGCCCACCGGGCGATCGAGTCCATTACCCTTGATCGCGAAATCGCGCATATGAAGGACGAGTTGATGCCCCGATATGCTGGCCTTATCTACAATGGCTACTGGTTCAGCCCCGAGCGCAAAATGCTTCAAGAAATGATCGACAGCTCCCAGGCAAACGTGAACGGTACCGTGCGGTTGAAACTGTACAAAGGCTGCGTGGCCGTCGTCGGCCGGAAATCAGAGAGCGATAGCCTGTTCAACGCAGCGCTCGCGACGTTTGAGGATGATGCCGGCGCTTACGATCAAAAGGATGCCGAGGGATTTATCAAACTGAACGCGCTGCGTCTCAGGATTGCAAGCCGCATGCGACGGCGCTAAGCAAGGCCGCCGTCCATCGAGTGTCGCTGCGTGCCGTTCGTCAGGTCCGCGCAGCAGATTCCAGATAGTGCACGGCTAAAATAAGAGCTTGCGGATCACCCACCTCATCGTCGTGGTCTGTACAAACAAGGTAAACAGCACGACGCCGTAGGCAATCGACTGGATGGTAAACCAGAAATCAAGCTCGAGCGGCAAGGACAGGGCCAATGCCAAGGTGACCGCGCCGCGCACACCGCCCCAGGTCAGAACGACCTGATGGCTCATTGGGATCGCCTTCACCCCGGGGAGTCGGCTCATGGGACCCAAGAAACCAAAGACCAAGGCCGCCCGTGCAATCAGCACAGCGCAAATGCCGATTAACATCGCCAACCACTGGCTTTGAAACATGACCACCGTGATGGTCACCCCTGCGAGCAAAAAGATCAGCGCATTGGCAACGTAGCCGGCGAATTCCCACAGATCTTCCACAAAGCGGCTTTCCCTCGATTCGCCACTGCGCCGCGCGAGCTCACCCAGGACAAGCCCGGCGGCAAGAACTGCCATGACACCGGAAATCTGCAGCACATCCGCAATAAGATAGGCGAAATACGCACACAGCACGGTCATTAGGCCCGCAATCACCGGCTGTCGAAACGCACCCATCAACGCGTAGGTCAGCGAACCGATAAGCGCACCGACGGCCAACCCGCCGAAAAAGATCAACAGGAACTCGCCGAGTGCCTTGTCCCAAGCCTTTGCTTCCCCAAACCCGAGGGCAAGCGTAACTAACAGACTAAACAAGACGATCGCCGTGGCATCATTGAACAAGCTCTCGCCTTCAAGAAGGATGTTGATCCGTTCGGTCGCTTTGATCTTCTTCAACAGTGACAGCACTGAGGCAGGGTCTGTCGCGGACAACAAGGCCCCTGTCAACAGTGCCGCAACCCATGGGAACCCTGACGGATGCGCGATTCCATAATAAACAATGACCGCTGTGATAGCGGCACCGAGTGCCATCAATGGCAACGACAACATTAGGATAATAAACAGATCCTTTAAAAGTGCCCTGAAATCGAGTCTGAAGGCCGCCTCGAAGATCAATACGGGCAGGAAGACGTAATAGATCAAGTCACGAAAATTCTCCCATCGCACTCCCGTATCGAAACCCGCACCGATAAGCACCTCTGAGCCGACAAACCCAATGAAGACAAGTGCCGCACTGAAGGGTATGCGTATTCGCTCTGCTAACGGCTCTACCAGTACCGCAAGGAGCAGCAGCACCATGAAAAATAAAACGGCTTGCATTGATTCGACTTTCGCTTCAGATCTAATCGAAAAAAATAGCCGGCCTGCAAATGCAGGCCGGCATCCTTACACCGATCGGAAGTAACGGTTAACAATCAAATTGTCGATGCTCGCCTTGCCGGGCCCACTCAGCAGCAGAGGGATCAGCATTATCAGAAAGATCAAGGGCAGCTTGTAGCCATTGTCGCAGACGTTATAGCCATTGCCTGCATGGACGCTTATCCAGGCCACCACGTCGAGGATAATGAGCGCCGCCGCGCTAAACCGTGTCGCCAATCCGATGACCAAGGCGATGCTGCCGATTAGCTCGGACCACGTTGCAAGCAACCAGTTGATGTCCACCGGTATCTGGTCAAAGGGGAACGGAAATTTGTCCTGGATCTGGGCAAACCAGTTTTCCCCACGGAGCTTTGTCACACCGGAGTCCCAGAACTCCCACGCCAGCAGCAATCTCAAACCAAGCGGCGACAAATAGTTTCCAAGCAAGTTCAGAAACTGGGTAAATTTGCACCCCAGAGAAACAAATATGTTCATAGCAGTCCCCTCCTCTTGACTTTAATTGTTCCTGAATTACTCGCCAGTGTGGTGGCGGGCGGATGATTCGCGTGATTAATAGACGCTAAACCCCTTAGCAGGCTGCACCAGCGGCATTGTGGGGATCGTTACGCTATAGCGCTTTCGAGCGCAGCACCAACAGCTTCTCTATCTGCATGTCGCGCATCGTGTACGGGATCCCTCCGACACCCAGGCCGGATTGTTTAATGCCGGCGAATGGCATCCAATCCACCCGAAAGGCCGTGTGATCGTTGACCATGATAGCGGTACCGTCAAGCCGCGAATAAGCGTGCAAGGCGGTATCGAGATCACGGGTAAATACCGCTGCCTGGAACGCGTAGGGCAGGGCATTGGCTCTGGAAATCGCCTCATCGATGTCGGCATACGGATAGACACAGACGACCGGCCCGAAGATCTCGAGCACACTTACCTTCGCATCGTCCGGCGGGTCATACAACACCGTTGGCGCGTAGCAAGAACTCGAGAGCTTCTCGCCACCACAGAGCACCCTGGCTCCGGACTCTTCGGCCTCTCTCACCCACTGATGCACACGGTCGACCTCGCCATGACGGATAAGCGGCCCGAGCTGCGTGTCCGGAAGCGTCGGGTCCCCCACCTTGAGTGCTTTTGCGATGCTTGCAAGGGCCTGTGCGACCTCCATGGCAATGGATTGATGTGCAAAGACCCGCTGTACGGAAACGCATACCTGGCCTGCATGATAGAAGCCGCCCTTCGCCAGCAACGGTAGCGTCTCTTCTTGGTCGGCGTCCTCCGCCATGATCACCGGCGCGGCCCCACCATGCTCCAATGCGCATCGCGTACCCGGTGCAAGCTTCGAACGCAGCATCCAACCAACCTTGCTACTTCCAATGTAACTAAAGAAGGCGACGCGTTGATCCGTTGCTAACTTCGTCGCGACCTTGAGGTCCTCGACGATGAGCGACTGGCACCATTCCTCCGGTAACCCCGCCTCGCGCAGGATCCCGACAAAGCGATAGCAGGATAACGGCGTATCTTCGGCGGGTTTGACGATGACGGGACAGCCCGTTGCCACCGCCGGACCTACCTGATGCACAATGAGATTCAATGGATGATTAAATGCGCTGATGGCCACGACGACGCCAATGGGTTCCTTGCGAGTGAAGGCCATGCGGTGGGCGGACGCGGCGTTGAGATCCATGGGTATTTCTTTCCCCGCGTCAGTTCGCATTACTTGAATACAGACATTCACCCCGTCGATGGCGCGCGCCACCTCGACTCTCGAATCAATGAGGGGTTTACCCCCTTCTCGAGCCGCCTCGACCGCAAGTTCCTCGGCATGATCGGCCATTAAGGCCGCGGTTTTTTTCAGAATGTCCAGCCGCTCCCCGGTGCTTAACCAACGATCACGATCCGAGAAGAGCTCACTCGCGCTCTGCAATGCCTTATCCGCCGCATCCCAATCTGCCGTGTCTACCGTCGCGATAAGGGATCCGTCATAGGGTGCGGAAACCTTGAGCACACCACCGGTGGTCTTTGCGCCGGGAATCATCATCGGAAAATGGGGGGGTTTGATATCCATTATCTTTCTTTCACGAGCTTTTCTATATCGGACAAACGAGCGCCCCAAGCTGCGTGAGCCTCACCTTTTGGCGCAACTCTACCGGGCAGTCAATAACGAGCACCGTGTCGTCTTGAACGGCTTGTGTTAAAGCTGGCAACAACTCCTTAGGCGATTCCAGGTGATTGCATCCGATAACCTTTGGCTCCGAAACTCTCCGCGAACTTGACGAAATCCGGCTTGTTGAAGCGGACATCTGAATCATTTCGTGGTGAATCATTGGGCCCGGCGGAACGGACAAACCGCAACGTTGATCCCCTCAGTTTATTGGTATTCCTATCCGACTGGGTGATGGGTCCGCCGCTGCGGGACGGCCCATGGTTACAAGGTCAATTGCGCGCCGCCTGAGGACAGCCCCTCAGGCAACCCGCACACCGAGCAGGACATCTTTTGCGCGTAACTCCCGCATGGACTCGAGCCCGCTATCGATGAGCAGCTCCGGCTTTCGATGTTGGAGTTCTTGGGCTATCGTGTCAAGCAATTCCCGGCCGGGCCATCCAGTCATCTCCTGAATCAGCTCGAGCAGCCGGGCCGCCGCTAAATTGAGCTCGATATATGCCACCTTGTCGCGCCGATCACGGAAGAGCAGCGAATGCGTCGCCTCCTTAGGAGGCTTTCGCGGTTTGTAGTTTGGGCTAATTCGATGGACGGAAAACGATACTTGAGGAGCCATGCCAGCGGGCTCAGCACTGGGACGCCGGCCAGACAGTGCTCTGGATCCCGAATATGGCGCGTAAATGCGTACTGGATTTAGGTAAATGTCGCGCGCTTATCCATGCTGTTTGATCCGCTCTGCTACGTAATGCGCCGCGTCCTCGGTGAAGGGGATAGGCAATAGATCATAGAGGTGGCCATCGTCTGCACAGTAGCTTAAGTGCTCCCTGTAGCAGCGAACAGTGTACTCCACCAGGAATTGCTTGATGCGCTGAAGGTACGCTTCATCCAGCGGCGCTGGAGCGCCGAGATTCAACGACAGGCCGTGGCATATTAAGGGCCTGCGTTCGGTGATGGCCCGGAATCGACGTCCAAGGCGGCTACCCACATCGATCCTGATCTCGGGCGCCACCTCCATAAAACTCACCGGCGAAGGCGCCTCCTCAGCAAGCGGGCCCAATAGGGCCCGCTTGCTGACCGAGATCTGCGCCCGGCACGGGGTATCGACGCTGCTCCACAATAAACCGAAAATTTACTCGGAAGACAGGCTTGCGCCGCACTTCCCTTCGCCGCACTTCCCCTCGCCCTTCATCTCGCCGCCACTACGACCCTCGGACTGCTCGTCACCCTCGGCCTTCTTGCCTTCACCGCACTTCCCCTCGCCGCATTTGCCTTCGTGAGCCTTCCTCTTCTCACCGCACTTCCCTTCGCCACACTTTCCTTCTGCACCCTTCTCACCGCCATGCTCCGCTACCATATAGCCATTGGAGAATTGCGTCATGCTAAACGGATTCTCCGCGGCATTCGCGAGCGGTGCCGCTGCCAGCGATACAGCAAACGTGGTACCGATCGCCGCGGCGATGGGCTTTAACGTTGATCTCCTCGACATAAGCCTATCCCTCCTAAGAGTAAGTCAAAAAAATACGCCCAGATCTCGGCGA
Source organism: Gammaproteobacteria bacterium (assembly GCA_022614965.1). GTDB lineage: Bacteria > Pseudomonadota > Gammaproteobacteria > JAKEHO01 > JAKEHO01 > JAKEHO01. Next base: position 25,811 of record JAKEHO010000082.1, read on the forward strand.
GGTGGTTGCACGAAACACTTTCCACAACACTGCCTTTGTTGGGTCACCGTAAGTGCCTGGCTCCCGCTGAGGCACCCGCAACAACTGTGCTCGCTAGAGTCGAAACCACAAGCTCTTTCTATTGACCTGCCATCCCGATGCAAGGTTCCCTCCTAGAGCAGTCAATTCCCTACAACACGTCCTTAGACTGAGTCTTTCGAGCGCATCTGCGGAAACAAAAGCACGTCACGGATCGACGGTGAATCGGTCAGCACCATTACCAGCCGATCAATGCCGATTCCTTCGCCTGCGGCAGGCGGCATACCATACTCCAACGCACAGATATAATCCTCATCAAACTCCATCGCCGATTCATCACCCGCCTCCCTCTCCTTTAGCTGTTGTCGGAACCGGTCCGCCTGATCATCCGGATCATTCAGCTCAGAGAAACCATTCACAAGCTCCCGGCCGAAGACGAAACACTCGAAGCGATCAGCCACAAAACCATCCCGCTCGCTGCGCCTCGCCAGTGGCGAGACCTCCGTGGGAAACGCCGTAATAAACGTTGGTTCCTTAATATGTGCTTCCACCGTCTGCTCGAAGATCTCGAGCTGGATCTTGCCGAGGCCCCAGTGATCTTCAAGGGGTATCTCAAGCCGTTTTGCCGCTGCACGCGCGCGATCCAGGGATTCCAGATCAGATGCGGCCAGAGTAGGATTGAACTTCAGGATCGACTCTTTAACGGTCATGCGGGCAAAGCGCTCGCTGAGATCAACCTGCTCACCTTGATAGCTCAACGTTGTGCTCCCCAAGACCTCCTTCACGAGGGAGCGCAACATCTCTTCAGTCAGATCCATCAGATCATGGTAATCGGCATAGGCCTGATAGAGCTCCAACATTGTAAATTCCGGATTGTGCCGAGTTGACAAACCCTCGTTCCGGAAACTGCGATTGATCTCGAAGATCTTTTCCATACCGCCCACGACGAGACGTTTTAAATAGAGTTCCGGAGCGATTCGGAGAAACAGCTGCATATCCAACTTGTTGTGGTAGGTAATAAATGGACGGGCCGCCGCACCACCGGGAATGGGATGCATCATCGGTGTTTCCACCTCAACGAAGTCTTGCTCTGTGAGGAATCGTCTGAGAAAGACGATGAGGGCATGACGCACGCGAAATCTCTCGCGCGTTTCTTCGTTCATCACCAGATCAAGGTAGCGCTGGCGGTACCGCGTCTCTTGGTCCGTCAGGCCATGGAACTTCTCTGGAAAAGGCCGTAAGGCTTTTGTCAATAGACGGATCTCCCTTACCATGACGGAAAGCTCACCGGTCTTGGTCTTAAAGAGGCGGCCTTCCGCCCCGACGATGTCGCCCAGGTCCCAATGTTTGAAGTTCGCAAAGCGGCCATTTGGCAACTGATCCTGCTTCAGGTAGAGCTGGATTTGACCTGACATGTCCTGGATGTGGGCAAACGCACTCTTTCCCATGATCCGGCACGTCATCATACGACCGGCAACCTTTACGTGAACTGGCTCTGCCTCAAGCTCCGAGCTGCTTTTCCCTCCAAAGCGGCTATGCAGCGGCAGAGCCAATGCATCTCGCTTGAAATCATTGGGATAAGCCACGCCCGCTTTTCGCAAAGCAGCAAGCTTGGCTCGGCGTTGAGCTATCTGGTCCTTTGACTCGTGCTCAGTCATGACGGCAAAAAATCAGAGGTAATTCCCCTTCTGTTGGAATTTTGATTATTGTTTTGAACTACGGTGCGCCAGGCGATGCGATCAATAAAACTATACTCCCTCCTTCAAGCTAGCCTCCATGAATCGATCGAGATCTCCATCAAGCACGGCTTGAACATTCCCAGTCTCAACGCCTGTTCTTAGATCTTTGATACGGGACTGATCCAATACATAGGATCGGATCTGACTACCCCATCCGATATCCGCCTTTGATTCTTCCAATGCTTGTCTCTCCGCATTGCGTTTCTGCATCTCAATCTCATAGAGTTTTGCCTTTAGCTGTTTCATCGCGTGGGATCGATTCTTGTGCTGTGAGCGGTCACTCTGACATTGCACTACCGCATTTGTAGGTAAATGAGTGATACGCACCGCGGAGTCGGTCCTATTTACATGTTGACCGCCCGCACCACTCGCACGGTAGGTATCAATTCGTAGATCGGCAGGATTGATCTCGATCTCGATATCCTCATCCACTTCAGGTGATACAAATACGGATGCAAATGAAGTATGGCGACGATTGCCTGAATCGAACGGCGATTTACGCACCAAGCGATGAACCCCAGTCTCAGTACGCAACCAGCCATACGCATAGTCACCGTCCACTTTGACCGTGGCGCTTTTGATCCCAGCCACTTCACCCGGTGAGACCTCCATGAGCTCCGCATCAAAATCACGCCGTTCCGCCCAGCGCAAGTACATTCGGAGCAGCATATTGGCCCAGTCCTGGGCCTCCGTGCCACCTGAACCCGCTTGAATCTCGAGGAAGGCGTTCCTCGCATCCATCTCACCGGAGAACATGCGGCGGAATTCAAGCTCGTGAAGCCACTCATCTAATTTTTCGAGGTCTTGCCGGACCGCCTCCGCCGCGTCTGCATCGTTCTCTTCCTTCGCCAGCTCAAGCAGTCCCATGGCCTCCGCAAGACCGCTTCGCAGACGGTCGACAGATTTGATCGCATCCTGCAAGGAGGCGCGTTCTTTGCCAAGCTTCTGCGCCTGTTCCGGGTTCTTCCAGATGGCAGGGTCTTCCAACGCGCGATTGACCTCAGTCAACCGCTGCCGCTTTTCATCATAGTCAAAGATACCCCCTGAGCGCCGTGAAGCGGCCCTGCATTGCCTTCAGGTGTGCAAAGATTGTATTGAGTTCGACGGTGTTTGACATGCTACAGCGCTCAGGTGGTCTACCGATTGCCAAAAAATGGTACTACAGAGCTACAACGACATACAGGGGCGCGACGGATGCGTCCATCGGTTCAGGTGAGACCACGTCATCACCTTATGATCACCTTTGCTAGTTGCCGACCGGGTGCATATGGTCGATAACCAGTTGCGGCGACTCTCGTCCCTGGTAGACATTGACATCCAGCCGATAGGCAATGTGCACACGGCGGGCCTCCTCAGGGCAAGTCTTATCGGATATGTTAAAGGCAATGGCATCCATCGGTCCGGGTGCACCGTCCGCAGAGAGGCGCAGCTTCAAGTGCCTCCCCCCGACCATGCGACGATCCACGATCTCAAACTCGCCGTCAAATACAGGCTCAGGAAACCCCTGGCCCCAGGGACCCGCGTTCCGTATTCTTTCGACGAGCTCAAGATTAATCATGTTGGGTTCGAGCTCTCCGTCACTGTAGATCACGCCTTGCAGCGCTTCGGCATTCAGATGTTGGCGTACCTCCTCATCGAATGCTGTTTTGAAATCATCAAAAAAATTGCGCTTGAGGCTCAAACCTGCGGCCATGGCATGGCCCCCGAAGCGGAGAATTAATCCTGGATGACGGGTTGCAACCGCGTCAAGCACATCGCGTATGTGGAGCTCGCGTACGGAGCGCGCAGATCCCTTGAGTTCATCTGCACCGTCCAGCGCAAATGCAATGACCGGACGATTCAGTCGATCCTTGATCCGGGATGCAAGAATCCCGATCACGCCCTGGTGCCAACTTTCATCAAACAGACACATCCCGAAGGGCAACCCGTCTGGCTCATCAAGATCTAATTTCGCCAGGCTCGCGAGTGCCTGATCGTGCATCTGCCCTTCAATTTCACGCCGTTCCTGATTAAGCGCATCAAGCTGCTGTGCCATTCGCATCGCCGAGGTTTCGTCGTCAGCCAAGAGGCATTCGATCCCCAGCGACATATCGGTGAGCCTGCCGGCCGCGTTGAGGCGCGGGCCGAGCGCGAACGCCAGATCATTCGCCACTACCCGCGCCCGATCCCGTTTTGACGCCGTCACCAGCGCGCGGATCCCCGGCTGGCACCGGCCTTTACGGATCCGTTGAACGCCTTGGAATACAAGAATGCGATTGTTGTGATCAAGTGGCACGACATCTGCCACGGTCCCAAGTGCCACAAGGTCCAGCAGTTGCGCAAGATTGGGCTCGGCTGTAGCTCGCTTATCGAACCACCCCGTTTGCCGCAGGCGCGCGCGTAACGCCAGTAACATATAAAACATCACCCCCACGCCAGCGAGATTCTTACTGGGAAATGCATCACCTGACTGGTTTGGATTAACGATCGCATCCGCTTCAGGCAGCCGCTCGCCGGGCAGGTGATGATCAGTGATCAATACCTGGATCCCGCGATCTTTGGCCGCGCGGACGCCGTCTATGCTTGAGATCCCGTTGTCCACGGTGATCAGCAGAGAGGGCCCCTGCTCTGCGGCGACCGCCACGATTTCAGGCGTCAGGCCATATCCGTACTCAAATCGGTTGGGTACCACATAACGGACATCTTGCGCCCCAAGCAATCGAAGTCCACGTATCGCCACCGCACAACTCGTCGCACCGTCCGCGTCGAAGTCTGCAACAATCAGGATCCGCTGCTGCATCTTAAGAGCACGCGCGAGAAGGGAGGCGGCGCGATCGATCCCGAACAGCGCTTCATAGGGCGCAAGCCGCAGAAGCGCATAGTCGAGTTCCTCGGCGCTCGCCACGTTGCGCATAGCGTAGATGCGCCGTAGCACCGAATGGAGTGAGTCTGGTAACTGTGAATTCGAGGCTGGGCTACGCCGGACGATGGTCTTGTGTATCAACGGCCCCCCTTGTCCCCGCGGATCGGCACCTTACGATGGCAGACCACCCCTATGCACATGTCATACCTTGACGTCCTTGCTCGCGAGGCGATAGCGGCCAATCGGTTTTGGCCTCCGCCACCACCGCCACAGCGCCCGACGGTCGATTTCGAAATCGACAGGATCGCCTGTGCGCACCGTGAGACAAGCAAGCTCTTGGGATTTCAACGCCGCTAACAAAGGCTGCAACCAGTCCTGTTCCACCCGCACGATAAAATCACGCCAAAGGTCATTATCCGGATAATGACTATACCGAAGGCCTTCAGTCACGGCGACCAGCACATCGCTTCCCGCAGGCGCCCCCGCCAGGACCGCATCGGCCCCGGTGGGCAGCCCGTCGATCGGCGTGCGAGTGAATATGGCGAGCCCGCGCGCGAGCGGGTCGTCGCTGTAGAGGTGTGACCATCGCCGTTCGGGGGGCTCCGGTAGCCTTCCGCTGCCCCAAAACCAAAGACTGTTAACGGCAAGCTCGCCGCGGGCCTCACGTGCTGCATTCACGGCACTTCCATGTAGCACCATCTGCACCTCGTTGATGAGCTGATGCCAGCGCCGTTGATCAGGGCCTGTGGGCATGAAGCCGTGAATGTCGCGCCCCACGGCCTCCGTCAATGTTCGGGTGTAAACACGCGGGATAACCGATAATGCCAGATACCACTGCGAGGGCGATGCCACTTCAAGTCTACCCCCAATATCGGCGAAAAGAGCCTGAAGTTCCGCCCCAAGCTCTATGGCCTCGGTTTCCCCGAGCGAAAATGCGGAGGAGTCCAGCAGCAGAACCCCGTTGCGATCGGGACTCAAATGGACCGGATCCGCCCGCATCCAGATCTCCACCCCGCCCGCGCCCGTACCCGGATCGGACAGCCGGGTCAAGGCGGCAATCGGAGGGGCTGACGGCTCGGGCCATGTCACTCCAAAGAGCCCACACAAGGCGTATTCAACCGGCTTTCCAAGCACCGGCACGAGGCGCGCCCGGGCAAAAAGTAATTGCAATGCAGGAAGCCTCAGTTCCAGATTGAAAGCGCCCTCTTCGCTGGCACTAAGCGGGCCGAAAAGGCCCGGTATGAACAGCGTCAGGCGACGTTCGAGTGCGGCCATCGGTGACACACTCTCACAATCCTATGATCGGGCGCTACGCCATATTGCCCAATATGGCGCGCTTGACCTCAGCAAGCGTCGCGTCCACACGAAGCAGTGGCCCCGTGCTCTGGCGAATGGCGGCGTCCGGATCTTTGAGGCCATGCCCCGTCAACGTGCAGACGATGGTGCTGTTCTCCGCAATTTTACCGCCTTCAATGTCGCGCATGGCGCCAGCGAGCGATGTAGCAGAAGCTGGCTCGCAGAAAATCCCTTCCTTCTCAGCCAGCAGCTTTTGCGCTGCCAGGATCTCGTCATCCGTGCATTCGTCAAACCATCCGCCGGATTCCTCCTGCACCTTCCAAGCCTGCTCCCACGACTGCGGGTGACCTATGCGGATTGCGGTCGCCACCGTTTCAGGTTGATCCACCATGTGTCCGCGCATAAACGGTGCAGCACCCGTGGCTTGATAACCGACCATGACAGGCCTCTTGTCGCTCACCGCATTCCGTGCGTATGGGCATTTGCCGCCGCAAAAGAGGCACGCGCTGGTCAAACACTCACCATGAGCGCCCGCATATTCGCAATAACCGATCCAGTGGGCAGTAATGTTGCCCGCATTGCCGACTGGTAGACAGTGATAATCAGGCGCCCTGCCAAGATCATCGACGATCTCAAACGCTGCGGTCTTCTGGCCTTGCAGGCGATAGGGGTTTATGGAATTGACAATGGTCACAGGCGCCTCCTTAACGAGGGCCTTCACAATTCGCAACCCGTCATCGAAGTTTCCTTTGATCTGAATCACCACGGCGCCTTCCATCAATGCCTGCGCAAGCTTGCCCTGGGCGATCTTTCCATCCGGGATGACGACAAAGGCAGTCAATCCCGCACGGGCTGCATAGGCAGCCGCCGATGCCGAGGTGTTACCTGTGGACGCGCAAACAATAGCGCGGCTGCCTTCGGCTACGGCTTTGGTTACCGCGACGGTCATCCCCCGATCCTTAAAAGACCCCGTGGGATTGAGTCCCTCGTACTTGACGTATAGCTGCACCTCTTTGGCAAGACGACGGGGAATGTTGCGCAGTCGAATGAAGGGCGTGTTGCCCTCTCGCAGAGTGATGATTTCGGCGTCATCGTCGATGGGTAGTCGATCACGGTAACGCTCAATCAGCCCCGTGTAACGAGCCAAGGGGGACATGGAATCACCTCTCGGGTGTTGCTCGAGTACCCATCAGCTGCGCCTAGTCGAGCGGCTCCAGGCGAATGCGCATGACTGACTTATGGATGGTGTGAAGCGCCTCAATATCCACAATCGCTTTGTTCATAGACCGTTCCTTTACCCGATGGGTCAGGATAATCACGGGCACGTGTCTTTCGCCCGGAGCAGGCTCCTTCTGGAGAATGGCCTCAATGCTGATGCCCAGATCTCCGAGGATGCGGGTGATATCCGCCAAGACCCCGGGGCGATCCACGGCGTTCATGCGCAAATAATAGGCCGACTCAACCTCTTCCATCGGCACGATGGACACGTCGGATAAGGCATGAGGCTGGAAAGCCAGATGGGGTACGCGGTTTTCTGGATCAGAGGTTAGCGCCCGGACGACATCCACCAGATCACCGACGACTGCGGAAGCCGTAGGCTCTGCCCCCGCTCCCGCACCATAGTAGAGTGTCGGACCCACTGCATCGCCTTTCACCAGCACGGCGTTGAGTACGCCATCCACATTGGCGATCAAGCGTCGCTCCGGTATCAGCGTGGGGTGGACGCGGAGCTCAATGCCTTTTTCTGTGTTACGAGCGATTCCAAGATGTTTGATGCGGTAGCCGAACTGTTCAGCATAGTTCAGGTCGTCAGGGGTGATCTGGCGGATACCCTCCGTGTAGACCTTATCAAATTGCAGGGGAATACCGAACGCAATCGCAGCCAGTATCGTCAGCTTGTGCGCCGCGTCGATCCCCTCAACATCAAAACTCGGATCCGCCTCCGCATAGCCCAAACGTTGCGCCTCCTTCAGGACCTTGGAGAAATCACGCGCCTGAGCGCGCATCTCGGTGAGGATGAAGTTGGTGGTGCCATTGATGATGCCCACTAGCCATTCAATACGATTGCCGGATAACCCCTCCCGAATCGCCTTGATGATAGGGATCCCACCTGCTACGGCGGCCTCAAAGGCCACCATGACCCCCTCGCGGTGGGCGGCCTCGAAGATTTCGTTCCCATACATGGCGATCAGCATCTTATTTGCGGTCACCACGTGTTTGCCGCGCTCAATGGCCGCCAGCACCAGTTCGCGCGCGGGGTTTATGCCACCAATCAACTCGACGACGATCTGTATGTCGGGATTATTTACGACCGCGAATGGGTCGTCGCTGAGCTTGATACCATCCGTCGGGCAAATACGCGGTTTGCCTAGATCACGCGCACTCGCGTGACTCACCCGTATCCCGCGGCCCGCGCGTCGCGTGATCTCCTCGGCGTTACGGCGCAACACATTGACGGTACCGCCACCTACGGTACCGAGACCCAGTAATCCAACGTTGACCGGTTCCAAATGATGCGGCTCTTATAGCAAGCTGTTGTCCCGTCGAAACATCTCACGAATTCCGCGCATTGCCTGACGAGTACGATGTTTATTTTCGATCAATGCAAAACGGACATGCCCGTCGCCATATTCCCCAAAACCCACCCCTGGCGATGCTGCGACTTTCGCCTCCATGAGCAGTTTCTTCGAAAACTCCAGCGAGCCCATTTCCCGATACCGTTCGGGGATCGGCGCCCAAACGAACATCGTGGCTAGCGGCTTTTTCACCTGCCAGCCCAGGGCATTCAGACCATCACAAAGCACGTCCCGTCGTTCTCTATAGAGCGTGCGGATCTCTTCGACGCAGTCCTGTGGGCCATTCAGAGCGGCGATCGCGGCCACTTGGATAGGCGTAAACATGCCGTAATCCAAATAGGACTTTAATCGGGCCAATGCAGACACGAGGTGCACATTGCCGACCATGAAACCGACCCGCCAGCCCGGCATATTGTAGCTCTTGGAGAGTGAAAAGAACTCCACCGCGACTTCTTTTGCCCCGGGGATCTGCATAATGGAGGGTGCCGAATAACCATCAAACACGATATCGGCATAGGTCAAATCCTGAACAACCCAGATGCGGTTTTCGCGGGCGATGTCCACAACTTTTTGGAAGAACGGTAAATCGACACATTCGGTCGTGGGATTGCCGGGGAAATTCAGTACCAGCATCTTGGGACGCGGCCATGAATCCTTAATCGCCTTCTCCAGCTCTGCGAAAAAATCGAGGCTAGGGACAAGCGGCACGTGTCGAATATCAGCACCGGCAATGATAAAACCATAAGGGTGGATCGGATAAGCAGGGCTTTGTACCAGTACCGCATCGCCACGATCGACGGTCCCCATGGCAAGATGGGCGATGCCTTCCTTCGAACCAAGGGTAACAATCGCCTCGGTGTCCGGATCAAGATCCACACCGTAGCGCCGCTTGTACCAGTCACAAATAGCGACTCTGAGTCGCGGAATGCCGCGGGATACGGAGTAGCGGTGTGTGTCGGGGCGCTGGGCCACTTCGATCAGCTTGTCGATGACATGCCGGGGCGCGGGCTGATCGGGATTGCCCATACCAAAGTCGATAATGTCCTCACCGCGCCGGCGGGCCGCAAGCTTGAGGTCATTCACGATGTTGAAGACATAGGGCGGCAGGCGCTGTATTCTTGAAAATTCTTTGTTCAACTCGGTACAGTTAACAGTTGAGAAATTAAGTGGGCGGGGCGCTCAGTTGCCTTGTGGGAGTGTCCCTGCATTAATCGAGTCCATATCGTTGTGAGGATGCAAGGCCAAACACGGCGCTAGACATTACCTATGCGACAGATGCGTGTCAAACGCCACTCGAAGGCGGTCCCGTCAGCCTGCTTGATGATGCCTCGTCACCATGAAGCGTTTCTATCCAGCCTCCCAGAAGGGAAATCGGACGAGGCGCTTTGTGATAAAGCCAGGCCTCGGCACGGCTTGCTGAGTGCCTTCGTGCCAAGCTTAAGCGAGCTGACTTGATGACCCGGGTCGCTGCAATACAGATGGTCTCCGCTCCTGAAGTGAGCGAAAATCTGCGGACGGCGAAGGAATTGATCGAACGGGCGGTCGCAGAGGGCGCACAACTCATCGTGCTACCTGAAAACTTTGCGTGCGTCGGCGTGCACGAAAAGGACAAGCTCAAGGTCAAAGAAGACTACGGCAACGGACCCATTCAGGCGTTCCTCTCGAACGAGGCAGCTCGCCACGGGATCTGGCTCGTTGGTGGCACTATCCCCATCGTGTCCATCGACAAAGACAAAGTGCATGGGACCTGCCTTTTGTACGATGCCATGGGGCGGTGCGTCGCCCGCTATGACAAGATCCACCTGTTCGACGTGCAGCTTGGGGAAGAGGACGCCCAGCATTATCAAGAGTCCGCTACCATAGAACCGGGTGAGGATGTGGTCGTCGCTGAGACGCCCTTCGGGCCCGTTGGGCTCGCCGTGTGTTATGACCTCCGTTTCCCGGAACTCTTCCGACGCATGCTTGATAAAGGTTTGGAGGTAATTGCCCTGCCTTCGGCCTTCACGTACACCACAGGGAAAGCCCATTGGGAACCGCTACTTAGAGCGCGCGCGGTGGAGAACTTGTGCTACGTTATTGCATCCAATCAAGGAGGTCATCATGCAAACGGGCGCGATACCTTCGGCCACACCATGATCGTTACCCCTTGGGGCGAGATTTCGGCAATTCTCGCCAACGGGCCAGGTGTGATCCTTGCAGACATCGACCATAAAGCGTTGCATGATACCAGGCGGAGCTTCCCTTCAATTGAGCATCGAAGGCTGACAGACTAAGGCCCCATGAGCACTGCACTCGACATTGCGAAGACCAATCTTCTCTCCCCAGGCGGGGTGGGAGAACAGGAGATCCAGAAAGTTCTCGATCAGTTGCTCGCGCATCAGGTGGAGGAGGCAGATCTGTACTTTGAGTCGACACGCTCAGAAGGCTGGGTGCTGGAGGATGGCATCGTTAAGGAGGGCGCCCACGGTATCGATCAGGGGGTTGGAGTACGGGCCATCAGTGGCGAAAAGACTGCGCTGGCCTACTCCGACGAAATCGTATTACCGGCATTGACGCATGCCGCCCAAGCGGCCCGTGCGATCGCAACGAGTGGCGGGCAGGGCAAGCTTAAAGCGTGGCAGAAGGAGAAAGGGCTACGACTCTACCCGCCCATCGACCCACTGCCGACCTTGGGCGAGAAGGACAAGGTTCAGCTGTTGCAACGCCTGGACGCTGAGGCGAGGCGTCTGGACCCGCGTGTAAAAGAAGTCATCGTAGGACTCAATGGGGTCAATACCGTGATGCTGGTCGCGGGCAGCGACGGCACCTTCTGCGCGGACGTAAGACCACTGGTCCATCTCAATGTCAGCGTCATCGTTGAAGAAGGCGGCAGGCGGGAACACGGCAGTGCGGGTGGCGGTGGACGGTTTGGTTACAAGTGGTTCCTTGATGAGGACCGGGCGCTGGGCTACGCGCGCGAGGCAGTGCGCCAAGCGCTCGTGAACCTGGAAGCCGTCAGCGCACCGGCCGGCACGATGACTGTGGTACTCGGACCTGGTTGGCCGGGGGTCCTGTTGCACGAGGCTATCGGCCACGGACTCGAGGGCGATTTCAACCGCAAGGGCACGTCTGCTTTTGCAGGGCGTATTGGGGAACGCGTCGCAACGCCAGTTTGCACCGTGGTCGACGACGGCACGATCGCAAATCGGCGCGGTTCACTGAATATCGATGATGAAGGGACGCCCCCGCAATGTACGGTGCTCATCGACCGAGGGATCCTCACGGGTTACATGCAAGATAAACACAACGCACGATTGATGGGAATGAAATCCACCGGCAATGGGCGACGGGAGTCTTTTGCGCACCTCCCCATGCCACGCATGACGAATACCTACATGCTGGCGGGCAAACATTCACCTGAGGAGATTATCACCTCTGTCGATAGGGGCCTTTATGCGGCAAATTTCGGCGGTGGGGAGGTGGATATCACCAACGGAAAGTTCGTGTTCAGCACCAGTGAAGCTTACCGCATTGAAAAAGGTAAGATTACGCAGCCGGTCAAGGGCGCCACGCTGATCGGTAACGGCCCTGATGTGCTCACACGCGTTACCATGGTCGGGAACGATTTCCAGCTCGACCCGGGTGTGGGAACCTGCGGCAAGGAGGGACAGACGGTGCCCGTCGGCGTTGGACAGCCGACGCTGCGCATCGACGGCCTCACCGTGGGAGGAACCGCCACCTGAGGAGAGAATGACGGAGCCGCGTCCCGCGGAGGGATTACGCTATCCTCCACAACGAATTCCCCGGACTCTTTATCCCTCTGTGCGGACCCAGCGCCAGGCCACCCCAAGACCCACAAGGCTCAACAGCGCCGCGAACGCGTAGGTCCGCTCCGGGCCAAAGCTCGCCCAGGTGAATCCACTCAGCAGACTCCCCACCGCCAGCCCGGCGCCGAAGCTCGTGCTGCTGTAGAGCGCTTGCCCCCGGCCCTGATGACGCCCCACAAAATAACGATGAATCAGCTGAATCGCCATCGCGTGATAGACCCCAAACGTCGCCGCATGCAGGAGCTGCGCAACCGTGAGAACCGGTAGACTGTCCACATAGAAGCCAATGAGTAACCAGCGCAATGTCGCTAAACCAAGGCTTGCAAGTAGCAGGGTTCTAAGACCCCATTTCCGCAAGAGCCGGTGCATGGCGAGAAATACGCCGACCTCGGCCAGAACTCCAAGTGCCCAGAGCTCACCAATCAGCGTCGGGGAGTACCCATGATCAGCGAGGTAGATTGAGTAGAAGGCGTAATAAGGCCCATGGCTCGCTTGCATAAGAAAACAGACAATAAGCAGCGCGAGAACTTTGGGCCTCGCAAGCACTTTGCGAAGTGGTTCCTGGGATAGCGGAAGATGGCCCGCCGCCTCTTCCGGCACCAGTAGGCTTGTAAGCCAGATCATTCCCATCAACGCCACAATGATCTGGGGTAAAAAGTGCACGCCGTAGCGATCAAAAATCCAGCCCAACATCCAAACGCTCACGATAAATCCGACCGAACCCCACACTCGGATTTGGGTGTACGCATGAACTGAGTCACCGAGATGCGTGAGCGTGGTCGCTTCAAACTGTGGCAGCGCGGCATTCCAGAAAAACCCGAACACCACCATCACGAGCGCCAGCCAAATGAAAGTACTTGCGAGCAACACAGCGGCAAACGCGATACAAGCGAGCAGACAGGCAAGCCGGATGATCGCCATACGTCGACCACGGTGATCAGCGAGCCAGCCCCAGACATTAGGCGCCACGATCTTGGTGGCGACGAGAATGGCCACTAACTCCCCAATCTCCACCGCGCCAAAGCCCAGAGACTGGAGGTAGGGCGACCAGTACGGAAGCAACGCACCGAGAGTGGAGAAGTAGAATAGATAGAACCCCGACAGACGCCAATACGGCACCTGCACGCGGGGGAACATGTCAGGCGGTAGCGGGAATGACAGGGGTTTCAGATGACACGTCCATGTTCTGAGCACGGTGCCGCAGTACATGATCCATCAGCACCAGAGCCATCATGGCCTCTGCAATGGGGGTTGCGCGGATGCCGACACAGGGATCGTGACGGCCATGTGTCGCGATTTCGGCCGCCTCACCTTTAACATTCACCGTGCGCCCGGGTAAGCGGATGCTGGATGTCGGTTTCAGCGCCATACTGGCGACGATGTCCTGGCCAGTGGAGATGCCTCCCAAGATGCCGCCAGCGTGATTGCTGAGAAATCCCCTTGGCGTCATTTCGTCGCGGTGCTCCGTCCCCTTTTGCTCGACTGCTGCAAATCCGGCACCGACCTCGACACCCTTCACGGCATTAATACTCATCAACGCCTTAGCGATATCTGCATCGAGTCGATCAAAGACCGGTTCACCTAGGCCGGGCGGTACATGGGACGCAACGACATTTAGGCGCGCGCCGATGGAGTTGCCCTCCTTACGCAGATTGTCCATGTAGGCCTCAAGCTCTGGCACTGCGGCCGCGTCGGGGCAGAAAAATGGATTGTTTTCAACTTCGTCCCAATTAATTCGTTCAATCTTGATTGGGCCTAACTGGGCAAGGTATCCACGAATGACGATCCCATAACGTTCCCACAGGTACTTTTTAGCGATCCCACCGGCCGCAACTCGCATGCAGGTTTCTCTCGCGGACGCCCGACCGCCGCCGCGGTAGTCGCGGATACCGTACTTCTGTTGATAGGTGTAATCCGCGTGTCCAGGACGAAACACATCCTGAATCTTGTCGTAGTCCTTCGGTCTGGCATCGGTGTTTTCAATCAAGAGCCCGATCGGTGTACCCAGGGTGCGCCCCTCAAAGACCCCGGAGAGGATCCGAACCTGATCTTCTTCCCGGCGTTGACTGGTGTGGCGGGAAGTGCCCGGTCGACGCCGATCGAGGTCTTTCTGCAGATCCTTTTCCGACAGCTCCAAATCCGGCGGACAGCCATCAACGACACAACCATATGCAGGACCGTGGCTTTCACCGAAGGTGGTGATCGTGAAAAGTTGCCCAAATGTGTTACCTGACATGGAGCGTATTGTACCGAGGAAAGGCACCCCCGTCCCGTGGAGCGAGGATGAGTCCCGTCCCAGTTTGAGCTCTGCTCCGGAAGTTACCGGGTGGAAAAGTGGGCGCGGAGTTCTTCCGCTGTGAGCAGAAATACGCCCTCGCCACCTCGTCGGAACTCGAGCCACAGGAACGGCATTTTCGGATAGCGCCCCAGAAGCCTCCCATGCGCCTCCCCTACCTCGCAAACTAAGACGCCCCCGTCATTGAGATGCGCTCCTGCTTCTCTCAGCACACGATTGACGACCGTAAGGCCCCCTTCTCCTCCCCTAAGTCCCACCGCCGGTTCGTGTTGGTACTCATCGGGTAGTCTCGCCAGCTCCTTGCTATCCACATAAGGCGGATTACAGACGATGAGATCGTATCGATGCCTCGCTAGCGCTTTGAAGAGATCGGAGTGTATTGCGCGAACCTGCGCTCCAACCCCGTGTTGTTCGATATTCTTCTTGGCCACATCAAGCGCATCGTGCGAGATGTCCACAGCATCCACCTTGGCGCCAGCAAAGGCCAGCGCGCAGGCGATCGCGATGCACCCGCTGCCGGTGCCGAGGTCAAGGACACAATGAACATGCTCCTCTTTAACCCAGGGGGCGAAGCGTTCCTCGATCAGCTCGGCGATGGGTGAGCGGGGGACGAGTACCCGCTCATCCACGTAGAACGGCAAACCGGCGAACCAGGCCTTGTGGGTGAGGTAGGCCGAAGGTTTCCGGCTGCGAATGCGTTCCTGCAAGATGGCCACCGCACGCTGTTTCTCGGTATGAGTTAACACGCGGTCTAACTTCTCATCCGGGCCATCCCAGGCCAATCCCAACGCATGGAACACCAGCAAGACCGCCTCGTCCCTTGCATTGTCCGCACCGTGCCCGAAGCAAAGCTTGGCGTCTTCGAACTGCCTCATGCCCCAGTACACCAGCTCACGGGGCGTACGCACCGCACTTAAGTTGCTTGGCTCAGTCATGAAGTAAGGCGGACGCCGACATTCGGCGTCGCCGCGATGCCGATCAGCGCCCCACCATTAGGATCGATGCACAAATAGAAACGTCACGTACTAGGCACTTCGCTCCTCTTCGGAAGGCGTGTATCCCGGGATCTTGGTGAGGTCCACTTCAGCAATCTCTCGTACATCAAGGTATTGTTCTGCGTACTTGGCGTACACCTTCTCACGCAGGAAAATATCGAAAAGGTCCGCATCAATATGATTGCTTTGTTTCATGCGGCCCATGATGACCAAGGCCTCCGAGAGTGACATTGCCTTCTTGTAGGGTCGATCGCTGGCCGTGAGTGCCTCGAACACATCTGCAATCGCGACCATCCTTGCTGGAATGGACATCTGATCTCGGGTAAGGCGATTTGGATAACCCGTGCCATCCATGCGCTCATGGTGGCCACCTGCATATTCCGGCACCCGTTGAAGATGTTTGGGATAGGGAAGCGCCTTCAACATCTTGATGGTAACGACGACGTGATTGTTAATGATCTCCCTCTCTTCCTGCGTCAACGTACCACGGCTGATGTGCAGGTTATAAATCTCATCCTCGGTCAAAAAATTTGTTTCCTTGCCGCTTGTGTCAACCCATCGATACTTGCCAATCTGATTCACTCGTTCTCTGCCTTCATCCGACATGGACTCACCGCCAATATTGCATCGCCTTAGGAAGACGCGATCATCGTCCAACTGCATAAGTTGTTGCTGATACGCATCATCATTTGACAGGTCCAAGTCTGAGGGATCATCTTCACTGTCTTTCAATTTACGGCGCAACACCGCGATCTCGGCGTTACGCTTCAACACCTCAAAACGCGTGTCTATCAGATGTACCCGATCAAATGTGGTCGAAAGCTTTGTCGGCTTGTCCACGACGTACTCCGGCGTGGTGATTTTCCCGCAGTCATGCAGCCAGGCCGCTACACTCAGCTCGTAGCGTTCCTCCTCAGTCATATCAAAATCTTTCAGCGGACCAGCCTTTGTTTGACATGCAGCATCCGCGAGCATCTCAGTCAATACAGGCACACGCCGGCAGTGTCCTGCCGTATAGGGAGACTTTTCGTCAATCGCGTCGGCGATTAACTGAATAAGGGAATCAAACAGCTTGCGTTGCGCGTCGATCAACGACTTTTTGGTGATTGCCACCGCGGCTTGTGAGGCCAGCGACTCCACCAGCTGCTGATCGAGCAAGGAAAACGTCGTGACCGCGCCTGTCTTTGGATCCTTTGCATTCAACAGTTGCAACACGCCGATGATCTCACTTTCATGATTAGTCATCGGAACGGTGAGAAACGATTTAGAGCGGTATCTAGTCCGTTCGTCAAACCTGCGTGTGCCGGAAAAATCAAATTCCTCGCTGGTGTACGCATCGGGAATATTGATTGTCTTTCCGCTCAATGCAGCACACGCCGCCACCATTTGATTGTTCGGGCGCCCCTCCTCATCGTATAGGGGCAACGGTGCGTATGGGATCCGCGTGCCGCTGGTACCCCCCATCCTGATCCCAAGTGACTCCGTAAGCATAATTTCAAATTTCAGATGGTCATCTTCGGTCCGTGAATAGAGCGTTCCCCCGTCAGCATTCGTGATTTCTTTTGCCCGCACCAGAATCATCTCCAACAGCCGGTTATGATCCTGCTCAGCGGAGAGTGCGATGCCGATTGCGTTGAGTTCTTGAAGAAGCTTTAGAAGATCGGGGCTCGATGGATCCATACGGGAATGCCGTTCACCGTAGTACCGGGCCGATTCTAATAGATTGACGCGCTAGGGGATAGAGCGAATATGGCTTTTTTAACTCTTGACCTGTGCTCCGCTAATGACAAGGAACATCTCGTTAAGCCGATGGACGAAACCCGCCGGATCATCCAGCTGGCCGCCTTCGCTCAGAAGCGCCTGATCAAAAAGGATACGCGACCAATCAGCTACGCGTTTCTCGTCTTTTTCTTCGTTAAGCCGGACGACGATGGGATGTTCCGGATTGATCTCGAGTATCGGCTTGGAGGTCTTGACAGTTTGTCCGGTGGCCTTTAACAGGCGTTGAAGATGAGCACCCATCTCGTATTCATCTGTAACCAAACATGCTGGCGAGGACGTCAAGCGATGCGTTATGCGTACCTCTTTGACCTTATCGTCCAATGCGGTTTTTATGCGTCCCAACAAGTCCTTAAACTTGCTGCTCGCCTCACCAATCTTCTGCTTCTCATCCTTGTCCTGGATTTCGCCGAGATCAAGCTCGCCCTTGGCCACCGATTGCAGTTTCTTTCCGTCGAACTCCGTCAAATAGGACATCACCCATTCGTCAACTGGGTCCGCCAAGACCAAGGCCTCGATCCCTTTCTTGCGGAAAATCTCGAGGTGAGGGCTGTTCTTCGCCGTATCAAAATCTTCCGCAATGACGTAATAGATATACTTCTGATTCGCCTGCATACGGCCAACATAGTCGGCAAGTGACACGGCCTGCGTTGCCTTGTCATCGTGCGTCGATGCAATTCGCAGTAACTTGGCGATCCGATCGCGATTATCTGGATCTTCCACTATCCCTTCCTTGAATACGCGGCCGAACTCCTTCCAGAACTTCGCGTACTTTTCCGGATCCTTCTTGGCCATGTCCTCGAGCAGCCCCAGTATCTTCTTTACAGATGCACCTCGAATGGTATCGATTGCCCTGTTACGCTGGAGCATCTCCCGAGAAACATTGAGCGGAAGGTCATTCGAGTCGACCACGCCGCGCGCAAAGCGCAGATAGGCCGGCATAAGCTGTTCAGCATCATCCATAATGAAAATACGGCGTACGTAGAGCTTTATCCCGTGGCGATGCTCACGATCCCACAGGTCGAACGGGGCCCGCGATGGAATAAACAGCAGGCTCGTGTATTCCATTTTCCCTTCCACCTTATTATGTACATAGGCCAGCGGCGCCTCGAAATCGTGCGCCACGTGCTTGTAAAACTCGTTGTACTCTTCTTCAGTGATTTCTTTTTTTGAGCGGGCCCATAGTGCCGTGGCCGCATTTACCGTCTCCTCTCCGGTTTTGTCCTTATCTTCCTTGGGCATCAGGATAGGCATCGAGATATGGTCTGAGTATCTGCGGATGACGGCGCGCAGGCGATGACCGTCCAAAAAGTCATCCACGCCCTTGCGAAGGTGCAGCACGACTTCCGTACCGCGCTCTGGCCGTTCTAATGATTCTACCGTGTACTCCCCCGTACCTTCCGATTCCCATCGCACGCCTTCGCTATGCAAGGATCCTGCACGACGCGTGGTCAAAACCACCTTCTTGGCCACGATGAATGATGAGTAAAACCCGACACCGAACTCACCGATCAACCGGGCGTCTTTGGCCTGGTCACCGGTTAACGAGTCAAGGAACTGGCGGGTGCCCGACTTGGCAATGGTACCGATGCCGTCCACGACCTCCTGGCGCGACATGCCAACGCCGTTGTCCCGAACGGTAATGGTCTTTTTCTTCTTATCGTAGTCAACATGAATCTTCAGCGCTGGATCGCCCTCATAGAGGGCATCATTGGACAACGCCTCGAAGCGTAACCTGTCGCAGGCATCCGAGGCGTTGGAGATCAGCTCCCTTAAGAAGATCTCTTTTTCGCTATAGAGCGAATGGATCATCAGATCCAGGAGTTTCCGGACCTCCGCCTGAAACCCCAGTGTTTCCTTGTTCGTATCAACACTCATGGCAGCGATCACTCCTTCACGAAGGGTAGCGCGGGGGCTGCGCCAAGAAGCTAGGATCCATACATCCCTGTATGGGACTTTTCGCGCGATATTTCAAGTCACGGCCCATAGTCGTGCCTGCCTGCTTTCGTTACACTTCGCGCATGTCCGCGTCCGTGAAGACAGAGCCACAACACACCCCGGTGATGCAACAATACCTCCGCATCAAGGCGGAGCATCCCGATAAACTGCTCTTCTATCACATGGGCGACTTTTACGAATTGTTCTACGAAGATGCCCGCAAGGCCGCCCGGCTTCTCGACATCGCGCTCACGGCACGGGGGCAGTCAGCCGGGGAGCCGATCCCAATGGCCGGTGTGCCGGTGCACGCCCTAGACGCGTATCTCGCCAAGCTGGTGCGCTTGGGCGAGGCCGTAGTCATTTGTGAGCAGATCGGCGATCCCGCAACCAGCAAAGGTCCCATAGAGCGCAAGGTGGTTCGCATTGTCACCCCGGGAACCATCACCGACGAGGCATTGCTTGACGATCGCGAGGACAACCTTCTAGCGGCAGTGGCTGTTGCAGGCGAGACCTTCGGTATCGCCGCCCTTGAACTCAGTAGCGGGCAGTTTCGTGTCATGGAAGTGCAAGGAAAAGAAGCGCTTAAGGGCGAACTCGAGCGCCTGCATCCCGTCGAACTCCTCATCAGTGAAGATCGGCGACACCTGGAGGACCTGAATTCCAGGCCGGGGCTGCGCCTCCAGCCACCCTGGTATTTCGACATCGACACGGCCCGGCGCACCCTGATCCGCCAGTTTGGAGTGCACGATCTATCAGGCTTTGGTTGTGAGTCGATGAGCCTTGCGATTGGCGCGGCTGGCTGCCTGTTACAGTACGCCCTCAATACTCAGCAGACAGAACTCCCTCACATTCAGGGCCTGCGCGTGGAACGCCCAGACGAGGGCATCATCCTGGACGCAACGAGCCGCCGAAATCTTGAGCTCGATCGAAGCCTCATGGGGAGTGACCAGAATTCGCTTCGGAAGATCATGGATACGACAGCGACGGCCATGGGCAGCCGGATGCTCCGGCGTTGGCTGAACCGCCCGCTGAGGGACCGGCAAACACTCCGGCTTCGACACCATGCCCTCGGCGCGCTCATGCCCGGGCAGCGTTACCAGGCCCTGCACCGGAACATCGATGCGGTGGGCGATATGGAACGGATACTCGCACGCATCGCGCTCAAGTCTGCTCGTCCACGCGATCTGGCCCAGCTCAGGAACTCACTTGGTGCGTTACCTCAACTCTGTGCGCTCTTAGGTGACATCGATAGCCCCTTGATCCAGTCGTTAGCAAATCAGGCGCGTGAATTCCCGGATCTCCATCGCCTTCTTACCGAGGCCATCGTCGAGACACCGCCCGTGCTGCTGCGCGATGGAGGCGTGATTGCATCGGGCTTCGACGCGGAGCTGGACGAGCTCCGTGAGCTTGCGAACGAGACCGGGACTGCGCTGGTCGCGCTGGAAGCCCGCGAGCGCGAACGCACAGGGATCGCCAACCTCAAGGTCGGTTACAACCGTGTACACGGCTATTACATCGAGGTGAGTCGCAGCCAGAGTCACCGAATGCCCCCTACACACACCCGCCGCCAGACACTCAAAGGTGCAGAACGATTCATCACGCCGGAGCTCAAGGCGTTTGAAGACAAAGTATTAAGTGCCCGTGAGCGCGCATTGGCCAAAGAAAAGTTCCTTTATGACGATCTTCTTGATCGCTTGATTCAACACCTGTCCACCCTGCAGGCATGTAGCGCCGCTCTGTCAGAACTGGATGTCCTGGTCGCCTTTGCGGAACGGGCAGACACATTGAACCTCATTCCACCCGAGCTGACCCTGAGCCCGGGCCATTACATCGAGGCTGGCCGTCACCTGGTGGTAGAACACGGGTTGGGCGAGCCCTTCGTACCCAATGATCTGGAACTCACCGATGGGCGGCGAATGCTCATCATCACCGGCCCAAACATGGGGGGCAAGTCAACCTATATGCGCCAGGCTGCCCTCATCATGATACTCGCCCACATCGGGAGTTATGTCCCTGCTAGAAAGGCCATTATTGGTCCGGTAGACCGGATCTTCACCCGTATCGGGGCACTCGACGATCTCGCGGGCGGGCGCTCCACTTTCATGGTCGAGATGACGGAGACGGCTAACATTCTTCACAACGCAACGCCTGAAAGCCTGGTGCTGATGGACGAGGTCGGCCGCGGGACCAGTACCTTTGACGGTCTGGCACTCGCCTGGGCCTCAGCTGAGTATTTGGCAAAGCAAGTCGGTGCCTTCACGCTCTTCGCAACCCATTACTTCGAACTGACGGCGTTGCCGACATTCGCTGACAATGTGGCAAATGTCCACCTGGATGCGATCGAACACGGCGATAAAATCGTGTTCTTACATGCAGTCAAGGAAGGTCCGGCCAACCGCAGCTACGGCTTGCAAGTGGCATTACTCGCGGGGCTGCCGCGCCCAGTTGTGGACCGTGCCAGGCGACGCCTGGATGACCTGGAAGCGCGACAAGCGGTGCTGACCGAACCGGCGGAGGAGCGCCCAACCGATCTGTTCTCCCCTCGTGAACAAAATCCTGTCGCCGATGCGCTCAAACTGATCGATCCGAATTACCTCACGCCGTTTGAGGCGCTGGAGGCACTGTATCGGCTGCGCTCAATGCTAAAGTGATAAGGCCACCGGGCCCGTTACATCGCGCCTGGGGTGGCTCGCTAAATCTCCTAAAGCGGCATAAAATGGAAAACAAAAGATGATGATAGGCTTAGGAAACTCGAGCAATGACCTTTGTAGTAAAGGAAGCCTGCATTAAATGCAAATATACGGATTGCGTGGAAGTCTGCCCGGTTGATTGCTTTCACGAAGGCCCCAACATGCTGGTGATCGACCCCGATGAATGCATTGACTGCACACTTTGCGAGCCGGAATGTCCTGTCGATGCCATCTGTTCACAGGATGATTTAACCGAAGCCGAACAGCAGTTCCTGACGTTGAATGCGGAACTCGCCAAGATCTGGCCAGGGATCAATCAGATGAAAGCCGCACCGCCGGACGCCGACGAATGGAAGGACGTTAAGGATAAGCTCCAGCACCTGCAGCGTTAAACAACAACGCCTGACAGCGCACGAGAATGTGGGCCGTGCAACCCCCGCAACGGTTTTCATGGGTGGTCTCTGATGCCAATTCAGACATGTTCAGTTCGGGTTCAGCACGGTGGGGGAAGTTGGGACGCGGGTCGTCCGGTAAACCGCCTACTCATTGTACTTGCCTTCTGTACAGGCTGTAGCGCCGTTTTGGCTGAGGACGTCCCTGTCTATAAGTGGGTTGACGAAAATGGCACCGTGCATTACGGCGATCGCCCCAAGGATACCGACGCCGAAAAGCTGGAGCTGGATGCCGCTCCGGCCCCGGACGATGCGCTGAGTGCGCGAAGGGCGAAACAAGAGAAGCTCCTACGGATCATGGAAGAAGAGCGCCAGAGGGAAAGTGACAAGGCTGTCCAAGCGAAAGCAGAACAAGAGCAACAGAAGCAAATGTGCGCGACTGCAAAGGAGCGCCTTTCCCAATATGAGAACTCGCGGTATCTCTTTGAGGAAGATAAAGACGGCAATCGCCGCCGCCTGAGCTACGAGGAGCGGCAGCAGTTGGAGGACAACGCGAGGACTGCCATCGCTCGGTATTGCAAATAGACAATTTCCGCGGTGCCAGTATAGTATGGCTAACATCAGAAATTCATAAGAGTTTTACGCCTTATGAAACGGACATTCTGGCAGCGTGACTGGTTTGCCGGTCTGGCTATCTCGATTGTTTTCCTGTTCATCGCCAACACCGGTTTCATCCGAAGCCTCGAACGTACGGCATATGACCTTGGCATTCGAGCGTCCTCGCATGATCCAGGGGACAAAGTCGCCATCATCGCAATCGATGATGAAAGCGTCGCCAATATTGGGCGATGGCCGTGGTCCCGTGATGTACTCGCCAAGATGATCGATGAGCTCGCAGGCAGCGGCGCAAAAGTGATTGGCAACACGGTGTTTATGTCTGAGCCGCAGATCGATCCTGGGCTTACCTACATTAATCAACTGATCGATTTTTATACATCGTCCGGCCTCGCAAACGAACCGATTGAGCAGCTCGGGGAGATGGGAACCCTGTTGAACGATGCCCAAAGCGCACTGAACACAGACAAAAAACTCGCTGTTAGTATGAGAGAGGCGGGCGACGTCATCATGGCGATGCAATTCGTGCTCGGCCAACCACTCGGTAATCCCGACAAGGAGCTACCAGAGTTTGTCACAAAATATGCGCTTCGGAACATCAGCTCCGGAAGCGGTGTCGGGCCGCGACCTGCATTAGCCGCCACCCCGCCTATCCAAGAACTCGGTAATGAAGCGATCGGTATTGGCCATATCACCTTTCCTCTCGACTTTGATGGAGGTGTGCGCACGGAATCACTGGTGCTCGACTACTACGACCGTTTTTTCCCCTCCTTTTCACTGTTGCTTGCGGCACAGAGTCTCAATCTAGGAATTGATGACATTCAGGTAACGCTCGGAGAGGGTATCAAACTCGGAAAGCTCAGTATCAAGACCGATCCTTACTTGCAAATGAGACCCTTTTTCTACACCGATCGCGGGGATAAACCGGCGTTTCATGTGGATTCCTTTTTCGACGTGTACACCGACAAGATCCCGGCTGAGAAGTACCGGGATAAGATCGTGCTCATCGGCGCGACGGCCTTTGGCCTGGGTTCTCCGCAACTAACCCCTGTTAATTCTGCTATGGAGCCGGTTGTCACACTGGCCCACACCATCGCCAGCATCCTAAATGAAGATTTCTTCATCATCCCGGACTGGGGAGGGTTGGCGCGGATGGGGGCCTTCCTGGTGATTGCCTTGTATCTCATGTTCTTATTGCCAAGCCTCCGCGCAGGGATGGCAGCCGGGATCACCGCGGTGCTGCTCATCGCTCTTGTGCTCGGCGAGACCACATTTATGGTTCGCGACGCCATGTGGTTAGAGCTGATGTGGCCTGCTAGTTTACTCTTCTTCGGGTATCTGCTGCTGACCACCAAACGCTATCTTGTCACGGAAAAGGGCAAGCTCCGCTCCGAGGCTGAATCGGCCGAGAGTAACCGGATGCTCGGCCTTGCCTTCCAGCAACAGGGCCAGCTGGATATGGCCTTTGAAAAATTCCGTAAATGTCCCCTTGACGACTCGATCATGGACCCACTGTACAACTTGGCGCTGGACTACGAGCGAAAGCGCCAGTTCAGCAAGGCCAACGCGACGTACAACTACATGTCCCAATACGACCCCAATTTCCGAGACGTCAAGGAGCGAAGCCCTCGAGCAAAGGCGATGGAGGAGACCATCATGCTCGGCGGGCCGGGCTCCGGCCCAGCGGCTGGTACCCTGGTGCTGGATGTCGCCGGCGGCGTCGAAAAGCCCATGCTCGGCCGCTATCAAATCGAAAGGGAGCTCGGTAAAGGGGCCATGGGGACCGTCTACCAGGGCAGGGACCCGAAGATCAACCGCGTCGTGGCGATTAAGACCCTGCCGCTCTCCCAGGAGTTTGAGGAAAATGAATTGGAGGCGGTGAAAACGCGTTTCTTCCGCGAGGCGGAGACGGCGGGTCGCCTGACGCATCCCCACATCGTGACGATTTACGATGCCGGCGAGGAGCACGATCTGGCCTATATTGCCATGGAGTTCCTCAAGGGCGAGGATTTGAGGCCATACACTAGTCGAGACAATCTGCTCCCCTTACGCACGGTCATCGATATCACCATCCAAGCGGCAGACGCACTGCATTACGCGCACTCGCAGAACGTGGTGCACCGTGATATAAAACCGGGCAACGTCATGTGGGAACGCGACACGGGAAACATCAAGCTAACGGATTTCGGCATCGCCCGGATTACCGACGCCAGCAAGACAAAGACCGGAATGGTCTTTGGCACCCCCTCCTACATGTCACCCGAGCAGCTTTCCGGCCAAAAGGTCGACGGGCGTTCAGATCTATTTTCGCTCGGCGTGATGCTATACCAGCTGATCTGTGGTTCGTTGCCATTTCAAGGTGATTCCATGGCGACACTCATGTATAAGATCACGAATGAGCCGCATCCGAACATCGTGAACCGGCGACCCGAACTGGGCCAAGAAGCACCGCTCTTGGTACCCATTATCAATAAGGCGTTACAAAAGGCAGTGGAAGCACGCTACCAAACCGGTGGTGAACTGGCGAGGCACATGCGGACCTGCCTGCAGTCACTCACAAAGTGATTGGCTATGGACCTGACTAGCAAGCTTGAAATCGCGAACATCTCTCATGTCGGCAAGAAACGCCGGCATAACGAGGACAGCACGGTGAGCGACCCGAGTCTCGGACTGCTTGTGCTCGCAGATGGCATGGGGGGATATAGAGCGGGCGAGGTGGCAAGCAGCATTGCCGTGACGTCGATCATGAATGCCGTCAAAGGCCAGGTTGGAAATCTAAGACCCAATCGGCGGAGTGGCCCGGCCGGTTCGCACCCGGAATCTCTGCTGATCAAAGACGCCATCAGCCAGGCAAACTGGAATATCTACAAGATCGCCCGGGACGAACCACAGTGCCAAGGCATGGGAACGACGGTGGTGGTCAGCCTCTTCTATAATGATGAGATTACGATTGCCCATGTGGGCGATTCGAGGCTCTACCGGCTGCGTGGGGGCAAACTCCAGCAACTCACGACTGACCACTCGCTAATTCAAGAGCTTATCGACCGGGGCATGTTTACGCCTGAGGAAGCCGAGGTGTCGATGCCTAAGAATCTGGTCACCCGGGCGCTCGGGGTCAGAGCGGACGTCCAGGTGGACATTCAGAAGGGTCATGTCAGCCCCGGGGACATCTACCTGCTGTGTTCGGACGGCCTCAATGATATGGTAACTGATGAAGAAATTCGCTTAACCCTAAGTAAATATAGTGCTAATCTTGTACAGGCGGCAGGGGAATTGGTACAGCAAGCAAACGAAAAAGGAGGCAATGACAACATCTCCGTGATACTGGCGCGCCCCCTGGACCACTTTCCAGCACCGAGCAGCTTGTATCAGAGGGTATTTGGGCTATTCAGTTGACGTCAGTCGATAGGACAGTTCTATGGCGAAGCTTATTCTGAGCCTGAATGGTGTGGTTCAAGGGGAGTTCGCGCTCGAGAAGGAACGCACCACAGTTGGGCGACGTCCCGATAACGACATCCAAATTGATAATTTGGCAGTTAGCGGAAAACACGCGCTGATCATTACGATCCTAGACGACTCCTTCCTTGAAGACCTTGGCAGCACGAATGGCACCTATGTCAATGGGAAACTGATAAAGAAGCAGGCGCTGCGAAACGGTGACATACTCACCATTGGCAAGCATGAGCTTAAATATATAAACGAACACGCAACGGCAGATGACGAGCAGTTCGAAAAGACTCTGATCATTCGGCCGAGCTCGGTGTCGAGCGCTATTGCCGCCGCTCAAGCCGCTAAACAGGCTGGTGTGGCTCCAGCACCATCGACACCACCAGAATCAAAATCACAGCACAACGCTTCCATCATGCCGTTGGGATCGCTTACAGTCCTAAATGGCCCCATCGCCGGTAAGGAACTCGAACTCACCAAGGCGCTGATCACATTGGGCAAGCCAGGTGTGCAGGTGGCCGTTATCTCACGTCGCCCACAAGGTTACTTCCTGACGCATATCGAAAGTGACGGTGATGGCCAGCGTTATCCCCTGATCAACGGTCAGCCGATTGGCCCCCGGGCCTATGCGTTGCGCAATAGCGACGTAATCGAATTGGCTGGGATCAAAATGGAATTCTCGCTAAACAAGTAGCAACAATTACATCGCCTCCGCACCAAAGCCAGCGACCTGATCTCCTTACCGTCTTACTACACGAGACGGGCTAACCTTTGGTCGTGTAGGTAAACACGCCATTCCAGGCTACCTCAGGCGGATGTCTCCGAAAATGGGCAACGCGTTTGATGTATAAGCTGTACAGGCCACGCTCAGGCGCTATCTTTTGTAAATTGAGAAACTGCAACTCGGCCCTATCCCAGTCCTCGGCACGGTAGTATTTCAAAGCCTGCGCATACAGGGTCATTTCATCGAGTGTGGTCTTGTCGATGTCGTTAATGAGCCCAATGGGCTCAAAGATCGCCACCGGCTCATCCTTACCCATCACCCGCACCCGGTCGAGCTCGCGGTAGAAGTACTCCGGCACCGCCCCCTTGGTCGACGCGCTCACAATCAGCGGGACACCGTATTCTTTCGTGAGCCCTTCCAAGCGCGACCCCAAATTGACAGCATCTCCGATCACCGTATAGGCCATTCGAAACGCCGATCCCATGTTGCCTACGCGCATTACGCCCGTATTAATCCCGACCCCCACCCTGAGTGGAGGCCAGCCACGGGATCGGAATTCGTTCTGTAAGGAGTATGTGCGCTCAAGCAGCTCCATTCCAGCCATTAATGCGTGTCGCGCGTGCTCTGGATCTTCCACCGGAGCACCCCAGAATGCCATGATGGCATCGCCCATGTACTTATCAATAGTGCCCCGGTGTTTGTGGATGATCTGGGTCATCGGCGTCAGAAACTCATTCATGAGCTGGGATAGATCCTTCGGAGTAAGGCCTTCAGAGAGGTTCGTAAAGTCGCGTACATCGGAAAATAAAACGGTCAGTTCCCGGCTCTCCGCTTCGACTGAATAGGATGCCGGATCCCTACTCATCTCGTTGACCAGTTCCGGTGGTACGTATTGGCCAAAGAGCCCCATGATTTGGCGTTCCCTTCGTGTCTCCACGAAGAAACCATACGTCATATTGAGTAGGTACATCACGAGGATCATGATGACGCCCGAGGCGATCGGCAGGACCAGATTGGCATAGTGCCAAATTGCAAAATTGAAGCCGATGGAAATCACGGTCACGAGCAGTGTGACCAGCGTGGCCCAAAGAGGCGTCAATAGCGGCAGTATCAACGCCATCACGAGCCCGATGATGAGCAGGAGTATGAACTCCGCACCCAAGGTGTAGGCAGGCTTTTCTTTAATCGTCTGATCCAGTATCCCGGAGATGAGATTGGCATGGATCTCAACCCCAGGAAAGGCTTTCTGCACCGGGGTCGCCCTTAGATCCAGCAAGCCTGGAGCAGTGGCACCAACCAGTACGACCGCGTTTTTTAGGATCTCGGGGGCTACACGCCCGTTCAGCACATCGGCTGCGGAGGCATAGGGAAAGCTTCCCTGCCTACCGCGATAGGGTACCAATGTCCGTATACGCCCATCGACGGGTACCAAGTGGTGACCGAGCTTTAGCCACTCAAGTCCTGGGTAGCGCTTATCCCATGGAAGGGTGTAGGCATACTGGGGCTCAACTTGGGCCACTCCAAGTATCACCCGCGCGACTTCAAGTGACAGGGAAGCGTAATAGGCGCCATCGTATTCGACGAGCATTGGCACCCGTCGGACGGTACCGTCCTCATCCACCCACGGATTGAAATGCCCCCCGCCGATGGCATTCAGTTGGAACTCGGCCAGGTTTCCTCCATAGCCTCCCGCCCTGATGAAGTCAATCTTTCTTCCTTTGAAACCGCCCTGCACAAATGTGGGGGACGGCAACGCACCACTCTTGGACACCTCTCCAGTGTCGTTCGGTTCGTTGTAATAGAAACCCAGTATGACGGGCCGTCCCTTGATGCCCCCTGCAAACAGCCTGTCGTAATCGAGCTTTGGCCGAATACTTTCCAGCCGTGCGCGGTACTCCGGCAAATCGCTAAATCTGTCGTTCGCAAGACCCTCGAGTACGTCTAGCCCTGAACTCCTGTCTGGCTCCGCGAAGACCAAGTCAAATGCCACAAGGGCGACGTGATAGTGATTAAAGAGCTGATCCAGGAAGCGCGCCATGCGGTCCCTGCTCCAGGGCCAGCGCCCTTCCTCGGCCAGACTCTTCTCATTGATGTCGACAATGACGATACGGGGATCCTGTGAGTTAGGCATCGTAAATACGAGGCGCGCATCATAGGCGATGTTTTCCATGCGATCGATTAAGCGCCAGTGCAGCAGGCCGGACACATGGAGGAGAAACATGACCACCACGAGGAGACCGATGATCACACGCACCAAGTGGCGCTTGAGGAGTTGCAGGAAGGTCTTCATTCTTTTTTATTAGTTTGAGAAGCGCGCGAATCCGCTAACCCACCGGTTGAGGCACAATGCATCGCCTGCACCCGCGTAGCTCACACCTGTCAAATACAGCTTATTGCGACGGGCTGACTGCACGTTGTGCAACGGTCAGAAATTCGTCGAATAACTGCAGCAACGCTTTATTGAACGCTCTCACTGTCGCCTCGAATGAGTCACCGTCGACCGCGACTTGCGTAGAGTAACGGTTCAACAATATGGGTCGATCTCCGCCTGGACGATCTACGCGGAGCTCCAAGGCCACAGCCACTTGTATGCTATCAGGCCGTTTACGTTGCTCGAATTGTGTGATCTTACCTGATATGACTAATTCAGCCGCAGCATTATTCTCAGTGGCAACGACGGCCGCGGCGTTGGCATCTCTGAGGTAGGAAACGAGATGATCCCGCACGAGGCGGCCTGGACTGTCTTGCCAAAAATGGTAACGGTACTGCTGCAGTTCCACCGACTGCGCATCATTTGTAAAGAGCATTGCCCGCTCGATGTACACCCCATTGGCATTAAATTGCTTCACGAGCACCATCTCTTCCGCGAGTGGTGTACTCATCACATGAACAGCTTGCGGCTCGGGCAAGCGATAGAAATGATCAGCGGGCACTGGCGATTGCCGCGCGCAAGCACTGAGGCCCGCAGTCAGAACGACGAGCATCCAGCTGCGCACTACTCCCTGCCCCCTTCTTCCGGGGCGCCTCCTTCAGCCGGTGGTGCCGCACCGCGGAGCAACAGTGCCGGATCCTCTCTGATCTCACGGGTGAACTCATGGACATTCCGGGCACTGCCTTCCAGGTGGTATGCCACAGCATCAATATGTTCAGACACAACTTGCAGTGATTTCTGTAGATCAGCCACGGACTGTCGAATGTCATCCTGGTTCTCAGTTACCAGTGCGTCCATATCCAACAACAACTTATCCATGAGCGCCCTTGTGCCGTTAATCTGCGCCATCAGGCCACTGAGTTCCCTCGATGCGCCCTCGATATTCTTCAGAACCTCTGCCACCTGTTCCCGGTTCTCCTCACTGAGCAGCTCCTTCAACCTATCGGCGCTGTTGTTGAGCTTAACCAGCAACGAGCGCGTATCCTCGATGAGTTCGGGATGGTCCGCCAGCGCATTCAGCTTATCGAAAAAAGGACGTACGCTGTCGTCAATGAGCGCGCTAAGTTCCTCGGCAAGCCCGTTAATGCGTCCATTCAAGTTCTCGAGTACCGGCTCGATCCCCTTCTGCGAGAGCTGATGAAAGTCGTCTGCGATCTCAGCAACTGCATCAAATAGGCTAACGCCTTCTTGCCCTCGGATCGCATCACCTGGACTAAGCAATGTCTCGCTCTTGCCTTCGCGGATGTTGATGGAGACCGCAGATATCAGGCCTGATGCCACGATCCTCGCGACGCTGTCCGTCGGGATGTGCCAATCTTTACGTACGCTGACTTCGACCCGATAGTTTGTCTTACCCCCGCTCCGCCCGGGGATAATGTCCTCCACCTGCCCAATCTGAAAGCCTTCGTAGAAAACAGGCGTCCCTTGCTTGATGCCGGATACATTGCTGTAGTTGACAAAGTACGTGTCGGTGGGCCCCGCCCGTCCGGTGATCTGGTACAGCAAAACCAGCAAGGCCACTGCCATCGCCAGCACAAAGACCCCTACCACCAAATAGTTAATATGTTCGCGTTTCATCGCCCTGTGCCTAGTCCCGGGTGAGGCGTTGCAGGTAGTCGTCAGGGTCGATTTCTTTCGTGCCTGGCCGGCGATGGAGCATCGCCTGAATGCGCTCATTCTCCGAGTTGCGAACTTCATCAACAGTTCCCGTCATGAGTACGCATCCCTTTTCCAAAATCATGATCCTGTCCGCAATCTTACAAGCGCTGCTCAGCTCATGAGTCACCACAACGATGGTCATTTGCAGTGCATCCCTGAGGCGCAAGATTAGCTCATCCAGCTCCGCAGCCACGACCGGGTCGAGCCCGGCTGACGGCTCATCGAAAAACAGCAGTTTCGGATCCATTATGATGGCGCGCGCTAGCGCCGCCCTCTTCAGCATGCCACCGGACAATTGCGACGGCATGAGATGCTCGAAGCCTCCGAGATTCACGAGCTCCAGTTTCATCCGCGTCATGATTTGCATCGTCTTCTCATCTAATTTGGTATGCTCGCGTAACGGGAGCCGGATATTCTCACCCACGGTCATGGAGCTAAACATTGCGCCGCCCTGAAATGCGACCCCGATGTTCTTGCGCAACTCGTGCAGTTCTGCGGCGCTTGCCCGGGCGATGTCCAATCCTAACAGCCGGACGCATCCGCTGGTTGGGCGATGCAACCCCAGTAGGTAACTTAACAAAGTGCTTTTCCCCGAGCCGCTGCGGCCCATGATGGCCATGATCTCGCCCGGACTTACAGTCATGTTCACTCCACGCAAGATCTGAACCGCGCCATAATGCGTTACTAAGTCTTGTACCTCCATGACGGGATCATCTACGCTTGTAAGGACGGAGGCCATGTTTCAACGATTAAGAAAGTACGTAAATACCATGTCGGCGAGTACGATATAAGAGATGGATAACACAACGGCTCGAGTGGTTGCCCGCCCAACACCCTCCGCCCCACCAGTCACACTGAACCCATTGCTTACGCCAACCAGTGCAATGATGCCAGCAAACACAACACTCTTGATGAGCCCTTGCATGATGTCATCCGCCGCCAATACGTCCAGCGTTTGCTGCAGGTATGCCTCGACACCGAGCCCGAGCTCAACGGTGCTGTAGACCGCCCCACCAAATAAGGCGGCGAGATCCGAGAAAAAGGTTAACGTTGGCACCATAATTAACATGGCCAGCAACGCCGGCGACACCAGATAACGCACAGGATTAATCCCCATTACACGCAGCGCATCGATCTCCTGTGAGACTTGCATGGTTCCGATCTGCGCCGCCAACGCAGAACCCGACCGGCCGGCTATAAGCACGCCAGTAATTAATGGACCAAACTCACGGGTCACTGAGAGCGCGATCCCGATCACTACCTGAGACTCGGCACCAAATATTCTCAGCGTATGGATCCCTTGGATCGCCAACATCACGCCGACAGCAAACGATAATACGAACACGATAGGTATCGCCCCGATTCCTATCGTCATCATTTGGGAGAAGATGCTGGGTAGCCGGACCGGCTGGTGTCTCACGGATCCAAAGACGACCCAATAAAGGCTCTCTACAAGCAGCGCGGCAACATAGCCGCATTCCTCAACGGCCTGGACTGCGGTACGGCCCAGTTGTTGTACAGACAACAGCGGATGCTTGAGCTCTGGGCTAGCCATCCTCCCGAAGTCGCTCCTCGACGGTGGCGTGGATGGGGAACACCTTATCGAGACGCGCGAGCTGGATGACACTCAAGGCGGCATCACTGACCCCGACGAGACCGAATTTCAATTCTTTCTTCCTGGCAGTCTGATAACCTTCTACCAGACTCGCCACACCGGAACTATCGATGTAGGTCACTTGAGAGAGTTCAACGAGCACATTACGACCACCCTTCAAGAACTCCAATATAACCTTACGTGCATCAACCGAACACGACAGATCCACATCCCCCATCAACTCCACGACCGTGTAGCGCCCTTCTTTGCGTGTCTTGTATTTCATAGCCATTGTTCCTTCTGTTACTCTATCTTCTTCACCATCTCCAGGCAGTTGCCGCTGCCATCGGCGAGTTGCCCAAATGAACAGTCGTCCATGATCTCGCGCATGAAATAGGTTCCCAAACCACCTGGACGAACGTCGCTTAAATCCCGCGGCTTGATTCTGGCTGGATCAACTGGTTTGGCAAAGTCGGTCAAGCGAAAAATAATATCTTTGCCATTATTGAGTATTTCCAGGACAATTTCACCCGACGGATCTCCTCTATATGCGTGTTGAATAATGTTTGTACACGCCTCGTTGACTGCGATCACAAGCTGAGATGTCACTGTGGAACAGCATCCGACCCTCTCGGCAGCATTTCTAACCTCCGCGCGCACCGTAGCCAGCCTAGTTGGATCAGCAGGGAAACGGAGCTCCAGCAGGCGTTCTTCGCTCATTGTGGCTCATCGTCGAACAAAGCCAAGGTGAATGGGGACGCAGTTAAGTGTTCTCCATTCCGATCGATGGCGCATCAGGCGATCCTCTTCACACACTCTAAATAAGCTGTCTCATCCGGCATGCTCTCCCCGCGCTCGGCCGCCCATAATACGTCCGCAAGGCACTCCATCATTCGGTGCTCAAGGTCTTGGGGACTCGAAAACCTAGGCAGAAGTGAATGATAGATCGCCACAATTCCTGGTGGCCGGTCTGTGGCCAACTGCTCGTGCACAGCAATATGCATACTCATGTGCAAAAACGGGTTTGGTTCGCCACGCTCGGGTGGAAAATCCTCTCGCAACGCATGCTCTTCGTCTTCCAGCAGGCTATGATACTCGGGATGCTCTCGAATGATCCCCGCAACCACTTGCTCCAATGGCTCCATCGGCCCACGTTCCTTCTGTTTCTTCCAGACCTCTAAGAAAAAACGCCGAGCGGACTCGCGATCCTGTACAAACACCCTGTTGCCCTTCAAACCAGATTCTTAGAACAAATTCCCTGCAAACACAACCGAAACGCCGGCTTAACCTCTGCGGCTATCCAATCACTTTGTGCCGATACTCGCACAAATCAACGATCACACAGTGATCACAATGAGGCTTGCGCGCGGTACAAGTATAACGTCCGTGGAGAATTAACCAGTGGTGCGCATCTTTCTTGAATTCATCGGGCACTGTCTTGAGTAACTTCCTTTCTACCTCTAGTACATTCCGGGCGCCCGCTGCAAGGCCTGTCCGTCGAGCGACCCTAAAGACGTGCGTATCAACAGCGATGGTAGGCTGACCAAACGCCGTGTTAAGAATCACGCTGGCTGTCTTTCTTCCCACACCCGGTAAACCCTCCAGGGCTTGACGGATGTCAGGTACTTCCCCGCCATAGTCATTAACGAGCATGGCACAGGTCCTGATGAGGTTTCGTGCCTTAGTTTTATAGAGGCCGATGCTCTTTATGTATCGCCGCAAACCGGCTTCTCCGAGGGCAAGCATCTTCTCGGGTGTGTTCGCCACCTTGAACAATTTGGCCGTCACCTTGTTAACACCGACATCCGTCGCCTGGGCTGAGAGGATCACCGCGACCAAAAGTTCAAAGGGGTTTCTGTAGCGCAACTCCGTAAGTGGATGCGGCTTTTGCGCTTTCAGCCGCTCAAATATTGCCTTGCGCTTTTCTCGATTCAAACCGGCGACAGCAACATTGAGGCTCGGCGGGGCCTCTTACAGTCCTCATGCGGGGGCATGGCCCATCGAGTCATTGACTGAGGCATGTTCGCCTTTTAGCGCTTCCGCGGTTCCCCGGGTATCAAGCGCTCGCCGCAGAGCAATCAACAACCCCAAAATGAAAAAGGCGCCCGCTGGCAGCCTGACGAGATGCATGCCTGGATAATGCGCATCCAGCGATATCTCAAGGCCACCTGCTCGCTCGCCGAACAAAAGTGCCGCGTCTCTCAACAGCGTGCCATAACCCAACATTTCTCGGAGCGTCCCTAAGGCGGCGAGGGCGAGCAAGAACCCGAGCCCCGTTGCCAATCCGTCGAATAGCGAGAGTCTTACCTCACTGCAGGCAGCAAACTCCTCTGCACGGGCAATGATCATGCAGTTGACAGCGATCAGAGGGACGAAGATTGAAAGAACCTCACTCAACTCATAAAAATAGGCCTTTAACCCTAAATCGATGATGGTTACGAACGATGCAAGCAATAGCACGATCGCGGGGACGCGGACCTCGTGGGGGACCAAGTAACGCAGCGCGGACACTGTGACACTCGTGGCGAGAACGGCGAGCAAGGTGGCAAGACCCAATGCGAACCCCTTGATGAACGTATCCGAGACTGCCAGGAGTGGACACAATCCGAGTAGCTGGACGAGTGCCGGATTAGTGTCCCAAACCCTGTCCTGCAGGATCACTAAGTCAGGATGCCGTGACATGGCCCTTCAATAAAGAACGTGGCGACACTGCGCATCATACGTAATTTACCGCCTTAGCTCTAATGCAAAATACACCGCCCAGCAAGGCCGCGATGGGGTTACGGGTTTCAATCCCTGCGCAATTGTGGTCCCGCCCCTTACCTCCCGCACGGATTGGTCCTTATACTAGGCGCTTGTTGCCACAGTGCCTCGATCGATGAATCCCCTCACGCCCGCCATGAAACTCCCGCCGCTCTGTTTGAAGAAAGGAGAGGACCGGCGACTTCGCGCCGGCCATCAGTGGGTGTTCAGTAACGAGGTCGACACCGAGAAGACATCTCTCACCCAGTTTACGCCAGGCGAGCCCATTATCATCACGACGAACAATGGCAAGGAATTAGGTACCGGCTACGTCAACCCGCATTCGCTCATCTGTGCCAGACTTGTGTCCCGTGATCCATCACAAGTGCTCGGAACGCCACTGATCGAGAAGCGGCTCGCAACGGCGTTGGCGCTTCGTGAGCGGCTCTTTGACTCGCCTTTCTATCGCCTGGCATACGGGGAAAGCGACGGACTGCCCGGCCTTGTCGTCGACCGTTATGGGGAGGTTCTCGTCGCGCAGATCGCAACTGCCGGTATGGAAATGCTCAAGAACGAGATCGTAAGTTGCCTAATTGAGGTGGTTAAACCTGCCGCGATCCTGCTTCGCAATGATATGACATCTCGCACGATGGAAGGTCTCAACTGTTACGTCCAAACAGCCTTCGGGACAGTGCCTTCCGAAGTGTCGCTCATTGAGAATGGCGCCCGCTTCGACGTTCCAATGCTCGATGGCCAAAAGACAGGATGGTATTACGATCACACACTCAACCGCGCGCGCATGCAGCGCTATGTAAAAGGCGGCCGTGTCTTGGATGTGTTCAGTTACCTGGGGGCCTGGGGCCTCCAGGCCGCTGTTGCGGGCGCCCGTGAGATCACATGTGTCGATGCCTCAGAGAAGGCCATTGACTACGTGCGGCGTAATGCGGCGCTCAATCAACTTGACAATGTAGAGGTCCAAACCGGCGATGCATTTAGCACTCTCAAGAATTTCCGAAACACTAATAAGCAATTCGATATCATCATCCTGGATCCACCTGCCCTAATTAAACGGAAGAAGGACGCAAAAGCGGGCTTGACGGCGTACCTGCGACTCAATCAAGCCGCCATGCAGCTGCTTGGTGAGGACGGCATTCTGATCTCCTCCTCGTGCTCTACCCACCTTCAACGCGAGGTCTTTCTTGACATGATCCGCCGAACGGCCCGCCGCCTGAAGCGACGGGTGCAAATCATCGAGCAGGGTCACCAAGCACCCGACCACCCGATTCACCCGGCGATCCCGGAGACTGAATATCTCAAACTGGCCATATGCCGCGTCTGCGAGACATGATAGGCATGGAGCGACACCCTCGCTTCTCAATCTTTAGTTAAAAGGTCTCTATTGGCCGCATAATACTGCAAGGCGGTGTGCACCACCTCAATAATTGCCCGCACGCTGACTGTCGCACCGCTTAATCCGTCGAATGCCCCGCCGTCACGTTTCAGCCGCCAGCCTTCGCTCGTGGGATCTTGCAGCGAGCGGCCTGTGAATCCTTGGATCCAGTTGGATCGCTTTTGATCAACCCCATCGCCTAGGCCCTCTGTTTCGTGCTGCTCCAGTACCCTGACACCACAGAGCGTTCCGTCGGCGGCGATGCCGACGATGAGCGGGATCGGGCCATTGTGGCCATCCGCCGTCACGGGCACGAGTACGACGCCGACCAGCTTGCCGGCAAGGCGCGCGCGATACACTGTGACCGGCCCATCGGTTCCCAGATACTCCGTGGCATTGACCACGACGGCGTCCTCATAGATGTCATTATCGTAGTGTAAGGGCATGACAGTCGCGACATCACGCAGCGCCGCCCGCTGTTCGCGCTGCGCGATACGCTCCTGCATGAGCTGATAGCTGAAGGCAACCGCCGTCGTGCCAAGGATCGCAATTATAAGGATTGGTACAGCCGCGCGGATCATGCGCGCAAGAAGCGCTTGCGTCACTGTCTGCCCTCACCAAGGATCCGTGGCTGCGTGTAATGATCAATGGTAGGAGCGGCTGCATTCATGAGCAGCACGGCAAATGCAAGACCGTCGGGATATGCCGCCCATGCGCGTATGACATAGGTCAAGATTCCAATCCCTGCGCCGAAGATGATGCGTCCTAATGGCGTCGTCGCAGCGGTCACTGGATCCGTCGCAATAAAAAACGCACCGAGCATGGTCGCGCCGCTGAACAGATGAAACACGGGCGACAGATAGATTTCGGGATCACTGAGATAAAAAACTACTGCCATAATAAAGAGCCCCGCAAGCATGCTGACCGGGATTTGCCACTTGATAATTTTCTTGTATAAGAGCCATACGCCACCTAATAAATAGCCCAGGCTCAACCATTCCCAACCCTTGCCACCTAACATGCCAAAAATAGGCGCACCAACAGCCTCAGACACCATACGCATATTACCAAGCTCGGATTTGACATGCGCCAATGGCGTAGCGCCAGTCAAGGCATCCAATTTCAGTGCCCCTGTCGGCTGATCTGCAAAGATGATCATCGCACTGTCAATGAAACCGGGACGCATCTCACTCAACATATGCGGCAGAGGCCAAGTCGTCATCTCAGCGGGGAAAGAGATCAACACCAATGCGTACCCGGCCATCGCCGGGTTAAAGGGGTTATAGCCCAAACCGCCATACAGGTGTTTCGCGATAACAATGGCAAAGATGGCGGCAATGGATGTCACCCACCACGGCGCATAGGGAGGCATCGCCAAGGCTAGCAGCACGGCTGTCACAACAGCGCTTCCGTCCGTGAGAAAGGGCGTGACTGGCCGCTTGCGAAGCCTAAGCATGATGCCCTCCGAGACGAGGGCTACGCTCGTCGCGAGTAGGCAATTAATTACAATACCAAAGCCGAAGAACCACACGTAGAGCGCAATGCCCGGCACAAGGGCATAAAGCACCTGGCGCATGATCGAGGAGACGGAGTGCGGCTCTGAGTCAGGTGCAAAGCCAGGCATGCTAGAGGTCATTCATTGGATTCAGGCGTAGATTTGCGATCAGGACCCACGGTCGCGTTGTCTTTTGGAGAGCCCTCACGCTCCCGGGCGGTGGCGCGTTTTGCTTTGGTTCTCTCTATGGCCGCTTGGATGTAGGCCTTCTTTTGCCCGCGATCATTCTTTGCACGGCTCTCTCCAATATCGCCTTGCTGGAGGTGGCGCGCGCGCTCCGCCTCGTCCTTTGCGAGACGCGCGGTCCGCGACTCGTAGGCCCCGCGCGCGCGATCCGCAGATCCCCTCGCCTCTTCTTCAGCTGCGATCTCCGACTTAGCAAAAAAGAAATACTGGACCAGCGGGATGTTACTGGGGCATACCTGCGCACAACAGCCACAATCAATGCAATCAAACAGATGAAGGTCCTGTGCCGTATCAAAATCCTGCGCGCGGGCATACCAATACAACTGCTGCGGAAGAAGATTGACGGGACAGACATCAACACAGTCACCGCATCGGATGCAGGGCATTTGGGGACCTCGTTCCAGGGCATCGGTAACGAGAATGCAGTTAGTGGTCTTAATCACCGGCACCCGTTCATCCTGCACGGGGATCCCCATCATCGGCCCGCCCATAATGACTTTCTTAGGTGGACCGTCAGGCCGGCCACACTGGTCAACCAAGTCCCCCACAGGAGTCCCCAGCAGCACTTGCATATTGCGGGGCGAAACCACGCTACCGGTCACGGTGACATAGCGTGATACGAGTGGCTCCCCGTAGTGCACAACGCGATAGACCGCCGCAGCCGTTGCCACATTGTGCATGACAATGCCGATATGGATAGGCAGGCGCCCGCATGGCACCTCTTTACCGGTCAGCGTGAAGATCAGCTGTTTCTCACCGCCCGCTGGATAGATGGCCGGCACCTTGGCCAGTTCAATGTCACCGATCAGCACCTTTTCCAGCGCGGCATAAGCGTCGCGCATGTCGTCCTCCACGGCGACGATGCAACGTTTGGCCTGCACGGTGCGACTGATGAGGCTCGCCCCGGCAATCACCTCGTCGGCCCGCTCACGGATCAGGCGATCGTCGCAGGTAATATAAGGCTCGCACTCCGCACCGTTGATGATCAGCGTGTCCACAACGTTCTCTACGCCTTCGTTGACCTTGACGTGGGAGGGGAATCCCGCACCGCCCAAGCCAACGATCCCAGCATCTCGGATCATGTCATTGACTGCCTTCGGTCCCAGCAAGTCGCATTGCGCTGGCACTCGCCTTTCAACCCAAACGTCGTCGCCATCGGGTTCGATGACAATGCACCGTGCGTCGACATCCGAAGGATGCGCAACAGGGTAATCGCCAATGTCGATCACCGTGCCCGATGTGCTGGCGTGAACCGGTACGCTGACGTACCCCTCGGCGGAAGCGATGAGCTGTCCCTTTAATACCTTCTCTCCGATCTTGACGGTGGGTCGAGATGCGATGCCGATATGCTGTTGCAG
Source organism: Gammaproteobacteria bacterium (assembly GCA_022614965.1). Lineage (GTDB taxonomy): Bacteria > Pseudomonadota > Gammaproteobacteria > JAKEHO01 > JAKEHO01 > JAKEHO01. The sequence goes on from JAKEHO010000082.1 coordinate 65,879, forward strand.
GGGTAAAAACAGGCGTTCGGGGATGGCGGCAGGAATGGATGGTTCCCGATTAGATAGCGCCTTGTGACCGGGTAATTTTAAACCTCCATGAAATTGCCACAGTGTCTGGCTCAAAGCCCCATCCTCGGCGCGTCTTGCGGCCTCGGCCAGCGCCAGTTGGACATTCCCTGATCCACAACCCTCATGTCGATGCAATCCACTGGGCACGGTTCAACACACAGTTCACACCCCGTACACTCTGACGATACGACCGTGTGCATCTGTTTTGGGGCCCCCAAAATCGCGTCAACTGGGCAAGCTAAAATACATTTGAAGCAGCCGATGCACAGGGCCTCGTCGATAAAAGCAACCTGCTTGAGCTTGCTCGTACCGCGGCCAGGATCGAGCGGCTTGGCATCACGCCCAAGCAACTCCGCAAGCGCGCCGATGGTGAGGGCACCGCCTGGCGGGCACTGATTGATGTCGGCATCACCACGGGCGATGGCCTCGGCATAGGGTCGACAACCTGGATAACTGCACTGCCCGCATTGGGTTTGCGGAAGCAACGCATCAATCTTGTCCACCAGGGACAGGCGTTCTCTCTGAAACCGCGCGGCGGCGTAGCCCATCAGCAATGCAGAGGCGAGGGCAAGCGAACCGACCACCAACAGTGCGCTGATTACAGTCACGCTTTCACCAGCCCGGCAAAGCCCATAAAGGCCATCGACATCAATCCGAGCGTGACCAAGGCGATAGAGGCACCCTGGAACGGTGTCGGCACATCAGCAACTGCAAGGCGCTCACGCAGACTTGAGAAAAAAATCAACACGACTGAAAAGCCAAGACCCGCACCGAATCCATAGAAGGCGGACTGTGTAAATCCGTGGGGTTGCTGAAGATTTAACAGTGCGACGCCCAAAACCGCACAATTGACAGCGGCAAGGGGGAGAAAGATCCCCAATAAATGGTACATAACCGGGCTTACCCCTTCGACCGTCCACCGCGTAAACCCTGCCACCACCGCAACGACCAGGATAAACAGTATGATGCGCAGATATTCAAGGCCCAAGGGCACCAGTAGGTACGTAAACAGGAGGTAGCTCGCCGCAGAGGACAATGTCAGCATAAACAGCGTTGCCGACGACATCCCAATGGCCGTTTCCACCTTACGCGACACCGCGTAGAAGGGACACACACCGAGTAACCTGTCGAGTACCAGATTGTTTACCACTACCGTGCTGGCAAGGATCAACGCGTATTCACTCACCGGGATGGCGAATCAAGGACCATGGATGCGTTCGGCAAGTATGACCATCTGTCGTTGCGGCGACAAGTACGACGGGATCTCGGCAGATCTTCACCCGGTCCACATGACGCAGCCGTACTCCCCGAACGCGGGGGCGCTGCGCCCTTGGCAGAGCACTTCTTATTTGACCTTCATCCCAGGCTGGGCGCCACTGTCCGGATGGAGTAACCAGATCTCCTTGCCTCCGGGGCCAGCCGCCAGCACCATACCGCCTGATACACCGAAGCGCATCTTCCGAGGTGCCAGATTGGCTAGCATGACGGTCAACCTGCCTTCAAGCTCCTCGGGCGTATACGCCGCTTTGATACCTGCAAAGACAGAGCGCGTCTCATCGCCAAGATCCAACTCAAGGCGCAGCAACTTGTCGGCACCCTCTACGTGTTCAGCCTTAATGATACGTGCAATCCGAAGATCCAGCTTGGCAAAATCTTCGTAAGTTATCTGCGCAACAGGTATCTCGCTCATCTTCGAACGACATCCGGGATTGAGTTATCGTTCGAAGAACCCCCTTTCGGATTGCCGAGGTCGGATTTGGAGGCCTCGATCATAGCGGTAACCTGCGAAGCATCGACCCGTGTCATCAGAGGTTCGAACTTGCCAATGGTGTGATGAGTCAGTGGAGTCGCAATATTACCCCACGTTGATCGCTCAATATTCAAAAACTTTTCAACCTCTGCAGCCATCACCGGCAATACCGGCGCAAGGTAGCCCATCAGAACGCGGAAAAGATTCAACCCCATCGAACAGATCGCTTGTAGCTCATCCTCTTTGCCCTTCTCCTTTGCAAGCGCCCACGGCTTCTGTTCGTCAATATATTGATTGGCCTTGTCCGCCAGGGTCATTACCTCACGCGTGGCTCTGTTGTAGTCGCGTGACTCGTAAGCGCTTGCGATGGGCTCCGCAGCCGCGACAAACGACTCGAAAAGCTGTGGTACGGCAAGTGCATCGGACAGACGCCCGTCAAAACGTTTACTGATGAATCCAGCACAGCGGCTCGCGATGTTCACCACCTTACCCACCATATCGGCGTTGACTCGGTGAACAAAGTCCTCCAGGTTCAGATCAATATCGTCGATGCCGCTACCTAACTTACTGGCAAAATAGTAGCGCAGGTATTCTGGATCCAGGTGTTCAAGATAGGTTCGTGCGGTAACGAAGGTGCCACGCGATTTGGACATCTTCTGCCCATTGACCGTTAGAAACCCGTGCACAAAGATGGCCGTTGGCTTGCGCAGCCCGGCACCTTCCAGCATTGCCGGCCAAAACAAGGCGTGGAAATAGATAATGTCCTTGCCAATGAAGTGAACCATCTCGTTCTTGCTCCCTGGTCCAATAAAGGCATCGAAACTGAGCCCCACCCGATCGCATAGCTGTTTAAAACTGGCAAGATAGCCAATAGGCGCATCGAGCCAGACATAAAAATATTTGCCTGGAGCATCCGGGATCTCGAAACCGAAATAGGGTTCATCTCGAGAGATATCCCATTCTTTAAGGCCCGCTTTAAACCACTCTGTGAGCTTGTTGACCACCTCCGGTTGTAGATGGCCTGCGTGTGTCCAATCCCTTAACATCGGCTCGAAGCTATCCAGCTTGAAGAAATAGTGCTCGGACTCATTCTCAACGGGTATTGCGCCAGAGATGGCCGAAACCGGATTTTTCAGATCGACAGGGGAGTAGGTGGCCCCGCAGACTTCACAGCTGTCTCCGTACTGGTCCGCCGCGCCGCACCTTGGGCACTCACCACGGATGAAGCGATCGGGAAGAAACATCTTCTTCACGGGGTCATACGCCTGGCGAATCGTGCGACGAGTAATATGCCCGGCATCGCGCAAACGCGTATATATCGTATTGGCGAGCTCGCGATTCTCGGGCGAGCGCGTCGTGGAGTAATTGTCAAACTGAATGGCAAACTCCGCGAAATCTGCCCGGTGATCCCGGCCGACACGCTCGATCAATTCCTCCGGGCTGATGCCGTCCTGCTGGGCTCGCAGCATGATCGGCGTGCCATGCGCGTCATCCGCACAGACGTAATAGCATTCATGCCCACGCATCTTTTGAAAACGCGCCCAGATGTCCGCCTGAATGTATTCGACAAGATGGCCAATGTGGATAGGGCCATTCGCGTAGGGCAACGCGCTGGTTACCAGAATCTTTCGGCTCGGCATCGATAGGGGCCCTTGTTCTACTGAAAAAAATGCGCGCCTAAGGTATCACCCTGCGTTCACTGGCGCCACTGAACGCCGCCACTGCCGGGCTCAGCCAAAATCGCACGCGAGGCTGCCCGTTAAGACGCACCAAAGCATTTATTGTAAAATGCCTCATCAGAAATCTGCAGCTTGGAGCGATTACTCATCAAATGCCCGAGATTACCCGCCAACAGGTTGAGGCGGCTCTTTCCAAGTACCAGGAGCCCTATCTGGGGAAAGACCTCGTCTCGGCCAAGGCAGTAAAAAACATTGCCATTGCAGGCCCCAATGTCAATGTGGACGTGGAACTCGGGTACCCCGCAAAGGGCTATCAGGACAAGCTTGTCGGAGAGCTAAAAGGGATACTCGCAGCGATCCCTGGGATTGGAGAGCTCACTCTTAACCTGCACAGCGCCATTGCGACCCATGCGGTCCAGCAGGGCGTGACGCCCCTGCCCAACATCAAGAACGTCATCGCGGTTGCGTCGGGTAAGGGCGGTGTCGGCAAGTCCACGATTGCCGTTAATCTCGCCCTCGCGCTGCAGGCCGAAGGTGCCACGGTGGGCATCCTGGATGCAGATATTTATGGCCCCAGTCTACCGCGCATGCTCGGTTGTCACGGTAAGCCTGAGACAACCGACGGTAAGTCCGTGCAGCCTAAAGTCAGCTATCGCGTGCAGTCGATGTCCATCGGCTATCTTATTGACGAAGAGACGCCTATGATTTGGCGTGGTCCCATGGTCACTCAGGCGTTGCAGCAACTGCTCACCGATACAAACTGGGACAACGTGGATTATCTTGTGGTCGACCTGCCCCCTGGCACCGGTGACATTCAACTCACCCTATGCCAGAAGATCCCGGTGAGCGGCGCGGTGATTGTAACTACCCCCCAAGATATTGCTCTGGCGGATGCCCGTAAGGCGCTAAAGATGTTCGAAAAGGTGAACGTGCCGGTGCTCGGGATCGTCGAAAACATGAGTGTGCATGTATGTAGCCAGTGCGGGCACGAAGAGCATATCTTTGGCGAGGGGGGTGCCCTGCGGATGGCCAAGCAATATGGTGTCGCGTTGCTAGGCGCCCTGCCACTAGAGACGAGGATACGGGAAGGTGTAGATAGTGGCCGGCCCACAGTGGCGATGGATCCGGACTCCCGGGCAAGCCAGATTTATCACGAAATTGCCCGGCGGGTTGGGGCGAAGCTTTCATTACAGGCAAAGGACTATACGTCCAAGTTCCCCAAGATCGTGATTCAAAAAAACTGAGGAACACCACACGTAGCCGGATATAGGCGCACCGTTGCCCATTTTGCATTGATGCCCTTTAGCAATCAGCGAGTAGGCCCTTGAGTGTAAAATCTGATAACTGGATCCGCCGAATGGCGATAGAGCACGGCATGATCGAGCCGTTTGCGCCATCTCAAGTAAGGCATAACGACAACAGCCGCTTGGTGTCCTATGGCACGTCAAGTTACGGCTACGACGTACGATGCGCCGATGAATTTAAGGTCTTCACGAATATCAATTCCGCCATAGTCGATCCGAAGAATTTCGACGCCCGCAGCTTCGTTGACATCAAGGCCGACGTCTGCATTATTCCACCGAATTCGTTTGCGCTAGCCCGCACCGTGGAATATTTCCGTATCCCTCGCAACGTCCTCACCATCTGCGTTGGCAAGTCAACGTATGCCCGTTGCGGAATCATCGTCAATGTCACCCCCCTTGAACCTGAATGGGAGGGCCACGTCACGCTCGAGATTTCCAACACCACCCCGCTCCCGGCCAAGATCTACGCCAACGAAGGGATCGCCCAAGTAGTCTTTTTTGAATCGGATGAAGTTTGTGAAACCTCCTACAAAGACAAAGGTGGAAAATACCAGGGGCAGACAGGCGTCACCCTGCCTGAGGCCTGAGTCGCTGGGATTGAGCCGCGACGCAACACTCCTGCGCCCGCTCCTTTCATGACCTTCCTCCCGGTTTTCTTCAACCTGAAAAAGCGGCCTTGCCTCGTGGTAGGCGGCGGGGATGTGGCCGCGCGGAAGGTCGCTCGCCTGCTGCTAGGAGAGGCAAAGGTGAGGGTCGTCTCCCCGGCTCTCAACCCAGAGCTTACACAACTACGCAAAGATCAGCGCATCACTCACGAGCGGAGCGACTTTTCCGACCATCACCTCAATGGTTGTGCGCTCGTCATCGCTGCGACCGATGACGGTGAGCTCAATCGACGCGTCTCCGCACTCGCGCAGGCGCGCAACATCCCCGTCAACGTCGTTGACAACCCGGAACTCTGCACAATTATCATGCCGTCGATCGTCGATCGCGCCCCCGTACAGATCGCGATATCGACGGGCGGTGCCTCACCGGTGCTTGCAAGGCTTCTCCGCGCGCGCCTCGAGACGATGATCCCGGCCTCCTATGGTCGGCTCGCCACATTGATGGCGGAATTTCGCGGCAAGGTAAAGCAACGCTTCCCCGCGCTACGCGAGCGACGCCACTTCTGGGAGAAGGTCTTGCAGGGGCCTGTCGCCGAGATGCTCTTCGCCGGACAGGACAAAGCGGCCCTTGCCGCGCTGGAGCGCGAACTGGACCACACAGCCTCGAGTGAACAACCCTTGGGTGAGATCTATCTCGTGGGTGGCGGCCCCGGCGATCCGGATCTCCTGACCTTTCGTGCACTCAGGCTAATGCAGCAGGCGGACATCGTATTGTATGACCGTCTGGTCGCCCCCGCCGTGCTGAAATTGACGCGTAAGGACGCCAAACGGATCTACGTGGGCAAAGAGCGAGACCAGCATGCCATAGGGCAGAACGAGATTAACGAAGTTCTGGTGCGGCTTGCGAAAGAAGGGAATCGGGTGCTGCGCCTCAAGGGCGGTGATCCGTTCATCTTCGGCCGGGGCGGTGAGGAGATCGAAACGCTATCGGCGGAAGGCATTCCGTTTCAGGTGGTGCCAGGTATCACCGCCGCCTCCGGCTGTGCATGCTATGCCGGGATCCCGTTGACCCACCGCGATTATGCCCACTCCTGCATCTTTGTCACGGCACACCTGAAGGATGACTCGATGGACCTGAACTGGGAGGCACTCGTCCAGCCTAAGCAGACCATTGCCGTCTACATGGGTGTCCATGGCATTGATGTCCTGTGCCGTGAATTGATCGCCCACGGCATGCCCCCCGGAACTGCCGCAGCCCTGGTTCAGCAGGGTACGACGCAAAAGCAGCGGGTGTTTACCGGCACGGTACAAACACTGCCCGGGATTATCAAGGAACAGGAGATCCGCCCCCCCAGCATGATCATCGTTGGGGACGTCGTTAAGCTGCACGAAAAACTCGCCTGGTTCGAGCCGATCGCGTCCGACTGACTACCCCTGAATTGCCGGTGTCGGCTTCGACGTTCGCTCGCCAAAATTCCCCAAAAGAGTGCGCCCCTCCGTCTGCCCGGGAAACCTCAATTCTTACGCCGCAACCGTACCGGAGCGTCTGGCCTCGCCCGGCATCAACCGGTCAACCTTTGCAGCGCAGATAAAATCGTTCTCGGATAATCCCTTGATGGCGTGGGTCGTATAGTGAACCACGCAGCGGTTCCAACCCACCTCCATATCGGGATGATGGTCCTCCTGATGGGCAATCCAGGCTACCGCGTTTACAAACGCCATCGTCTGATAGTAATTCTTGAAATGGTAGGTCTTGCTGATCTGCGTCCGTGCCTCATTGAGTGCCCAGCCGTCAAGTTTGCTCTGTAACTCTTGGGCTTTCACCGTGCTTAATGGCTGAATACCCCCTTCACAGGGTTTGCAGCGTCTCATGGCGAGGTCGGTCATAGGGCACGGGGCCTAGGGAGGTGGATCGGCAGTATTTAAATCATACCGCAGTCCCGCCCTGACATTCAAAGCGCCTGGCGGCATCCAACGCTGCGGCCAGCCCACGCAGGGCCCAAACATGGTGGCGCCGGATTTATGCCAGTGGCCTGATGGGGATCAAGGCTGGAGTCTTGGAATAAAAAAACGCCCGGTACTGCTCTAGGTGGGAGGAGGAGGAGGGTAAGAGCAAGTACCGAGCAATTTAGATCATCATGGGAGGTTATGATGAGCGGCTGCAAGTCTAATAAAGATCGAGGATCAATACTGTGAAGTGATTCACAAAAACACTTTTTCATCCCACCGATCGCAAGGCGGATTCATGATGCAATTCACAAAACAAGAAAGTTCTGCGCAAGCGCCTCTATAAACTCGGCCTCAGCACTGCACTTGGGGAGGAGACGCCAGCTTTCTTTCGGCTGGCCGGAGGGTTAGTTCAGGGCACGTCCCTGGTGTGTATGAACGGCGATGGCAGCCGAAGGGATTGGCGCACGTCTTGCCGGTATTTTTTCTGGCGGGCGCTCCTTAGCATCCTGAGCACTTCTGTTCGATCGAGGAAATCAGGCTCCGGGGTGAGGAGCTTAAACGTCAGCACCAGCTCATCGACGCTCATGGCGCCCTGAGTAAGATACTTGTACTCGCCAGATGGCGCGGACTGATCGGACAGATCAAACAGATAGCCTGGTCGATCCGTCCCTTCGATGCCGCCCCGCTCCACCAGGGCTTTAAGCGCCTGTGGACTGGTGACGTCGCCGTCAATGGCTGTGTCCCAAAAGACGGTAACAAACAATTGGAAGCGCTTTGAGTCAAGCGGAGAAAACGTGATCGTAGGAAATTGATTGTAGGGAGGTTGAAAAAATATTGCCTGCCACGGCACCGGCACATCAAGTGTGAGTGCGCCATGTTCGGGAATGGGCTACTCCTCGTTTTTCGTCTCCAACACTTCCGCGCCCTCCGCCACACCGAGCAGCGCGGAGGGAATTGCCAGCAGTAGCGATAGACCGAGGACTAGAGAACATCCTAGCGCTACCAACCCTTGGGTGGTATCTCGAGCGGCGAGGGTAAGCCTCGTGGCGCGCTGTGGCAAACGTCCGCCGAAGGCAACTGCATCACACATCACGTCCCACCCCGGCTCTTCATGACACTTGCGGTTTGTACGCGAAGGCGATCAGGGACTTCCTGCACGAGGGGACGGCGTCCCGTAGCGCCGAGCCCAACGAGCGGAGTCTATGCAGCCCAGTGCGATGCCTCCTGGATTTGAGAAAGGAAACCTCGATATTAACGAGACCGGCGCATTCCAGCAGCATATACAGCTCAGCGCGCGTGAACTCCCGGTTGTGGCGCATGGGATAAAAGGAATGTCCCTTGTAGAGCACCGGCTTTTCATAGAGGTAGTGCTTTTTGTACTCAAAGGTGATGTGCTTGCCGCGCAGTATCCGGCTGCGATTTCGGAAATTGACGACGTTGGGGACGTCCACCTCGAGGATGCCGCCCGGGCGCAGAACCCGTTTGATCTCGGCCATCGTGCCGAGCGGTGAGTGGCTGAAATGTTCAAGGACCTGACAACAAGTCACCGCGTCGAAGGAATTATCCCGGAAGGGAAATTCGTCAATTTCGACGTTGCAGTTTCTGAATTCAATGCCCTTCTCCTTGAATATTTCCGGGTAGTCATCCGGTGTGTCAAACATATCGAGCGCCGTGCAGTCGTGCCCCAGCTCGTGCAGGAACGACAGCAGCACACCGTGCCCCGACCCCACATCGAGCACTTTCTTGTAGCCCTGCAGGGCCAGGGCGATATCGCAAAAGCGGTCAACGCTGCCACAAAAAAGGTCGTTGAGGATTTCCCTGTTGCGATCGAACAGCCGGCCAGCGCTCATCAGTTCCACGGCCTTCCTGTAAATCTCCTTCTTATTCATAGCCACCTGTAAGGGAGACAAACCCGTGTGTTGTTGCACGGAACTCACCGGCGGTAAGTCTAGCGAGGTCGCTGTGTCGGATACAGGCGATCCCGGGGCCTTCAACAAGGCAGCAATTGGAATCGCAGGAATGCCGCCTCGCCGTACGCCTCGGCCACGTAGGCGCGCTGAATGGCGTATGCCTCGCGTTCCCTGATGATCTGGTCATCACAACTTCCCGCGTCATACTTGCCGCTCAAGTCCTGGAGGTAGTGGACAAACTCGTGCACCAGGAGGCTCCTGGTAAAGGAGGTATCCTCGTCGCGCAATCGTTCGTCAATATAGACAACCCCCTTGTTGTCGTACCAGCCGAGGACCTTGCACTCCTTGCCCCGGCAAGCATTTTCGACAAAAAAGCTATGCGGCGCATACACAACGCTTGGAGGCTCCGCCGGCGCGGGATAACTCGATAAGTGAACTGCCCAGCTTAAAAGGACAGCGATGGTCTCGGCCATTTCCATGCTAGTCAATTCTCACTGTGTAATCGCCATTTCGACCGATAAACGCCTTGCTGTCAAAAACATGGAGCGGCCAATTATGACTCGGCTACCAAAAAGCTTAACTTTTTGATGCCCAAAATACTAACGCCCATTTCGTTCCACCTATCGAACGTGCCCTGCAAGGGCCCGAATGCGAACGACTCATGGAAAAAGATTGAGAATACTAGACGCTTTGCAGGCCCTTGTTCCTTCCATAACTTTTGCTTTGTCCCACATCCCTGCTCCAGCCAGCTAACATTTGAGTATACGGCGCATGCGGTCTTTAATTGCCGCTCAAGCGGTCATATTGCAATCTAGCTCAATCTCACTTGTATCTTGTAAGGTAACTCTTGTTGCCCCACCGACAATATACCGCTCGTGCGGTTTAACTCTGACGTCAAGAAAACATTCCCGACCCTTTTGCTCGATCACCCTGTGTGTTGTAATCAACGCCGTCTGGATTTACGCAACGCCGGATTGACTCTGTCGATATCAGCTTGGACCTGCTCGGGACTTCGTTCGTATATAATCTCCCGGCCCCTCACGCTCCCAGCGTATGCCCGCCGGTTTCGAGTCGGAGTCAATTCGCACTTGACATTGTGCACACCTTCACCGAGCACCACCTCTATCCTTTCGGCTCGCTTGCTAAGAACTACAACGTCGATGGTCTGCGCAGTTTCGGTTACACGAACCTTAATCTTCTCCTCGTTCATCAAAGCATCAACTCTGCGTCGTAAGGCCTGGGCGGAGAAAAAGTGGTCGGGAATCTTTTCACTGCCTTGTTGCTTCCATTACTCTTGCTATGTCTAGCGTCAATGCTCCAGCCAGCTAACGCCTTGGTTGAGCCGTGTGGCCGACAAAGCCCGAATCAAAGCCGCAATCCATTTCCACCTCGGCTCCAACCAGTTGTTAAGACTCGTTTTTCATGCGGCATGCGGCCGCACTTCCTTCTCCAAGCGCTTAACCAATTCGTCCTCTGCCTTAACAAGCTCATAGCGCGCCTGCAAATTCAACCAGAACTGAGCTTCCATCCTAAAAAACCGACCGAGACGAAGCGCCGTATCTGCTGTGATCGCTCGCTTCCCGTGAACAATCTCACTTATACGGCGCTGGGGAACGCTGATGTCTTTAGCGAGGCGATACTGGGAGATGCCCATAGGGTTAAGAAACTCCTCCAAGAGGATCTCTCCAGGATGAATGGGGGCGAAATCTCTCTTACTCATGATCTGCACCTACGTATGGTAATCGACAACTTCTACATTAAAAGCATCACCGTTGCGCCAAACAAAGCAAATACGCCATTGATCATTGATTCGTATGCTGTGTTGGCCTGCTCGTTCTCCTTTCAACTTCTCAAGCCGAGTCGATGGTGGAATCCTTAGGGATTTGAGCTCTAAAGCCGCCGCAGGCATTTCGAGCTTTCGCGCCGCTAGGCGCTGGATACCTTTCGGCAGGCGGCGGGAAAACTTACCTTGGAATATCTTTTGCGTCTCACGGTCTTTGAAGGATTTAATCACCTGATTTAATCATAACGTTATACGTTAGTATTGTCAAGCGATAGTATATGGGCCAAATCGGATGCTAACAACTCATATCATCCGCTGCGGGTCGTAACCGCAAGCGGTCGCACACCTAACCTCAAAATACCAGAGCTGATCACATGACGCTTTTCGTAGAAAGGCAGCGTCTCTTCGGGTGAGGTGATTTTTCAATCATTGAGGCCTGACCCCAGGCCTTTCCCTCGCATAACGGGCACAATCAGCGGCGCGCTTTAGCGCGTCCGCTGCAACGCTTGCTTAGGCCCGATCGCCCGAGTGCCCGGATGCCGCCACCTTTCGCGCCTGAAAGAGCGCGACCAGATGAAGCATGATAAACGAAGGTACGAGGTAACCCGGGACAAGCACGAGCGGCAACTGAGCCATCGGAGCGGTCGTCACCTCCCCGGTGAGGCCGGGGACGAGACCGGAGCCAAGCGCCCCGAGGCTAACGGCCACGACAAGGTCTAATACCCCGAGCAGATTCCAGACCATGAAGAGCGGGCTGGCCGCAAAGCTGGGCCGGCGGATGAGGGCGAGCACCAGCCAGGGCGCGGTGGCCCCGATCGCGATATCGCCGAGCCCGGCGGGCCAAGCGAAGAGCCCCGGCAGCACCCCATGCGTATAGAGGGCCAGAAAACCGAGCCCGGCGAACCTCCAAGCCTGTATCCCGGTCACGAGACGGAGGTCAACGGCCAAAACGAAGTCGCGGAAGGCCCGTAACACCCAGAACGCGGCGAGAAAGGCGATGACGGGGGCCGTGACTCCGATGAGGATCGGGAGTGGCGGCACCCCGGGCGGGCTGACGAATACCTCATCCGCGCCAAGAAGAAAAACAAGGGCAAGCCAAAGGGCAAGGGCAACTGCGACGACCAACTTCACAATCAAGTGGCGGTTAGTAGGTTGAGGAGAAGGCATTATTTACCTCTCTCGACCCAGCAGTGCGCGGGGCCTAAATTTTAAGTATACGGCACGAGCGGTGATATTGGAGTCTAGCTCAAACTCACCTGTGTTTTATGTGGCGAGTGTTGTTGCCCGACAGATCTATATGGCGCTCGGCGGCGCGCAGCGACAAAGGGCGTCCATGCTAACGCAGTTGCCAGGCAGGGCTCCTCGATAGTAGAAGTTAGCTCAGCGGTTCTTGTAGTAGGCGGCGATCTTGGGATGATTGTTCAAGCGCTCGAAGTGTTCGACCAGCAGTGGGGCGACGCGGTCGGACAGGTCCACTGGAATATAATCCAATTTGCCCGACCTCAGATGCCGGATCCAAACGAAGACCTTTAAGTCTGCGACTGTGAGCCGGTTATCGGCGAAGTACTCACCGCCGGTCTGCTCAAGCCGCGTTTGCAGTCGCTCCAGATAGAAGCGGAGCGGTCCGTCCGCCAACGCTTGCCGTGCGGACCTTTTTTCGTCGTCCTTCTCGATCGTGAATGTCGCCGCGATCTTGTGAGTGATATCCTCGACGGCGTCCATTACCTCGTCACAAAGAGCCGCTTGCCAAGAATCGCTCGGGTAGAGCCCAGCGAGCTTTCCGACGTAACGGTTGATGGCGTTAGACTGGGTCACCGATTTGCCATCCACCTTGAGAACCGGAAGGGCGTGGAACAGCGTCTCGGCCTTGACCGCGGGCCACTCGGAAAACGGCACGCGCCGGTCCTCGAACTCGATTTCACCGATGAACATCGCGAGGCGCGCAGGCTCACCGCGGCCGCCGTGGAAGTCAAAGTAGGTTAACTTCAATTTGCGCATGGTTGGATTCTATCCGGTTTCCGTGCGGCGGCGTAAGCAAAAATTGGGAGCCAGCGCGTCAGTCTAACATCTGAGCATAACGTACGAGCTGGTTGAGCAACTCGTTAGACGTCAAGTTCCTCAAGGCCTAGACGCTGGTGCCACTCTGCAAGTGATTCTTCTGGATACTCATCAAATGTCTGGTCTTTCGGACCCGCTTTCAGCTCGACCCAACTCGCTTTTGATCCCAGCATCATGTGCGTTCGCTCCGGCGGGAGGGGTAGATCCGTATCGATCGCTGAGGCAAACGGGTGTACTAGCTCAGGCCATTGCGGGTCCCATACCCAAAGCACACTACCGCAATTCTTACAGAAGCTTCGCTGCCCCAAACTTTCTTCAACGTCACCTGTCTCAGGGTCCCGAATTCTTGCTCGGTACGTGCCGATATGCTGCTTTCCTTTGACCTTGAGCGTCTCATATTCGGCACCCAAGTTGATCGCATAGCCACCCCCGCCGGCAGTCTTCCGGCAGATCGAACAATAACAGAGGTTAAATGGATACGGGTGGGCGGAATGAACTGTAAAGCGTACGCTGCCGCAATGACATGAGCCCTCGAGTTGCATTTACATTCTCCACATTGGCAATTAAAGGAACAAAGCCCTTTTTGTTAGCTCAAACTCGCTTGTATTTTTTAGGTTACGGCCTCGCTCTTAATGGCTTGCAAGTATTTGCGCCAAGGTTCCCAGTAATATTTCTCCCAGCCCTGTGTGACACCTTCAATATCGTGATCAGGCACGTCCAGATGCACCAGATCGATCCGCCCTCCATCGCCTTCCTGCGTGAAGGATAAAATCAAAGTGGAGTCCGGATCTTCCGACGTGAACGCAGTCGAGCGCCACGACTGAACAATCAGACGCGGTTTTATCACCGCAAGTATCGTTCCCGTCAAGGCACCATGGAAAGCTCTGAATTCGACACCTCTTTTGTCTCCGATAACGACGGGTGCACCGGTAATCGCCTCGTGTGCCTTGGGATCTAAGTACATATCAAAAAGAGTGTCTGCCGGAGCCGGTAACACCACGGTTTGGCGAATGACATTTCTCATTGTCGAATTCCTTCAGGATTCGATGCCTGACATTTGCGCAGACGGCGCGAGCCGTAACATTCGAGTCTAGCTCAATCTCACTTCTATTTGATGTGGCAACGCTTGCGGCCAGAATTGCCTGTTACTTCCGCACACGCACACCTTGCTCAGTGTCCCACTGCAGGATCTTGTCGCTTTTCTTAAGCGGCGCCTCCGGCACCTCACCCACCGACACGCCGTATTTCCAGTCCGCCGGGCAGATGGCAACGTAACGGGCGTAACCGCCTAGTCCGCCCTTGAACTTGGGATAGCCGATGGTCACTAAGCAACCCTTCTCCGGTACCTGGTCTAGATTGGCTACGCCTTCCGCCTGGGTGTAGCCGCTGTGCAGCAACCAATATTCCCCCTCGAGTGTTGGGGTCGCGTCGACATCGAGCGGCTCGTGACCATGAAAGAGAATATTGCGCTGCTGGTGCAGGAATTTCAGTGCGTTCAAGGACACGCCGGGGAAAACCGTTTGCGCCGCGAGCCCTGGGTTGGGCCACTCCTTCGACCAATGCGAACGGACCATCACCACCGAGCCTGCAGGAATCTTGCCGTTCTTGGCCTCCCATCGTTCGATATCAGCGATCTGAAGGTGGTACCCCGGATTTTTGGCAACCTGGTCGACGATGGAGATGACCACCAGCGGTCGCAGTGCATAGGTAGCCGGCAGCTCGTCGACAGCCGGGTATTCCGGTGCCCAATGGGCCGGCGGGTCAAGCTGGGTGCCTAACTGGTCAGTGCTAAGGTGGTACTCGTTAGCTTCGAATCCGTCCTTGGCGTACTCGTATGGCCTGCCGGTGTCCGGATTGATAGCGGGTCCGAATGTGGATGGGCCGAAGCCCTTCCACACCGGGATCGACGGCGTCACCGTGTGCGTGAGGTCGATGTATTTAGCGCTCTTCAGCGATTCATAGTACACCGGCCACAACCCGGAGGCGGTGGTCGTGGCCGATGTCGCTGCGGCCTTCGGTGCCGGTGGGGACGGAGTTGACCGATCGCAGGCTGCCAGGAACAGCGTGACCACTCCCATGACCGCAAGCGTGATAAGTGAAAGCGGGGCTTTCTCGGCGGAGAATAGATCGAGCGCTGTCTCAATCCGCTGCTTGGCTACTTCCTTTTTATGGTGTCGCATGACGAGCGCCGTTTGCCACTGATATTCGAGTATACACGGCGCGAGCGCTCATATTGATCTAGGTCAATCCCACTTGAATTTTATGCCGTGCGTTTCGTTGCCGCATCGGTCACATAAGGCGCACGCGGTTTAACTCTGAAATCCCCGACTGTCGCCGCGGGATCGCACAGCAGCAGTTGGGCGGACGCAGTTGACACAAATAAGGCCCGCGTGAGCGGGCCTTTTTGTTTACAAGCAGTGCACGTGATTAGGGTATCTTCCCCTTGTAAACCAAGTCGTGTTCCCGGGCGTGCTCTTTTACCTTAAGACCGAACGACTGGCCGGGGCGCGCTTCTCTGACGTGCAGATGTTCGATCTCCATGGATCCCACCTTTTGCGTGAAGTCGCTGGTGTGCCCCTTGATATGCACGGTGTCGCCCTCGCGGAGTATCCCTCGCTCCAGCTGCACAATCGCGACGCCAAGATGCGTGTAGTAATGGGTGACCACACCGACACGTTCCTCGCCGGGTGACGGCACGGGGGCGGCCGGTTTGATCACAGGCATCACCCGTTTGAGCACGGCGCGCGCCGGAGCGGGTCTGACAGCCTTTTTCTTAGCGGGTGCCTTGGCACGCCGCGTGACTTGTTTCTTCTTTTTGGTGACCTTTTTCTTCGCCGGGGCCTTGGCACGCTGCGTCACTTTCTTTTTCGTCTTGGCGGCCTTCTTCGCAACCTTTTTGGTAACCTTCTTGCGCGGGGCCAGATTTCGTTTCACTGTCTTCTTGCCCTTTTTTACCGATTTGACCTTTTTCTTTGTCGTCATCATCGCCTCCTCCGTCAAAAAGTTATAGCTACGCCGATGCAAAAGCCACTGTATTGATCGTAATACGCGCCACGCCCGAATCAAGTACCCGGCCGCCGCCTGCGGTGCAATGCATGCCACCCCTGGTTATGGGAATGGAACACCAAGACCACGGGCTCGAGTTCACAATTCAAGGCCTGATCCTATGTCTCTATCTGCAACCATTGAGTATACGGTGCGAGCGGTCTTTAATTGCCGCTTGAGCGATCCTATTGGAGTCTAGCCCAATCTCGCTTGAACGTAATGTAGTGATCTTGTTGCCCCACCGGTAATATATGGCGACCGCGTTTTCCCGTGGACTCAATGGCGAGACACGCAGTGTTGAACTCAAAGACGGCATCTTTACGGATGCAGAGACCGGATCGCATTGGGACTTGCTCCCTCGCGCCGTCGCCGGGCGCCTTCAGGGGCAAAAGCGTGCACCCCTCGAGAGCGGGATCTACTTCACGCTCGCCTGGCTCGCGTTCAATCCCGATACGGAGATCCTATCGGCTCGACTCAATCGCCTC
>JAKEHO010000083.1 GCA_022614965.1 Gammaproteobacteria bacterium
CGCACCCATGGCTATCTTGATTATGTTACTGTGATTCTATTTCTAGTCGCCCCAACGGTTCTCGGGTTGACCGGAATACCCGCGATGCTTGCCTACGCCTTGGCTATCATTCATCTTGTAATGACTCTTGTCACGGATTTTCCTTTGGGGGTGATCAAGTTCATCCCCTTCACGATCCATGGTTGGGTCGAGCGTGTGGTAGGACCGTTGCTTATTATCGTGCCCTTTGTGCTCGGCTTTTCGGCTGATTTAGCGGCACGAAATTTTTATATGGCGATCGGCGTTGTCATCGTCTTAGTCGGACTGCTTACCGATTATAAGGGGACAGAAACAGTATGAGCACAAACTTGACGTAGCGCTCGGGAGCAGAAGCTGTTGATGCGCTTTTGACCTTCTCGTCTCGCGCTCAAGCTTATTACCAGGAGACTCGAGCAACACCGCCTCAACCCACGCCATCATCTGCGCCAGATGGTGGCCTTGAGTGACATCTAGGGGGTGGACGCGGTGAGTCCAGCGCCCTGGGTTTGACGCGGTGCCAAGACCTCTTGGAGCTCGATAGGGCCTGTGGAATTCAATGCTTTGCCTCCCATTGCGCTTGAACTGCCCGCAGACGGGGGCTCGATAATTTCACCCATACGTATAACAACCTACCCCGGTCTTGACCTTTCAGAGTAGCTTTCCTACCGCGAGGTCGACCCCAACGCATTTCACATTAATAGTGCCGATAACAACGAATTACACCTTTTTTATCGTGTCTTGATTAACGAATCTGGTTGAACAGGGGCACGGGCTGACACCCCACCAGAATGCCGGCAATGCCCACTAAATCACGCGTTAATCAACGTTAATCAACGTGTTACCTCCAGCCCCTGTTTCTCCAACCGTTGTCTTTGATCTGGAATCATACGATAACGGCTCACGATCGCCTTCTCTACTCGTCGTGTAAGAGAGGACAATCGCCGTCTGATACCGATACCGGAGAGTACGATGACCATCCACCACACGCTCTATCGCAAGCTGACCATCCTCATCCCCACCTGCCGCAGGTGCCTGAATACGCGAAATCCCAAGTTCCGGGGTTCATGGACCTCAATCTCGATTTACTGTCCCGCAATGACGAGATTATCACGGTGGCTTTAAGCCATTACTACGAACAAAACGGCGACCTGATACTGGACCCGGACATAGTGATCAGAATCGATACGAAGAATGACACTGTGGAAGCAGTGACGTTCCAAGACACTATACGTACCGGGAGGTTTACTTGGACGGGAACCGCGTAGACCTCAAGGCCAAGAACGAGTTGAACGAGTTCTTGCTCCAGTGACTGACGAATCTCATTGACCAAGGGCATAGACTCCGCGCCTGTTGACATTGCCACGGCCACAACGGATCTGTAACACGATGCTCATAGGAAGATCGTGTCCTTACGGTAAGCCTGTATGAATTCCGCTAAGGTTGTTGATATCGTCAGTCGCCACTTTAGGAGTGCAGGGAGGAAAGCTGATGGTAGCCGAAAAGATACTGGCGGGTGCACTCGCACATGCCGAGCCCCTCGAACAGGTTCATCGATGCTTCGAGCGCTGGCGCAGGACTCGCGAGCGCCTCTCGCCCATCCCTGAGGCGCTGTGGGCTTCGGCGGTGGAATTGGCCGATTGAGGTAATCCTCTCCTTCCGAACTATTTACCGGCGCGATTCCTGCCTGCCCCGACTGACGCGCTCGAAATAAAGGGTCGCGACGAGGCGGACCACACTTTCCGGCGGATACACAAATCAATGCCGGCGCTTCGCGTAACAGCCGCAACACTTTCGCTAAATGCGGCTCAGGCTCGTCTTTTTCCTCTGGCGAAGCGGCTTCGGATGACGGCGCCACGTACGGGTGCCGGGCGATGCGTGCAAGCTCGTTGGCGATTTTGTCCGGAGGCAAAACGTAATCAACGCAGCCCGCGGCGATCGCGCTCTTCGGCATGCTGTCCTGCTGCGCGGTATGGTCCTGGGCGAAGATGATTCCGCCCGCCGCCTTGATGTGCTGACAACCCACGGCGCCATCGCTGGCGGTGCCGGAGAGAATCACGCCGATCGCCTGATACCCCTGATCCTCGGCAAGCGAGCGCAGGAAAAGGTCAACGGGCCGGTTTTGTCCGCGCATCTCGCGCGGCAGGAGCTGCAATTTGCCGTGCCGCGGAAATCCTTCGTGTGACAGGGCCGCCTGCACCGGAGTTGCAGTGGGCCAGGGAGGTGATCGACCGACAGGTGCAGCAGATGACCCGGCTGGTCGATGACCTGCTGAATGTGTCCCGCATAACCAGAGGCAAGATCGAACTCCGAAGAGAGCGGGTCGAACTGGCTGCTGTGGTTAAGAGTGCCGTCGAAGTCAGCCGCTCGCTCATCGAGAAGTGGGGCCACGAACTCACGGTTATGATTCCGCCGAGCCCTCTCTGTTACAGTAACTCATCCAAAATGGGACTACAACTATCATGTGGTGTTTGTGCCAAGGCAGGAACAAGTGCGTCAACCCCCTAGAGCAGCCGTTGAATCGGGGGATCAATGGCCCGGGCTTAGCGCACGGATCGATCGTCCGGCTTGAGCGGTGTTTGTCCACTGGCCATGAAGCCGAGCTTTCAATATGAGGCATTGGAGCACCGCAACGACGAGTTATTCGAAAGGATGACCGAGGACGAGCGGAGGGAAGTGACACAGGAGTATCTTCACCCCAGAGATCCTGGAGTGCTGGCGGCCGTTATTCGCGCGCTTTTTCTGCGCTTCGAGATCAGCAACACACCCGCTCCTAGCAACACGAGGATCCCCAGCGCGTAGCCGCCTAGAGCCAAACTCGGGCTTGTGCCCGCTGAGGGTTCATCTCCCTCCCAGGCCCCGATGATCGAGGGATCGCCCGAGGTCAACCACACCGGTACCTTGCGCTGATAGTATTCTTTGGTCCATAGAGGTGTGGTGTCCTCGCCTTTCATCTTGGGCATTCCGTCGGGGCCGAGATAAGACTCGTAGACGATCATCGCCATACCGCCACCAGGATTGATCCCGTCGTTGGCGCTCGCACGCTCGAAATGGTCGTGCATCATCCACACCCCAGGCCCGTAGCTGTGCAAACCATCGTTTGTGGTGCCGAGCTCAACGTCGTACCGCTGCAAGGGCGCCAAATCGACCACGTCGCGCATGATCTGTGCCCCGGGCGGCATCTCCACCCCATCCGCGTGGGTGAGCTTCACCTTATGGCCATGGGGGTGGATCGCGACCATCTCATCGGATGCGTTAAAAAGGCGCAGTTTCACGGTCTGGTTTGGCTTTACCACGATGAGAGACTCCCGCTCGCTATACGGGGTGGAACGGCCATTCACCATGTAATAATTCGTCGTCGCTTCGGTGATGTTATAGTCCACGTGCATAGCGCGCGCGAGCACCCGCGGATCGTTCGAGGTCTGTATGATCTCGTGCAGCTCGCGGTCGGCGCCCTGATATTGTAGGTCGTACTCCTGCTGGTATTTTTCGCGCACGGCAACAGAAGGGCTGCGCACCTGTCCGGCGCCGATGTTTAGGGTCTGCACCCAGTTATTGGGCCGGTTTTCTTCCACCACAATCATTCCGATGAGCCCCATGAGGATATGGACATGCGGCTGTACGTGGCAGTGGTAGGCCATGGTGCCCGCTTGCCTCGGCGTCATTTCGTAGGTTCGGTTTTGGCCGGGTAATATCAACCTCTCACTGATCTCCGGGACGCCGTCATTTCCCTCGCCGTCGGCTTTTTCAAAGGGATGATCGACCCCGTGAAAGTGGATGGTGTGGGGGAAATAATGCGAATTCTCCAAGGTGACCTTTAACGTGTCCCCCTGCTCGACCCGGATCACCGGCGAGGGAAGCCTGAGCAGGCGATTCGCGGTGAGATCGAGGAA
>JAKEHO010000084.1 GCA_022614965.1 Gammaproteobacteria bacterium
AACCGGAATTGAACCGGTGACCTCTTCCTTACCAAGGAAGTGCTCTACCGACTGAGCTACATGGGCGAACTGCTGGAGCGGGTGATGGGAATCGAACCCACGTCTGCAGCTTGGAAGGCTGAGGTTCTACCATTGAACTACACCCGCCATGCAATGAACTCAAGGATGGTTCAGAGATTCCCGTCGCCGCGTCTCGGTGGAGGGGGAAGGATTCGAACCTACGAAGGCATAAGCCAGCAGATTTACAGTCTGCCCCCGTTGACCGCTTGGGTACCCCTCCAGAACGTGAACCGCGTATTCTCAAATAAACCATAGATTCTGTCAATATTGTATTCGCTCACCAGACCCCCCCGCCCCCGGCCGCAACACAGCCCCAGTGAGCCCATCGCGTATCTCAGTTGGCCGACCAAGGGTCCCAATGTACCCCGGCACGATGTAATTCACCCCAGGGCCGAAGTACGCCCGCACCCGGCGCACCGTTCGGGCGGGGGGCGAGCCGCTCGGATTGGCGCTGGTTGAAACGAGGACGCCTGCTTGCCGACAGAGCCCACTCGCGATGGGATGCGCGGTGACCCTGACGGCGAGCGTCCCCCGTTCGCCCTCAAGCCATTTCGGGACGTTGGTGCGGGCGGGTAGGACCCAGGTAACCGGGCCGGGCCAAGTTTTCATCACCCGGTCAAAGACCTGCCGAGAAGGGAATTCAATGAACGGCTCCAATTGGCCAACCTCGGCCGCGATGAGGATAAGACCCTTCTCTGCGGGGCGCTGTTTCAACGTCATAAGGCGCAGCACAGCGTCCTCGTGAAGGGGTTCACAGCCGAGGCCAAACACCGCCTCCGTTGGGTAGGCAACGATACCTCCCTGTCTCAGGATCCTGCTCGCCTGTCTTATATGCCAGAAATCCAAGCCGTTGCTACTGGTTCAGCCGGCCTTGCAATGCGGCATCCTTCAAAGCGAGCTCCTTTACGTAGTCGCGGCGTTCTGCGCTCAAGCGCTCAGCCAGATCGGCATCGCCCAACGCCAGCATTTGTGCAGCCAGATAGCCCGCATTCTTAGCACCGGCCTTGCCGATCGCGACGCAGGCAACCGGAACTCCGGCCGGCATTTGCACCGTTGAAAGTAACGCATCGATACCATTTAGGGGCCCCGCGTCAATTGGCACACCCACCACTGGTTTAATGGTGAGTCCTGCGACTGCCCCAGCCAGGTGCGCTGCAAGTCCGGCCGCCGCAATGAAGACGGCGCAACCTCGGAGATCCGCATCCTTTACATAGTCACGGGTGGCCTCGGACGCACGATGCGCCGAGGTGAGTCTGACCTCCACCGGTACGCGCAAGCGCTGCAACACGTCCAACGCGCCCTGCATCGCAGGCAGATCAGAGTCTGAACCGATCAAAACGGCGACAAACGGTTTATCCATAAGCTTTTAATTCAATAGACAAGAAGTGTCCTGTAGCGAGGGAAGTCTGGTGACGATAGGTACGCATCTCAGCCCTCGGCCCCTCAAGGTGGCAATGAATGCCAGCACACTCTCGGGCGCCCTGGCACCGACTAGGCTATCTAGAACCCGACCGTATCTTTGTGTGCCCATAAGGTTCCGCAAAATTACAGGTCTTTTGCGGACAGACTCGCTCAGCTCCCCGCCGTTTAGTCGTTTTGATGGTTAACATAGGCCAGTTACAGACAGGGCATGGTGCATTAATGGGCTCATTCCATACCGCGAACTTACATTTTGGATAGGTCGAACAAGAATAAAATGTTTTGCCCCGCTTTGAGCGACGCTTTAGCATTGTGCCCTTGTTACACTCGGGACACGCCACACCTGTATCTTCCGGCTTCTCAAGCGGCTCGATGTATCGACATTCCGGATAAGTGCTGCAGCCGATAAATCGCCCATAACGGCCTTCCCGGATAATCAACGACGAATTACAATTAGGACACGTTCGCCCCTCAACAATTTCCGGTTTTGTCTTCTTGTCTTTATTCTCTTCCACATTACGCGTGTAGTCACAATCCGGAAACCCCGTACAACCAATAAACCGGCCACGGCGTCCCAAACAAATCGCGAGTTTTCTGCCACATTTTGGACATGCCTCATCTAGAAGCTCCTGTGTGACATCTCTACGACTGATCGTCTCCTCCTTCGCATCGAGGAGTTGTTTAAACGTCGTCCAGAACTCCTTCAGCAACGGCACCCACTGCTTTTCTCCACGAGAGACCGCGTCCAACTCATCTTCCAAGCGTGCCGTGAAATTGTAATCGACATAGTCCCTAAAATGCTCCGTTAGAAACCTATTGACTATGCGCCCAATGTCAGTCGGTCGAAAGCGTCTCTTTTCGAGCTTCACATACTCACGCTGCTGAAGCGTAGAAATGATGCTGGCATACGTCGATGGTCGACCGATTCCATATTCCTCCAAGGACTTAACCAACGTGGCTTCGGTATAACGTGGAGGGGATTCGGTAAAATGCTGCTCTGGTCGAATGGCGACGAGTTCGAGCTCGTCACCGACATTCAATTGCGGCAGCATGGATTCTTCTGCCTGGGCCTTCACGTCTTGTCCACCCTCTTGGTACACCATCATGAAACCTGGGTCCACAACCGTGGACCCTGTCGCACGAAAGATGTTTCCCTCCCCACATGCAAGATCAATACTCATCGTATCGATAGTCGCATGAATCATCTGGCAGGCCACAGTCCGTCTCCAGATCAACGCGTACAGTTTAAGCTGATCACTCGTGAGCTGAGATTTAAGCTGGTCTGGCGTCCGTCGTACGGATGTGGGCCGAATGGCCTCGTGAGCCTCCTGGGCGTTCTTAGCCTTTGTCTTGTACTTGCGTGCATGTGAAGGCAATTTGTCGAAACCGTACTGACCCGCGATAAATGCACGGAGTTCTTGTAAGGCTTCGTGTGCCAGATTGACAGAATCCGTTCGCATATATGTGACCAGACCCACAGATCCATCAGTAATCTCGATCCCCTCATACAACTGTTGTGCAATGCGCATCGTCCGCTGCGCTGTGAATCCAAATGTTCGAGCCGCTTCTTGCTGCAATGTTGACGTAGTGAAGGGTGCAACCGGATTGCGCTTTCGTTGTTTCCTATCGACTGACGCAACCCGGATCTTGTGGGCGATTAGCTTCCCAGTCGGGCGTTCCGCGGAGTCACCTGATTTCGCAGCATCCCATAGGAGATCCTTGATCGATTGTGCCTGGTCCTCTGTGGTGATCGTGAATTGGGTCAACTTCTCATTCTGATAACGGACGAGTTTTGCAATAAATGCAACATCCTGATATTTAATATCGGCATCTATAGACCAATACTCGCGCGCCTTAAACTTTTCGATTTCCTCTTCACGTTCCACGATCAAGCGCAACGCTGGGCTTTGGACGCGGCCTGCTGACAGACCACGCCGAATCTTTTTCCATAACAGGGGGGATAAATTGAAGCCGACCAGATAGTCGAGGGCGCGGCGGGCCTGCTGAGCGTTCACGAGATCCATGGAGATCTGGCGGGGATGCTGAATAGCCTCATCAATTGCATGCTGAGTAATCTCGTGGAAGACAACTCGGTATACGTTCTTACCATCGAGAACATTTCTTTCTTTCAAGAGTTCACAGAGATGCCACGAGATGGCTTCTCCCTCCCGGTCTGGGTCCGTTGCCAGGTAGAGCATGTCTGCCTTCTTCATCGCTCGGGTTATGGTATCTACTGACTTTGCGTTCTTTTCGATAATCTCGTAGTGCATCGCGAAGCTATCTTCCGTGTCTACAGCGCCTTCTTTGGGCAAAAGGTCCCGGACATGCCCGTACGATGCAAGTACCTCGTACTCCGTGCCAAGGTACCGGTTAATGGTTCTAGCCTTGGCAGGCGATTCCACAATGACGAGCTTTTTACTCATTACATGCTCTCGATTTGTGCACAATCATACGGCGCTTGAACTTAAGCCCGGCGTTGAAGCCTTCGCGGAAAATTAGCAACGGCCACCACTGCTAATGCAGGCTCCCACCGAGATCATCCAGAACAATATCCTCCATCCAAGTAAAAGCAGCCTCTTTTCCCGGCTGGTTAAACAACACCATAAGTATGACCCACTTAAGTTGCTGAAGGTCAATCTCGTCCGATCCCAAGGCCATCACCCGATCGATCACGAGCTCCCGATCGTGAGCATCCAACACGCCGACCTGTTCTAAAAACACCAAAAACCCGCGGCACTCAACATCAAGCCTGTCCTTTTCTCTGTCACTAAAGATCCGAACCGACGGGGTATCGGAAAGCTTGTGATTAAGCAAGTTTTCTTTCTGTACGGCCAAGCTTTCGAGCCAAGTAAATGCCATGTTGACCTGCACATCGCCAAAGCCGGCCTCCCTCAGCTCCAATTTGAGCGATTCCTCATTAGGAGCAAGCTCGACTTCATCCTCAATATAGTTTTCGAAGAGATACATCAAAACGTCAAGCACCGTTTCTTTCATTTTAGACCCTCAATGCGCTGCGCGCGTACGTACCACCCGGTTGTGACGTAACATAACCACGCAGTTCCAGAATCAACAGCATGGAGGAAACCACATTGGCCGTCAATCCAGTTCGTTCAACAAGTGTATCAATCGTCGTAGGCTCGTAGCCGACATTCTCCAATAAGTGTTTGTAGTCGGCATCGAGTTCATTTTTGACTGAGGCGGCTTCCTCAGACAATTCAGGCAACGACATAACCGTCTCTGCGAGGGGGCCCAATTCCTCCAAAATATCCTGAACCGTCTCCACCAGCTTAGCACCTTGGCGTATCAGTGCATGGCAACCGCGCGCAAGAGGATTATGGATCGATCCCGGAATCGCAAATACTTCCCTACCCTGTTCCATTGCATGGCGGGCAGTAATAAGGGACCCACTTCTAATTGCAGCTTCAATGACCAAGGTACCGACGCTCAACCCACTGATGATCCGGTTTCTGCGTGGAAAGTTTTCGGCATGTGCAGCGACACCTACTGGAAATTCCGACACGAGCGCACCACGATCGGCTATGCGCTCAGCGAGCTCCTGATGTCTTGCGGGATACACACGATCAAGGCCCGTACCGGCAACAGCAATGGTGACACCATTTCCAGCCAAGGCCCCACGATGACCTGCCGCATCGATTCCAACCGCAAGGCCGCTGGTGATTGTCACACCGATAGAAGAGAGCTGCTTGGCAAACTGATAGGCAATCTCTTTACCGATCGCAGTTGGATTGCGGCTGCCAACCAGAGCCAACTGAACACTCGCAAGCGCTTCAGGGTTGCCTTCGACGAACAAGACAGAGGGTGGGTCGGGCAATTCGCGCAACAGGGATGGATACGCATCATCAGCGAGCGTCAGCAAATGACGTCGGGGCGCGGCAAGCCAGTCGAGATCAGCCTGGACAGGGGCCCAGTCAGGGCCCTTTAGATAGTCCAAAGTTTTGCCACCGATGCCCGCTGCCGCCAGCGCTGAAGCGTCCGCACCAAACACGCCGCGGGGTGTTTTGAATTGCTCGAGCAGCCGCCTATAGGTCAGTGCACCGATGCCGGGGGCACGGTGTAGTGCAAGCCAGTAACGGCGCTCGTCGGCGCCTTGCAACGCCAGAGACATTGCCCATGTTGAGATTCGAGAGCTCAGCATCCATGCCGCGCGCGTTCCGCCCGACCCTAGGGATTTCGAACACTATCATATATATGGATCGGCGTCGTGGCCGCCATGATCAGCGCATAACTGATCTGGTCAAAGGTCCGAAATACCATTAACACCCCGGCCGGCTCTTCAGGCAATTCCACTGGCACGGCACCTCTTTCACCGATATTCACGAAATCACGTGCCGTATCGCGCAGGTCGTTGAAGACATTGGACAACAAGCTATCAACCGGGGCAGGCTCATGTTCAAAATGTATCCTGTCACTTTTCTCATCTTCTTGGGGCTTGCCACCATAGTCTCGCACCACCTGCCCGCTTTGATAGACACGGAGCACCGTGCCCACATCGACGCCATTACTTTGCCCCACGTTTAGTACGACCACCTGGTACTGGCCAATCTGCGACACTCCGTCGATCACGGAAATGATATTTCCATCGACCTCGGTCTGCGGCGCGTGTGGCATGAACACCGTGCTGAGTTCGCCTTCCTCTGCGATGGGGATCAGCCGATCACCCACTAAGATCTCGCGATTGGAGCGCGGGATAAACAGAGTGGCAGGATCACCGTAGCGCTGCAAGACGCCATCGGCAACGTGCAGTACTTCATACCCAAGGATTTCATTGGCTGGGGCTCCTGGGTTCTGTAGAGCCCTACCCTTTCGGTAGACGCCATAATGGGTCTGCCCATCGTCTGTTAGCCCCCGCACGTAAATCGTGTTTCCGGCACCGGCGATCAGATGTTGCTCATAACTGGACACAACGTAGGGCAAGGCAGCCAACTGGTCCTCGGTAAGCACCAATGGGCGGCTTAGAAACTGTTGGATGGCATCCAAGGGAATGGTCGGAATGGCCTTGGCCCGTTTGGTCGAGCGGATGGTCGGAGAGAGTTTGACGTCTCGTCCAACTTCCGCTCGGGTGACT
The DNA here is from genome assembly GCA_022614965.1 of Gammaproteobacteria bacterium. GTDB lineage: Bacteria > Pseudomonadota > Gammaproteobacteria > JAKEHO01 > JAKEHO01 > JAKEHO01. The sequence goes on from JAKEHO010000084.1 coordinate 6,566, forward strand.
GTGGGCGCCGTCGGTTCGCCTCGCTCAACGCGCAGGATTGGGCGCCCCTCCTCATAGGTCAATGAGATGACGTCGCCAGGATAGATGAGGTGTGGATTCACAACTTGCGGATTAACCTGCCAGATCTCTGGCCAGAGCCACGGATCGACAAGGAATTTGCCGGAGATGTCCCAAAGCGTATCGCCTTTCTGAACCACGTACCGTTCCGGGTGCGCGGGATTGAGTTCGGGGGTGTCTGCGAAGGCCGGCAGGGCAACCAGCACGATCAGCAGCGCCAGGATATTTTTATTCGACATGTCAATACCGTTACAATAGGACTTTAATGTTGTTTCGCAAAAAGTCTAGCAGAAAACGATGGCAACCTCCAATGGCCGCTTCATTGGCATGACGATCCGATTTTCCTGTAAACTATCAGTGAGTTAATTGATAATCACTGGTCCATGGCCCTACTTGAGATCTTACATTACCCCGATCCGCGCCTTAGAAAGTCGGCCGAGGCAGTTGCAAAGGTCACAGATGAGATCCGCCGGCTGGCTGAGGACATGCTCGAGACCATGTACAAGGCCCCCGGCATTGGCCTAGCGGCACCCCAGGTGAATGTCGGCAAGCGGGTCGTTGTGATCGATGTGTCCGAGGAGAAGAGCAGCCCGCTTTACCTCATCAACCCCGAGATCGTGCATCGTGAAGGGACTGAACAAATGGAAGAAGGATGCCTATCGGTTCCTGGCGTTTTTGATCTCGTAGAGCGGTCAGAACGGGTCACGATGCACGCGCTCAACCTCGATGGCAAGCCGTTCGAGCTCGATGCCGACGGACTACTTGCGGTTTGCATCCAACATGAGATCGACCATCTCAACGGCAAGCTATTCATTGACTACCTCTCGTCGCTGAAGCGCCAACGCATTCGTAAGAAACTAGGCAAACGGGAAAAGCCTCAACGCCAAGTCTTGTGAGCGAGCGGGTCTTACGTCTCGCCTTCGCGGGGACACCGGAATTCTCCGCCGTCACGTTGCGAGCCCTGATTGAGCAGAGCGCGCACGAGATCGCACTCGTCTACACCCAACCCGATCGGCCAGCGGGTCGTGGAAGGACACTCAGGGCAAGTCCGGTCAAGCAACTGGCAAGATCCCAGGATCTTATGCTCCATCAACCCGAAACCCTTCGTGATGAAACAATAAGACAGCAACTAATGGGCCTTGATCTGATGATCGTGGTGGCCTATGGCCTTATCGTGCCACGACCCATCCTTGATGCGCCTCAATATGGGTGCATCAATATTCACGCCTCGCTACTCCCTCGCTGGCGAGGCGCCGCCCCGATTCAGCGAGCGATCCTGGCGGGCGACGTGGAGACAGGCATCACCGTCATGCAGATGGATGAAGGGCTCGATACGGGTCCGATCCTTGCGCAGGCGCACTGCGGCATTGGCCCCCATGACACAGGGAAAACGCTGCACGATCGGCTCGCGCACCTCGGCGCGGATTGCCTCATGCAGACACTGCCCGCGATCGTCGCAGGCACCGTGCGCCCGTTGTGCCAAGATGAGCGCCTTGCAATCTATGCCCCTAAGATCACGAAGTCCGAGGCCATAATCGAATGGTCACGGCCGGCCTCAGAGATCGAACGAAAGGTAAGAGCATTCAATCCGACACCTGTCGCGCACACAACGCTACAAGGGCTCGATCTCCGCGTGTGGGAGGCAAACGCCATCGCCATGACCCCGCGCAAGCCTCCGGGAACGGTCCTCAGCGTGTCAACGAAAGGGATCGACGTGGCCGCGGGCGATGGCGTCGTCCGGCTTGTCACCATTCAACTGCCTGGCAAGAGACCGATCCCCGTAGGCGATTTCCTAAACGCCCATCCGGACTTCGCGAAGCCGGCGCGTTGACGATGGATTGGGGCTTGCCGTGACAGCTACCGGCACAGAGGTCCTTCAACCGGACGGCTCCTCGGCCCGGCCGATGGATGCCCGTGCCGTTGCCGCGCGCGTTCTTGCCCGGGTATTGGGGCAGCGGCGCAGCTTATCGAGTACGCTGCCGCGCTACCTCGCCCCCATTGCAGATGCCAGGGAACGGGCCTTTGTTCAGGACCTCTGTTTTGGAGTACTGCGTTGGCTGCCGCGCCTGGATTTCATGTTGCACCTGCTGCTCGAGTGTCCGCTGCGGCCAAAAGACATTGACATTAAGGCGCTCTTGCTCATCGGGATCTACCAGCTTGACCAATTAGAGACGCCCTCTCATGCGGGGGTGTCGGCGACGGTCGAGGCGGCCCGCCTGCTGCGAAAGCCGTGGGCAGGCGGATTGATCAACGCCATACTGCGTCGGTATTTACGCGAGAGTGAGCGCATACTTCGCAAGATTCAGCACTCGCCAGAGGCCCTTTACGCGCACCCCGCATGGCTCTTGGATGCGCTCCGCTCTGCCTGGCCCAAGGAGTGGCAACGGATAGTAGCGGCCAACAACCAGCGTGCACCGCTGTCATTACGTGTGAACGCCGAGGCGTGCACAGCGCAGGCCTACCTCAAAGAATTGGTCAAGGCGGGCATTGCGGCAACGCTTGCACCGCATGCCGTTCACGGCATCGTCTTGGCAAGCCCAGTCGATGTCCACGAACTCCCGGGTTTTGAGTCAGGACGGGTCTCCGTGCAGGATAGCGCCGCGCAGCTCGCTGTGCCGCTATTGGACCTCAAAGCCGGGCAGCGTGTGCTGGATGCCTGCGCTGCCCCCGGCGGCAAAACGACCCAGATTCAGGAACAAGAGCCGCAACTGGCATCCCTAACGGCGCTTGAGGCCGATACCGAGCGCCTTAAGGCCCTCAAGGAGACGCTGCACCGATGCCGGCGAACTGCGGAGGTCCTACACGGCGATGCCGGCGATCCATCCCAGTGGTGGAATCAGAAGCCTTTTGACCGTATCTTACTGGACAGCCCCTGCACGGGGACGGGGGTTATCCGTCGGCACCCCGATATTAAGGTGTTACGGAGGCAGGAGGATCTCATGTCCGCGACAAAATTGCAGTGCCGCCTCCTTGAGGCCTTATGGCCGCTACTCACCCGCAACGGTAAGCTCTTGTACGTGACCTGCTCCGTTTTACCCCAGGAAAATGACGCGCAGATTGAGCACTTTCTCCAGCACCACCCGGACGCACGGCCCCTCGAAATTCGAGCAGAGTGGGGGCGCGGAACATCATTAGGGCGGCAGATCCTCCCAGGCGAAGACGGTATGGACGGTTTCTTTTATGCCGGCCTGCAAAAGACTTAGCTGCCTTCCCACACCACCTGGATCATCTATAAGGCTGATTTGCCTGTCGTTGCTTGCTGTTTGTGCCCCCGCGAGTGCTATCGCCGCAGAGGTTGTGATTCGCCAAGCCAGCACGCGTTTGGTCGATCAAACGTATCTTTTGGACGCCAACATCAAGTTCGACCTAGGTGAAGAGGCCCTTGAGGCATTAGAGCACGGTATCCCGCTATACATCGTTATCGATTGCGAGGTCACGCGTGAGCGAGACTATCTTTGGGATGAAACCGTCACCGAATGGAGGCAAGTCTATCGGTTGGATCGTCATGCCCTCACTGACCAGTATCTACTCATCAATCAAAATACCGGCTTGAGGCAGCACCATTCATCATTAGAACGCGCGACGCAAGCGCTTGGGAAAATACATGGCAATCCCTTGCTGCAGCGGAGCATGATCGAAAAAGGATATCGATACATTGGTCGAATGCGAGCGCGCCTGGACATCGAGGCGTTGCCCCCACCGATGCGACCTACGGCGTACGTGTCATCGACCTGGCGCCTGTCGAGTCCGTGGTATGAGTGGACGATAACACCATGAAACAGCGTAGCAACGCCATTCTCTTTTCGGCCTTCATGTTGTTCCTGTTGCTGCTCGGCTCACTCATTATGATGAGCGATGCAGCACAGAACTCCGCCAGATTCGCAGGCCTTTATTCATTCCTTTTACTGTTCAATACGTTGGGCTTGCTGGGCCTGGTCGCGCTAATTAGCGTTAACATCCACGGACTGATTCGGCAGTTTCGCGATCGCCGACCCGGGTCGCGAATGACCGTGCGGATGGTGATGATGTTCACAGTGCTCGCCGTAACGCCTGTTTTAGTTGTCTATTATTTCTCGCTGGACTTTCTGCGTCGCGGGATCGATAGCTGGTTTGACGTACGCATCGAGCAGGCCCTAGGTGATTCATTGGAACTCAGCCGAAAGGCGTTGGATGTGCGCAGGCGCGAATTGCTCAAAGAAGCCGAGCACGTGGCTGTAGAGTTCACTGCCGTTTCAGACGCCAACGCCGCGATCCGTGCTAACGAGATCCGGGATCGAATTGGCGCGGAAGAGGTGACTTTGTTCAGCCGCAAGGGCGGGATTATTGCCTCCAGCATTAGCGACTCAACCAAATTTGTTCCCAACACTCCAAGTGAGACCATCTTGCTGCAAGTGCGTCAGGGAACAAGTTATATTGGTCTTGATAGCATTCGTGACTCTGGGTTGCACATTCGCGTCGTCGTCAACGTGCCTGAGCAAGGCATGGACACTGAGCCAAGGGTCTTACAGGCGTTGTTTCCCGTACCGGAGCGAATGAGCGAACTGGCTGATAACGTACAGTTATCCTATATCAAGTACAAGGAACTCGCCTACCTTCGGGAACAGCTTAAGATCAGTTTTGCCATGACGCTTACACTGGTTCTACTGTTCAGCATCTTCAGCGCGGTGTGGGCGGCGTTCTATTCCGCGCGCCGACTGGCCGCGCCGATCCGAGATTTGGTTGAAGGCACGAAGGCGGTGGCAGAGGGCGATTACAGCACCCAACTGCCGGTGCCAAGCAGTGATGAAATGGGATTCCTGGTTAAATCATTTAACGAGATGACCCGCAAGATTGCCCACGCGCGCGATGAAGCAACGCAAAGCCAAGAAAAAGCCGAAGCGCAACGTGCCTATCTTGAGGTCGTACTTGGCCGGCTGTCATCTGGGGTCATGGCGTTGGATCAAAAAAAGTACCTTCGCACTGCGAACATGAGTGCCAGCCACATCCTGGGGCTTCCTGTCAATTCTTTGCTTGGCCACACCCTTTCGGAGATTTGCGCACAGCATCCTTACCTTCAGCAATTCAGAGACGCAATCGAGCCGCATCTTGACGCGTCAGCGGCCGACTGGCGCGAACAGGTCAGCTTGTTCGGCATCAGTGGACGCCAGATCCTGATGTGCAGTGGCACTTCTTTACCAGGCTACACGCAGGGGCGCACAGGCCACGTTATTGTCTTTGACGACATCACTGCATTGATACAAGGTCAGCGGGATGCTGCCTGGAGCCAGATGGCACAGCGGCTAGCGCATGAGATCAAAAATCCTTTGACGCCAATCCAATTAGCCGCGGAGCGGCTCCGTCATAAGTATCTTGACACCATGGACCCGGAGGATTCCGAAGTGCTTGACCGTCTTACCCACACCATCGTGCAACAGGTCGAGACTATGCAGGACATGGTCAATACGTTCTCTGAATACGCCCGGACCCCACAAATCAGGCCGGAACCTCTTGATCTTAACCGCCTGATTAAAGAGGTGCTGGACCTTTACGGCAACGTTGATCCCGCAGCAAAGTTGCAAGTGCACTTGGAAAGAGATATGCCCCTCATCAAGGCCGATGCTGGGCGTCTACGACAGGTACTCAATAATCTGCTCAATAATGCGCTCGAAGCAAGCGACCCAGAATCACCCCCTCAACTAACAATCAGCACCCGCTGCTCGCAAGAAGCTAGCCTTCGGTTCGTCGAACTCCGCGTTCAAGACCGAGGACCCGGGATCCCGAGCAAGATACTGGACCAAATCTTTGAGCCTTACGTCACTACTAAAACCAAGGGGACTGGACTAGGCCTTGCGATCGTCAAGAAGATCGTGGAGGAGCATGGTGGTGTAGTATGGCTCGAAAACAATCGACCTGGCCCCGGCGCATGTGCCATCATTCGATTGCTAGTGACAACGGAGGCCGGCATCGCCGACGCACCCCAGGTTCGGAAGGACGCCGTATGAGCCCTGATTACATCCTTGTTGTCGATGACGAGCCTGATATCCGCAGTCTCGTCAAAGAAATCCTGGAAGATGAGGGTTTCGCAGTGAGCGTCGCCGAGAACGGTGAACAATGCCGGCATGCGTGGCGGACACGTCGGCCAGACTTGGTCCTCCTGGACATTTGGATGCCAGATGTAGACGGGATCACGCTCCTCAAAGAATGGACCGAGGATGGGGGCCTGGACATTCCAGTCATCATGATGTCGGGCCATGGCAGCGTTGAGACGGCGGTAGAAGCAACCCGACTCGGCGCATATGACTTTATCGAGAAACCCCTGTCGCTTGCAAAACTGCTCCTCACGGTAAGACGCGCGTTGGAAGCGACCTCGCTGCAACGTGAAAACATCAGGCTGCGCCATCATGCACAACCCATTAGCGAGCCGATTGGCAAAAGCGTTTCCACACAGAGATTACGTGAGCAGGTCAAGCGGATCGCACACCACAACACGTCGGTGCTGATCACAGGCGAATCCGGCAGCGGCAAAGAACTTGTCGCACGCTACCTACATGCCAATAGTAATCGCAGTGAGGCTCCGTTTATTGCGGTCGGTGTCGCCGGATTAGGCGGGGGAAACGCGGCCACCGAGCTCTTCGGCGGTGAAAAGGATGGGAAGGTACACTTTGGCTACCTTGAGCAAGCACATGCCGGAACCTTGTTTGTCAAGGAGATCGCAGATATAGACCTTAACCTGCAGGCAAGATTCCTCGGCGTCATCAACCATCATGCATTCTCGCGCGTCGGCGGACTTGAGCCTGTGGCTACCGATGTCCGGATCGTCGCTGCAGCCAGCTGTAATCTCGATGACGAAGTGCGCGCAGGCCGATTTCGCGAAGATCTTTATTACCATCTCAACGTGGTACCGATTCGTGTCCCTCCCCTCAGGGAGCACTATGAAGACGTACCGGAGCTGCTGGATTTCTATGTCAACAACTTTGCCGCACAAGAAGGGCTACCCTACCGCCGCTTCACTGTAGCTGCACAGAACCGGCTCCGCAGTTACTCATGGCCAGGTAACGTAAGGGAACTTAAAAACTTGGTGCAGCGTCTGCTGATCCTTGGGAACGGAGGAGACATCGGCATCGATGAACTTGAAGGAGCCCTTGGTATGCCGCCGCGCTTGGCGACCTATGACACCTTGCCGGGTTTCAATCTGCCCTTGCGAGAAGCACGGGAGCAGTTCGAAAGAGCCTATTTGAAATATCAACTGAGGGAAGCCGGCGGCAGTGTAAGTAAAGTAGCGAGCAAGATTAACGTGGAACGGACCCATCTTTACCGGAAACTCCGATTATTAGGAATTGACGTAAAAGCGATAGGCGAGAACAAAAGACAATGACAGAAACCGATGAACGAGAATAGTGCGGCAAATGTACCCGAGAAATGTACATGTGGAGCGCATCAATTTTTAGCTTGTCGACCTTTTAGCAAACATCCCATCGAAGCCTATTCTTACTGCCAAAACAAACATCGTGATGTGGCTATTTTGAGCTTTGGCGGCGGCTGTGCGGGTTCGACGGGCGGGGGTGTCAAGATCGTTCGCGTGTTGCTGCTTTTTAAACAGGAGCTACGCGAGCTAGAACGCTTGATAGATCCCAATGCCATTATTCCGATCAAGATCGGGGGCAGGTCTTTGCTGGAGGGCATTGTGGATGCCGCCTGGGGGTTTTCGCCGCCTACATGTTTGCCTTCACCCTCATGCTCCTTTTACTGATGGCGAGGGAACTGATCAGGTGAGGGCTTTCCCACGATGGCCGCCTGAATAAATAATCTGGGACCGGGTCAAGGTGATGTCAGCGCGAACGATGGGAGATCAGCAACGCGGCGAAATGGATCTTGATGTTTGCAATGGTGTTGGGACGCCTCGAGATCTTCACGCGGCTGGTGCTCATGACACCGGAATTTTGGCGGAAATGACCGGGGCGCCCGAACTGCGATTGGGCGCTGCGCAACAGGCAGCCCTTTGAAAGGCCTGGAAAGGGCCAGGCTCACCCGGAGACGATGACCTTCATCGACAACCTGGAGGCAATGCTGGCCAGGGGCCAGGACAGTGCGGTGCTACGTCTCAGTCTGGGTAACGCCTACCTCAAGCAAGGTGATGATAAGGTGGCGATTGCGCACCTTAGACAGGCGGTCACGCTCAGTCCCAAATACTCTGCCGCTTGGAAAATCTTGGGTAAGGCGCTCAGCCGTGCCGGGCAGGTTGATGACGCCCTGGCCGCGTATAAGGCCGGGATCGAAGTTGCGGAACAGCAAGGTGACATCCAGGCGGCTAAGGAGATGAAGGTGTTTGCCCGACGCCTAACGAATCAGGCGAAATGACGTTCGAGGATTAGGGCCCATCGCATCCGTTGACCTGCTCTGCAACGGGCGTCCCTGCACCGTTCGCTACCCCGTGCAGATCTCTGTCGCGGGTGCGTTGAGCACGAGCGTGCCCGTCAACTCGCCTAGGTTGGAAATACGATGACGTTTGAGATATTCGACGATCCCCCTGTTGATCTTCGGGCATACCAGCGGATCGTAGAACAGAGCCGTACCCACTCCGACGGCACTTGCGCCAGCAATAATAAATTCCAGCGCATCTTCTGCGGTGGTGATCCCTCCTTGACCAATGATCGGGACACCGTGGTGCTTACAAACGTTATATACCTCGTGTACTTTAAGTAAGGCGATGGGCTTGATCGCGGGCCCGGACAGCCCGCCCTGATTATTACCAATAACGGGTCTGCGGGTTTCGATATCAACCGCCATTCCCATCAACGTATTGATCACCGCGAGTCCATCCGACCCCGCATCGACACAGCGACGGGCATTCTCAGCGATATCTGTCTGATTCGGCGATAGCTTGGTGATCAGCGGCTTACTGGTGGCGGCCCGACACGCCTCCACCACGCGTGCGGACATGTCAGGGTCATTGCCGAATGCGACCCCGCCCTCTTTGACATTGGGACAAGAAATGTTGATCTCTATGGCATGGATGGGTGAATCATCAAAAAGACGCGTGACCTCCGCATATTCCTCGATTGTTGCGCCGGAGACATTCGCGATAAAACAGGTCTCGCTAAAATCCAATTGTGGAAGCAGTTCGTCTATCACCTTGCGAGCGCCGGGGTTTTGCAGACCAATGGCATTCAACATACCAGACGGGGTCTCGGCAATGCGGTGCGGTTCGTTCCCCAAGCGCGGCTTCTCCGTGGTTCCCTTCAGACATACCGCACCCGCATCGCGATTGGAGAACCCAACAACGCGCGTATATTCCTCGCCAAAGCCAACACAACCGGAAAGAAGGACCAGCGGGGTACTGAAATGAAGGCCGCAGAAATTGACGCTTAGCATCGCTCTTTCGTTTGTACCGAGCGCAATCGACTGGCTGTTCATGATGGTCTGCTTGAAACGGAGAAACACGCCCCTAAGCTGCATTTCATTATACGCGTCCTAATAGATGGCGGCTCAAATAAAGGGGAGACACGGCATTTGCGCGTTCGCCCGCTGTCGAGCACCCACTATTCGCCGGAACGGACGTTGCAGCTTCACGCGCAACCTCTGTCGCCATCTATCTCCTCATCCGGCAGAGCCCGTGCGATGTGCTGGAATTTTATAGACCTAAACGAAGAACCATTATTGCAGCGACGACACTTTGTGTGATTGCAGCGGGCTGCGCATCGCAGCTCCTAGGGCGCGTCGGTGACATTCGCCCTGATTGTGCGGCTTGTATAGTCCGCTGACCCAGTAATACCTCTGGCCGCCGTCACCGTAAGTGCATAAACTGAATAAGCGGCTGCGCCCTCCGTCACAGCGGTCACCGCGCAGGTGACATTGATATTGAAACCATTGGTTGTGCCGCCTGAGAGGGTAAAGGTTGGCCCAGCGCCCCCACAGTTCAGCGCAGCTGGGGTGTCGAGGGCCGTCTTTACCGCCCACTCCAGGCCGCTCTCTGCAGCGAAGAAACCGCGTGTTCCTTCAATCGAGAAGGTTGCCGTGTATTGCTGCGTGCTGCTTATTGTCACCATAAAGGCGCCAAGCGCCGCTAATACAACAATGAGGAAGAGCGCGGCGACCACGGAAAAGCCTTTTTGAGCGGATCGATTGATCATCATGGCGCGTTCGGTACGTGGATCTGCTGCAACAATCGCACACCCTCGCCCTCTTCGCTAACCGTAATCGCGATGGTAACCAATGCGGATCGAGTGGGTGCGCCGGCGTCATAGGTAAACGTGCAAGCTGTCACATGATTGGCTACCAGCGAGGATGTGCCACCCGGTGAGGTACTCTGCACGGCGGTTATCGGATAGTCCGAGCGACGCGTGATAGTGCCATTGCCCGGATCACATATGAAACTTATGGGCGTGTCCACCACAACGAAACGTTGCTGCGGCGAGCTAAAACCAAAGTTCCAAGTCCCAATGTCGCTATTATCAAATCCAAGCGAGGTCGTCGAGGCGGAGGAAATCGTCGCAATATTGCCATCGTATAGAGTCGATGCGGCAAGATATGCATTCGTGCTGATACCTGCAGCAATCGCATCCGCCACGGTTGCCGGCTGGCCCGTGTTGAAGATCACAAGGCAGTCAGCTACGCCGCTAATACAGTCTGCCGATCCCGAACCAAGCTGAATATCTGCGACGTTGTCCAACTGACCTAGAACATCGAAAGATGAGGTAGCGTCTTGTTGGTTAACGTTAAAATTTAGCACAATTCCGCCTCCACCACCGTCTTGCTGTGCTCGATAACGTCCGCCGTCCAACGTGCGTAGAAATTCAAGCCCACAGAGCATTGTGGGCGTCGATATGTCGGTGGTGCACGTTGCCCCGGTATTAATTCGAAAACTGTTGGCGAGCGAAAGACGCGCCTCACGGGTCATGCGCTGTAATGCCGTCTCCGCAATATCGACCAGCTGAGCCCTGCGGGTCACATCAAAGAAACTCTCGATTGGGCGCGAGATGTTCATACCAACCACCACCGCGAGAATGGCGCTGATCATGATCACCACTACCATCTCGATGAGTGTGAAGCCTGCGACGCGTAGGTTCTGCCGATCCATCAGTAGTTAGCCCGGAAACCTGAGAGTCTCACAGTATCGGGCAGCGCCGGATGAGATACGGCTACATTGACGAGTAATGCCTGACCTGCATTCCCGGTAAGCCCATTCAAACTAACAGTCGCATCATCGAGGACGTTGACTGTCACTGAGTACGCCTCAAGACCTGCAATCAAGTTGTTATTCTGATCCACGGCTCCGGTGTTCGTAAGGCCGTCATAATCGCAGATATCATCATAGGTGCTTCGAGTCTCCATAGTCACCCCATTGGTTGTATTGCCTGAGCAGCTTGTGCATCCACTCGATACGCAGAGCGTCGGGCAATCAACAGCAGAGGCGAAGTCATTTGGATCGCAAAATGGCCGGAGCAAGATCTCTTCGACGTAAGACTGGGCAATGGCATCGGCTTGTTCCTGGACCATCGGATCAGCACTGCGACGGGTCACGTCGCTAACCAGTAAAATGATCGTCGAGGTGGCAACGGCGATGACCACCATGGCGACGACCAACTCGATCAAGGTCAATCCGGATTGTCGATCACGAATTTGCTTCATGGTAGGCGCGTAAAACCCGTTTCGGGCTCTACCTGTATTAACCGAGAGCCGATCGTAATCACGAGATCAGTCGGATTCACGATCAACGTTCCGTTCGCATCGTCACGGCGAGGCCGACCAATCTTGTCGAAATAAAATGCCCTGTTACCTACCGTCACGCTATCCGGCGCACTGTTGGTGAATGGCCCGCCTCCTGGCCGCGCTACTGCCGTTACTGGGTTGGTGTGATTGGCAGGCACGCAGACAGCCCATTGTCCCACGCTATAGCCTGTGCTGTTAAATCTCACATGAATGTCACACCCTGATACGATGGCCAGCTTCTGCGCGTACCTTACCGCTGCAAGTGACTCTTCAAAAAAACCGCGCTCTTCAAAAACATCTTTGCTGAAAAAACGCGGGATCGTAAATGCCGCGAGGATCCCCATCAAAGTGACAACAAGCACGAGCTCAACCAACGTGTACCCTTCCTCCAAGCGGCCTATCCTCGATGTGTCCTTCGGATCCACCAGGACCTCCGTACCATCAATCTCCGTAGAAGTCATTGAAACACGTCGTATACCAACGCACGGGGTAGCCCACGGTTCAATGTGCTGAAAAATACATCTTGGCGGCAGCGTTTCGCCACCACTCTTCCCACGCACGAACCTGCTGTTCAATGCGCTCTGAGCCTTTGACATCACCCTGCTCGCGTCGCAACTGTGCAAGATAGCGTGCGTAGGGAAGGATCTGCGGATCGTTAGGAAACCGGTAAGCAAGCCCTGCCTCTAATAACTGTAACGCCTCTGTTTTCTCCCCCCGAGCTGCCAGCAACCTGGCATAGGAGAGCCGCGCTGGATAGTGTCGCGGGTCCATCGCAAGGGTTGTCTTATAGGCCTCGTTCGCCCGTTCAACCCATTTTTCTCCAGAAAGTTCTGGATTGTCCTGATAGAGCATTGCGCGGCCGAACTCAGCATTGGACTCGAAGGGGTTCATTACCTTCGCGCGCTCCAACGCGACGCTCGCCATGTCATAGAACTCTTGACGCCTTGCATCATTGCGCTGCGGCAAGGCACGAATGGCCTCCATGTACAAGAGGGCCCGTGCGTATTGAATATCCGAGGTATCGAATAACTGTTCAGCCCTATTCAATGATTGCTCTGCGGCGCCCAGATCGCCGGCAATCAGCGCTTCCTTTCCCTTTACATAAAAATGTTCCATCGCACTATAGGAGGCCAAGAGGCTGACCGGGAACATCAACGCAATGACCACCAACGCGTAGAACGCCTTATTGCCCAAGATCACCGAAGGTCTGGCGTACCATACCGTTGCATCAGGGGCGCACGCCAATGCAGCGAATCGACCTAACATGAACCCCAGCGGAATCAGGATGGCGAGGATGTAAAAATTGTAATCGAAAAAGCTATGGGCAGCGACAGCTAACATGCCGGCAAAAAGACCCGTCACCTCCATCCGCTTCTCGTCGGCGACATCCTTTGATCGAAGTACCGCGAGATACATCCAAACGACAGACAACCCTAACCAAAGCAGCAATAACACGCCCGGATACCCCAGCTCTATCCAGAACTGTAAGTAATCGTTGTGAACGTACTGCAATGAACTGAGATCTTCGACAGGGCTATAGGCCGGATAGGCGAGACCGAACGTCGATGGACCGAGCCCGTACCACGGGGCATCGCGAAGAAGCTCTGCCGAGGCATGCCAGATCACGGAGCGTTGCTGGATGGATGCATCGCCTGCATCATTAGGGTCCAGCATAACCTGCATCGAACCCATGGCGCTTTCGAATCGATCCGTCAGCACCCCGCCTGTTTGGAGGTTGGCAAGGCCAAATGCGACGAATGCCAAGACCATGACAATGGCAGGGTAGCGCACGGGGACACGCCGAACCGCCGAGAGAACCAATACGGCAATCGCTGCCCAAAACCCCAACAACCCACCGCGACTCAGTGTCATCGCGATAGCGCTGTACAAACAAAAGAGGGTGAGCGCTGACAAGATGACACGACTTGTTAAACGTTCGACCGGCGCCCTAACCAGAAAATACGCCGATAAGGGTACGGCGACGAGATTTAAAAAGGCCGCATTGGTATTCTGCTGAACGAAGAGCGACTTGGGGGGGCTATGCGCGAGGAGGCTCTGATAGATAGAAATCAATGCAAGCATCAGGGCAAGGGCGGTGAGTCCAGCGACCAATCCTCGCCAGAAGCGCTCCGGGTCCGGCAGCCAGGTATACAGCCAGAATGCCAGTGGCAGGCTGCCCACCAAGAAAAAACCCATGAGGCTCACGTACTGAACGGGGCTCAAGAACACGGATAATCCCATCCACAGCCAAAGCAGACTCAAGGGGACACTTACCGGGTTCAAGGGAAGCCTCACGCCGCGCTCATGGGAAGCACAAAGCGCAACGCCTAACAGAATCAGTTGCAGGGGTGTTGCGAGGGCAACGCCGACAAACCCCGCTTCGGCAAGGACAATGGCCGTGATGATCGCGCCCCCCGCAAGGCCGACGGGCAGCGCAGTCGCCAGAAGTCGGGCTTTAAGCATTGCTCGCAACGCGCTTCAGACGCGGTAATGCCGCCGATGAACGTGATTTAGAAAAAGCAGGGGCCGGCAAGCCGGCCCCTGATGCGCTAGGTCGGTATCACCGACCGCTCGCCTACCGCGTAATGATAGGCAGAAGACTAGCAGTTAGTCTTGTCGACCGTAATGGTGGGTGATCCACCCGCAGCGGCCGCGGTATAGGTTACGCTGCAGTTTGCGGGCGTCGTCGACCCGTCCTTCGTAAATCGCCAGAGGGCACCCACAGCAGCCCCGGTAAACCCGGTGATGTCCTGCAATGACGCTTGAATGCCGGCCAAATTAGCGGTTGGGTAACGCTCCACCATGGTGACCACCTGGCCTTCCATCGTGACGCTAGCGCCCGTCGATGTTCCGCTTGCGAGCTGTAAGGAATGCGCCAGTGCAGAGGCACTTCGAACGCTGCCGGCGAGCCCATCCACGGTCGCCTGACGGGCCTGGATCTCGAGATTTGCGAAACGGGGGAGTGCAAAGGCCGCTAGGATCCCCAAGATGGTGATCACAACGACCAATTCAATAAGGGTAAAACCCTGCTGTTGAAGTTTCATGTCGACTCTCCTTTGGGCCGCAGCCCAATTAAGACGAATGATAGAGCCAAGGGCTCTGGGTGGGAGCCTGCCGCAGCCGGCTCCGGAAGGGTAATCATGGTTGACTACTGCCGTGTATTCAAGGTGTTAGGTTGATCTGATTATTCGATCTGTGAAGCGGGTCACAGACTTTTTTTAACGCGCAACTAAAAACGATGGGAACCGATTTTCACCGCGCAATCTGCGAACTCCGTCACAGTCTGGGAACACCTTGGAAGAATAGAAAATAATGAAATCGCACTCACGACGGGGTCGTTGAGGATCGTGTGATCTGTGAATTGCGTCACAGTTTTGATCGACTGACTAGCGCAGGAAGGCTAAAAGCGTCGCTGTCACGTAGAGGCTCCCCGCCATGACTATCAGCCCCACCAGGCGGTGTCGAGAGGAAAAGAGGCGATCCAGCTCCCCATGGGGTGCATCTAACGGGTCAAGCACGCTATCGGTCCTAATCCACCGATTCATCCAGGACTCAAAACCCTTAAGGAGGCTCGGCCGCACAATGACGATGATGCCGACAATGAGCGTGCAGAGGCTGCCCAGAATGACAAACATCACGACGCTCTCCACAAGCCAGGTCATAATGATGTCTTCGTGCACGCCGAGGGATTTTGAGGCAACGCCTACGCCCTCGAAATTGATTAGCAGCATCAACAGCGTATAGAGGGCTGCTATGACAATGACGGCACCCACAAACACATGCTTACGGTAAAAATAGCGCTCGATCCGCCAGGGATCCTCCAAGGGTGACAGCCACCGCTCGGATGAAACCCATCGGTTCAAGACATTCCCCGCACGCACCATGCTGCCCGGCGCAAAAAACATCAAGACGCCTGCCAACAAGGTGACAACACTAAAGATAAAAAGACACATGAGGGCAACATCAATCATGGCGGCGAGAAGAATAAGGATGAAAGGCGTGCCGTTGACGCGCAACCAGTGTAATGCGGGCTGAAGATAGTAAGATTCAGCTCAATCTTGCCTCTGCTCCATCGCACGCGCTGAGCGTGAGTGGACTCACCGTGAGCCAGCCCTTAATCACGCTACGCACGGTGGCCAGCGGGACATTTTATTAAGTGGCGCCACCCAGCTTGACGCTCGCCAGATCCCACATGGGCAGGAATACCCCCAGTGCCAGAATCAATACGATAACACCAATGGCCGTGATCAAGACCGGCTCAATGGCAGCACTGAGATTCTTAATCTCTAAGTCCACCTCCCGCTCATAAAATCCGGCAACTTCCGACAACAATTCGTCCACGGAACCTGTTTCCTCACCTACGGCAATCATTTGCAATACCATCGGCGTGAACATATCGGTAACAGCCGCGGTACGGGTTAACGTCTCTCCTCGCTCGATCCCGTTTCGCATACGAAGGATGTGGTCTCCGACATATTCGTTATCCACGCCTTTGGCAACGACGGTCAGCGCCTGGACCAGCGGCACCCCTGAGGCCAGCGCCATAGAAAATGACCTGGCAAAACGTGCAAGCGTAGCGCGTTTGATGATGCTGCCGATTATCGGGATCGTCAATTTGAACTTATCCCAGTTATACCGGCCCTGCTCAGTTTTTATGTACAGCTGTGCCGCAACGATGAGTATCGCCAGCCCAACGAGGATCACGGGCCAATACGTCACAGTGAAATCGGACGCACCGAGGATAACACGCGTCGGCCAAGGTAACGGCACATTCTGTCGCTCAAACACCTTGGCAAAGGCAGGGATGACAAAGACATTAATCACACTCACCGCAATGGCAATCGCAATCATGACAAACATTGGATAACGCAATGCCGTCTTGATCCGGTCACGTGTGTCCTTTTCAAATTCAAGGAACTGAGCGATGCGAAGAAATGCCTCATCCAAGCGTCCAGTATTCTCGCCCACACGCACCATACTGACATACAGCGTAGAGAATAACTGGGTATGTCGCGCCAGAGCACTCGAGAGGTCCCGACCTGATTCGAGGCTCGCCTGAATATCTTTTAGCGTATCAACCAGTTTCTGGTTACCTGTCGATGAGATGAGCCCGACCATGGCCTTGGTGATGGGCACCCCTGAACGCAGGAGCGTGTACATTTGCCGGCTAAACAAGGCAAGTTCCGTAAGGTCGGGGGCCTTGCCCAGGCGCACCATGGCTTTCCCGATCTTATCTTGCCGTCGGACTTTCTCGGCGATATCAATTGGCGTGATACCGGTATTAAATAACTGCGTCGCCACTGCATCGCTGGAGCCAGCATCAATATCGCCCTGGATTAAGTCACCCCGTCGACTACGCCCTTTGTAATGATAGATCGGCATGGTGATCCAACCCCTTGGTGTCTTGAAGGATGTGCGAATAACGCGTCATGCCGGCGGGTTGTTCAGCTGTTTGTAGCTCAGCCTAATGCCGGTTTATCGATGCTAGAAAATCATCAATTGTCCTGAATCAAGCCAACGGCCGGCTAGATTCATGTCCTTGGTATCCGACTACATCAGGTTACTGCACGCAGAACTACAGCTTCCGCTTGGCGAATCGCCTCTTCGTCGACTGCCGCTTCTAGATCCGCAGATACCCGTAATACGTCCTCCATCGTCGTGATACCGCTCATGGCATACCGCAGCGCAATCTGATCAAGCGAGCGGTAGCCGGTCGCCTTCTTGGCAAGCGCGGCAAACCCGGCTGTGTCACCGTGGCCAAGGATCGTGGCCATCTCCTGGTCAATCTCCACCATTTCATACACACCGATACGCCCGAGATAGCCCGTGTTGTTGCAATGGGCGCAGCCTGCGCCGCGTCTAAACTTGGCTGCCAATGCTTGGTCAACATCAACCCCGCTTGCACGCAACCATGCGAGTTGCCGGGCGTCAAGTTTTACGGGCTGTGCGCAGCTTTCACAGACACGTCGGACCAGCCGCTGCGCGAGAATCGCCTTAAGCGCTGAAGCAAGCAGATAGGTTTTGATACCCATATCGACGAGCCGATTGACTGTGCTGATGGCGTCGTTGGTATGCAATGTGGAAAGAACCGTATGGCCGGTCATAGCTGCCCGTAGCCCAATCTCTGCCGTCTCCTCATCCCGCATCTCACCCACTAACACCACATCGGGATCCTGGCGCAAGGACGATCGCAATACGCGCGCGAATGTGAGTCCGATAGCCGGATTCACTTGTACCTGATTGATCCGCGGTAGCCGGTACTCTACCGGGTCTTCGACGGTGATGATCTTAGTTTCCGATGTGTTCAGGAGCTGGAGCGCTGCGTAAAGTGTGGTGGTCTTGCCGCTACCTGTCGGGCCTGTCACAAGCATCATGCCATGGCTTCGCCGCACCGCATGTTCAAAGCGCACCTTAATGTCGTTTGGCATGCCCAGTTGATCCAGATCGAGCACTCCCTCAGTCTGATCCAAGAGCCGCATGACGACCGATTCCCCGTACTGTACGGGCATGGTGGAGAGCCGTACGTCGATATTTCTGCCCTTGACGTTCATACTGAACCGACCGTCTTGTGGTAATCGCTTCTCGGAGATATTGAGCCCTGCCATCAACTTAATCTTCAAGACCAGCGCATTGGCAATCCGGATCTCATTCATTACATGCTCCTGCAAGACGCCATCAACACGCTGCCGTATGCGGAGCACCTTCGCGTCCGGCTCGATATGAATATCGGAAGCCTTGACCTGGACGGCGTCCTCAAACAGGGAATTAAACAGCTTGGTCACCGGGGCGTCGCCTACATCGGCATCCGCCCCCAGTTCTCCAAGCTCAACATCCCCCGCCTCGAGCTCCTGACGTAGCTCGCCCGCAAGTCCCGAGATCTCGGCGGTCTTTCTGTAGACCATATCGATGGTGCGAAGCAGTTCCCTTTCGCGGACCAGGGCGAGTCGAACAGGCCGTTTGAGAAGTTGACACAGCGCATCGTAACCAAAGATATTGGTCGGATCGGCCATGCCAACCAGGATGCCCTGGTCCTGACCAGCACCACGCGCGCCTTCAAGGGCAATTGCCCGAAAACGCCTGGCGTGAGCTTCGGGGATCAAGCGAATAATCTCTGGGCTGAACTTGTAATGCCGGAGATCGACGAAGGGGACCTGTAGCTGCTTGGATAGATACTTCAGCAGAGTCTCCTCATCGATGGCGCCGCTCTCAATCAGGATCCTGCCGAGCTTTCGCCCGCTTTTTTTCTGCTCCGCAAGTGCAGCATCAAGCTGCGCCTGCGATATCGCCTTGTGCTCCACCAGCAGATCACCGAGGCGTAACTTTTTACGTTGCGCTGTCATGAGCCCACTTCTCTCGAAAGAACCGCGATCCGATCATTCACATAGCGTTGCAAATCGCTCGTCATTGCACGCCCATGAAGGGCCTTCTTGTACGCCACGATGGCGTCATCGTCGTTGCCCACAGCCTCCAGCGATATCGCCAGTCCCGTCCACCAGGCCCCATTGTCAGGCCGTATCTCCACGACCTTGCGATAAGTGGCGACAGCCTCGTGGTGCCGGTTTAGGCGCTGAAACAGGGCTGCCATGAACGCATGGTATTCGGGATCTTCTGCCACATCGGGTTGCGCTTGCTCGAGCACCGCAAGCGCCTTGTCAACCTCGCCTTGGGCAACCAGTAAGCGGGCGTAGAATTTCGCAAGTTGTGGATCCTCTGGCTTGAGCGCATTACCCTGGGCCAAGAGGTCCATGGCTTCACCGCGTCTCCCCTGCCCGATAAACTGAGAGGCTAGGAATATCCTCGCCTTTACATTGTGAGAATCGAGTTCCAGTGACTGACGCAAATGCTGTTCGCCATCGAGCATGCGGCCTTGACGATACAGCGAAAGCGCTTCGCGGTAGGATTCCTGCGAACGCTCAACAGGGTCAACTTTGTGGAGGGTTTTATCGACGGCCCCTGGGAAGAGCGTCGGCTCCCGCGAATCACTGATATCACCCGACAGCCGCGGTTTCGCGGGGGGTTCCCTTGCTGATACCGCGGACGTATCAGTTGTTTCATTGACAAGCTCGACCACGAGCCTTGGATCTCCCGCATCCGTCATCAAGTCAGCACGTTCTACACGAACTCCCTCATTCAGATCAAAGACAAACTTCAGTATATTTCCATCGGACTCGCGAACACGCACGCCGGATAGCAGCAGATTTTTGCTGAAATCATCCGACACTCCGCTCGTCAATTCCGCGTTCACGACGTCCACCACCGCTCGATTAGGTGCTGTGAGAGTATAGACTTTATATTCTGGCAGCCCTTTCAGTTTCATTTCGATGCTAATTCGCCCGTCTTGCTCGGTAATGCTGACGTCACTGATCTTGACACGCTCCGTAGCCACGGTAGATGCCACGCCCTCTTGTCCCATCAAATCAGGCTCTGGCGTGAGCGTTGCGATGGCCAGATCCATGGCAAAGGGGCCAACGCCCTCCTCAGCCCCATCGGAGCCAACTTGTGCCTCAGGCATCACGACCTCAGCTGAGTCAAGTGTAGGCTCCACGGGGGCTTCTGCCTCTAGAATAGCCGCAGGCGCCACTTGCGGGGTCACAATGATCTTCGGCGACTGATCAAGGGGCAGCAGGGATGTCTCGGGCTCTGCCCCATGCCACTGGAAGGGGATCCCTTGGCCGGTTAATAACCACACCAAGAGGCCAGCGAGCAGTACCAGCACGACGATCCCCACGCCGCGCATGAATGAACGATTGGGCGTTCGAACGCCATTAGCCGCCTGCAAACCGGTAAGGGGCGTGCCGCCAACCCCCTTCAGACTGGCCTGACGCCCATCCAGATCATTCAGCACCTGATTAATGAGGCTCATCGCGAGGGCGCTAATGGTTCAAGCAGAGACAACCCCCAAGCTTAAGGGGTGCGACCGGGCCGCGTTAGCCGTAAAGCCAACGAGAAAAGGTCGGCAACCAAGTAATAAACCAAGGCCTTTCAATACGCTGTGCTTCAACTGTGTCTTCTAATGCCACGCGCATGTGGTTTCGGTCGACGATCAGGTCCCCTTTGCCATAAGAGAGCATCATGGACTTATGGCAAAGTATATTAATAAGTCTCGGGATCCCCTCGCTTCCGGAGTACAGCAGGTGTAGCGCGCGCTTGGTAAACAGGCCTTTTCCTCGATAACCCGCAACAGCGAGCCGGTGGCGGACGTAAGCTACGAGCGCAACGCGGTTCAACGGCAATAACCGGTACGAAAACGTTATCCGTTGCCTAAGCTGGCGCACCGATGGTTGTTCGAGGAGCCTATCGAGCTCTGGCTGACCGAACAAAACGACCTGCAGGAGTTTACGTCTTTCCGTTTCGAGATTTGTTAAGAGTCGCAATGTCTCGAGCGTCTCCACCGGCATGGCCTGCACCTCGTCCAGGCATAAGACAACGTGCTTCTTGTCACGGTAGTGATCCAAAAGCGCCTTGGCGATTCGTTTAATTAAGGTATGCTGGCTAATTCCTTCATCATAGGTCACGGCAAGCTCATCTGCGAGTGCCAGCAACAGCGAGGCGGGTTCAAGGCAGGGATTGAAAATGTAGGCGCTGACAAAATCATCGCCCAATGTTTTGAGTAATTTGCGGCACAGCAGAGTCTTACCGATGCCCACTTCACCGGTGACTTTTACGAATCCTTCGCCGCTACGCAGCGCAACCAGCAAAACGTTGAGTGCGTCCTGATAACCGGCACGGTTCATAAAATAACTGGTATCCGGCGTGAGGGCGAAAGGAAAGTCGCGCAAAGAGAAATGCTCAAGATACACAGCTGCACCTCACTGATTCAGTGTGCTCCATCAGCTTAATCAGAACCCACGCCATTTCCAGATCCGGGCCTCTCAACATCACTTCGAAGCGCCGCTATCCTCTTCGGGGTTGATTTTCGCGCTATCTTCCACCTCTTGCCTCAGATGCTGGAAGGATTGGGATGCACGTTGCAGGGCATCTGCCCACTGCTGCCCGCCCTCGACGATGATCGGCCGCAACAAGATGACCAGTTCCGTCTTCGTCGAGGTGCGTGAGCGCTGGCGGAACAACGCCCCGAATATCGGTACGTCGCCGAATCCCGGCGTCTGTGCATCTTCATCGTTCTGCACATCTTCCATCAGGCCACCGATCACGACGAGCTGACCGGATTGCGCCCGCACGATGCTGTCCGACTCGCGCACCTGACTCAGCGCGAGCGGCAGCACTTGCGTGAAGCCGCCCACCTCAATGGTCTTCTGCTGGTCTTGAACTCGGGTGACGGAGGGGTGGATATGCAGGGTAACCTCGCCAGCGTCACTGATTTGTGGGGTGACATCGAGAGCGACGCCTGAGAAGAACGGCGTCAGTTCGATGTTTGGTGTCGAGGTCGTGGTGGTGCCTGTGATCGTTGTGGTCGATACATCGGTGACAAAAAACTCGTCTCTCCCGACCTTAATCACCGCCTTCTGATTGTTCAAGGTGGCGATACGGGGGCTCGAGAGCACCTGCACATTGCCCTGCAGCTCAAGCAACTCAACGAAGGCCTTAAAATCACCGCGATTAACGGCGAGCGTAAAGATGCCGCCAAAGGCAGATGCCAGGTTGCTAGCGATGGGAGTAAAACTACCGGGGTCTAGATCCCCCGTCTCGCCGGCGATATCGCTCCTCCCTGTCCCGCTTGGGCCTACCGCGGTGCCGCCACCGGTTTGCCCGATGGTGACGTTGCCGATGACCGCCGCCCAGTTGATACCTGACTGAAATTCGTCGTTCAGCGCCACCTCAAGGATCTTCGTCTCCAAGATCACCTGGCGCTGCACGATCAACTGGGTCGCAAGCAGGAAACTCTCTACCTCACGCAACTCATTTGGCAGGGCCCGCACCACCACCACACCGGATTGGGGGTTGATCACGACACTTCGCCCCTCGCCGCCGCCGACGATGGCCTCAATCGAGGTTTTCAACTCGTCCCAGAAGCTCGTCGGCGGTTGGCGCGTCGAAATTGAGGTACCAATGAGGCCGGCACCACCATCGCCAAGGCCGGTCTGCGTCGGGGTCACATCATCGACGGATGCAGAAACCGCACCCCCTCCGGTTGTCAGCGACCCGGAACTGACAAAGGTCGATGAGGTTCCGGTACGCTCGATATTGAGGAAATTGACCTGATAGATCCGCGTTCCCAACTGCCCCGGTAGCACCTGAAAACCGTAGGGCGTGCGCACAAACTGGAATCCATATACGTCCCTGACCGCGTCCATGACCTCGGGAATGGTCACGTTCTTGAGATTTAACGATATCGCACCGGTAACCTCCGGATGCACCACCATATTGTAAGGAGTGCCTTCAACGAGGCTCATAAAGAACTGTTCGGCGGGTGCGCCTGAGACTGAAATATCAAAACGCTGCTCATCGCCGATCGCCAGTGTCTCCGCCGACTCTGTCTCGATGGGAGGCAGCAAGGCTTCTGAGATAACACTTGGCACGCCGTCCTCGGTGGGCTTTGCCTTCAGATCACCCGAGACTTGTTCCTCCCACTCATCCAATGGGCCAGAGCGAGGCGGTGCAAACATCTGGCAGGCACTTGCGCAGAGGATGATGCTGATGAGCAAAAACGATCGGATGAACATGTGGCCGAGGCGTGCCATCAACGCTTCCCTTCGGCGGCCGCTTTACCCGCTGGGGTTTTGACGACCTGTTGCACAAGATCGACGGTCACGCGCTCACCGCTCTGATCGAGCACCACAGAGGTGGGCAATATTTCCAATACGGTCGCGGGACCCAACGTAGCCCCGGGGGTAACCATCTGGCCATTGACGATCGCCCGGCGCCCGGAAGGCGCGATGGTGATCGCGGTGACGTTCCAGCTGACATCCTCTCCACCCTCATCAGTGACCACCTCACGTGGTACATCTCCAGAATAGCTCGGCGGGCGGGTCGGATCCGCCAACGGCGCGGTGACAGCCTGACCGCTCATGAATGCAAGCGTTAACAGCGCGGCATGGATCTTCATCGACCTTTATACGCCTATCCAGTTCGCATCAAGACTCAATGTATACACCGTGATTGAGCCCAGGGCTTTAGGGTACTTTTCCACCTTAAAATCGACACTATCCCAAAAAAACGCCCACGGCAGTGCCTCAAGTTTGCGCAGGTAATCCAAGGTATCCAAATAGCCGCCTTCGAACTCCATCCGGAGCCCATGCATGTAAGCCGTCTGCAGCGCCTTGTCCGGTGATTGGCCTTGTTTATCAGGTAACGACTTTTCCTTATCAATCGACAGTGATTCGCCTTGCTCCGCACCGACGATCTCCACTACGGATCCTTCATTCACAAGAGGTTTCACACCAAGGCCCTCAAGTTTCACGAAGTTTAATTCACCGCTCTGCTTCAGCACCGATTCCAAAACCTTTGCCATATCCTGCGGGGAGATCAAGTGCTCCGTGGACTGTTTCAGTTCTGCCTTAACGGTGTCGAGTTGCTTTTGCAGCTCTTCAAGCTTGGCGCGATTCAGTGCATTGGGATCGACACCATGGGTATCAACGATAGTCTGCGCCTGAAGCTGAAGTCCCTGAACTTCCTTATGGATTTGCTCATTTTGATTAGTCAACTTTTCCTGTTTTACATTGAGCGGCTGCATCAAGAGCGTGTCCCACAGCCCATAAAGCGCAAATAATAGTATCAGCAGAATTAGCCCACGTTCCCGGAAGCTGAGCGCATCGATCCAAATCATCAATTCCTTAAGTCGTGCCATTAACCGCTCTACTCCTTCGCGGCGTCGGTACGCACAGTAAAATCCACTTGAGACGAGGTGTCCGAGGCGCGCTGCATCTGCATGACATTAAACGACAACCCTTTGAAGACTTCCTCATCAGAGAGTCGTTGTAGATACATTGGGACTAGATCCGGCACGAGTGTGCTTCCTGCAATGCCGATTGTTTGACCGCCGTTTGAGATACTGACCTCGGTTAGCCATGTTCCTTGAACATGGCGTCTTGCAAGGGCCTCCAGGTAATCCGAAAATCCATTGGTGTTCCCCAATGCTCCTCCTGAGAGGATGTCCGCGATCCGTGTGCGTGCCATCAACTCTTGAGTGAGCTCTTGAATCTCATCCTCAAGCTGCTTGCTTTTCTCCCTGCCAGGGAATTGCTCATGCAAGTTATCGATCTTCTTCAGCGCAACATTACGTTGTTCCTCGATCTTAGAAACCTCTTTCTTAAGCCCATGCACTTGCCAAGCCGCATAGCCGTACATGACAGCGAGTCCAACAATCACCATCCCACAAATCTCCGCCATGGCAAGCGCCGTAAAAACCTTTTTCTCCGTGCGAAATATAGGCTGATAGAGATTAATCTGCTGCTTCATAATCCCGCCTCATCAACACGCAACGCCGCGCCGATGGCCAGCAGGCAGCGAAACTGCAACCGCGCACTCAAGGGATTTGGACTATCAATTAAGGCATTCAAGTCCAGCATACGGGCCGACACATCGAGCTGTTCGGAAAGATAGTCTTCCATACCGGAGATCTGCCGCTCCAATGGTGCAATCACCACATTCGACACGGGCGACTGTGAAAAATGGCTTTCGTAATATTCCAGTGACCGTCGCAATTCGATTACGATGGCATCCAGCCACTGCTGGACGGCGGGGTCCAGGGCATCCCCTTTTGAAGCGTACAATACCGAGTCACTGCCCGCCTCGATTCGTCTAGAGAGATAGAGCCTCGACTGGCGGGTCAGCGTGACGAGCCCACTTTCCCGACCCAAGTAAACCAGCGCTGCGCCCCCGACATCCTCCGGAAGGAGAGCCGCGATGTTGCGCATGGCGAGTTCCGGGATATCGACCACATTGAGATTCAATCCCGCGCCGACCAATTGATCGATACGTTGCTTGACAAGGGCAATGCGGGCCGCCACTGCGTACATCATCTTCGCCTTACCCGCATAGGCCGGCCTCTCTTCAGCCACCTCGGGCACTTCAAAGACGTCGATCACTGCATCATCGAAGTGAAACTCAATCAGGTCCCTGATCCGCCAACGGATCGCCGCCCGCAGTTCCGAAGGCAGCACATCCGGCGCCTCGACAAGGAGAAGATTATACGTACCCAGATCCATGAGACTCGTACACTGATAGCGGTCTAGGCCGAGAGTCATGACGAGCTTCTTCAATACGGCGTCCTGTTCCCCCAGACTTTCCACGGACTTGTATTCACAAAGGTCCAGGCTTGGGGGTAGATCGGTCCCCCGATGCACGCGCACGGCGCTGATCCCGTCGGGCGACGGACATACGGCAACCATGGCCTGGCCTTTTGGTTTTCGCTTAAGCCGATTAAGCACAGGGAACGCACCCCGCTATCCGTAGGTTCCATTATTAAGGCGCCCTTGCCACGAGCGCAGAGCGCCCCATTTTCAATCTAACTTATAATAGATTGCTAAAGGTTTCAACACTAACTTCTTACTATAAATGCTATTTTTGGAAATTATAGACTCTTTTTTAAGGCCCGGATCGGGAAATGACAGTGGCACGAAGAAGACCATCGGCCGCCTTGGAAGCGCCTCGCCTGCAAGAGGGGGGTGGGCACCTAGCCGCGTTAGCGCCGCCCGTTACGGCCTCTCACCGTGGGAGGTGGACAATCTGCCCTAATTCCAGGGCTCTCTGATATAGATGAACTGCGCTGGGCCTTCGAAGAGGCCGAAGCTTACGCGGGCCTCGGGATTATCATCATGGCTGCCATCACTGTCCCAGTCAAAGCGCAACCAGGTCATGCCGAGGCCTGGCAGATCCGGGGTGACATCCACATAGCCCCCGTTCGTCGGGCCTGGGGGACTGAAGGAGAGGCCCGCCTCACCCTGGCTGAACGGGTTGTTGGCAAAGCCCGCTGTGGTCGTCGCGGCATCCACCAGGATGTCGCCATCGGTCTGTGCTGCCTGATCCTCGTTCGACAGGATCAGATTAAGTTTGGTCATTTTGGTACAGTTATCGTCCGTATGGGGCACGAAATTCGCACCGTCGTAGTACTCGGTGCGCAGCGGCACGGGCAGCGGATACAAGCCTGAACCAAAGGCGCTCTCAACCAGCAGCCGGCCAAAGCGAAGTTCCGTGCCGGTGATATTGCTGATGGCATAGCCCTCGCCAGTATCCCCATCGCCGGTGTTGCAGGTACGGTTGCTGGTGGAGCGGCAAACCCCGTCGCTATCGGTGAGGTCACTGGCGTTGAGTGTCAAAAGCGCCCGCGCATTGAATTTCACTTGAGGTGCCGTTGACCGCTGGTAGGTAAAGGTCTCGTTATTGATCGTCAACGTGCCCTGGCCGTCATAGTCGCTAGTGCCTGCCAATACCACCGTACCGTCTTTCGGCGCATTGAAGGTAGCCGCTGCGGCCGTCACCGTATTTGCATACGCGCGATTTCCAAGCAAGCCTGTAAACTTCCAGAAGGGGCCGCCGTAGTTCCTGGTGGTGTTGCCACTGATGTCCTTGGCCGTGACCGTGAAGACAGGGGGTGTCAGATAGCCAAAGGGCTGGTCCATGTAGGTGAAATTGCAGGACCAGGTGCCCGTGCCGTTCCGGAGCATCGGCTTGTTGTCCGTCACATCGACGCGCGCCGGGTAGAAGCGCCCGACATTACCGACGGTTCCCGTGATATTGACGCCACCTTGCTTTAAGTAATTCGTGTGGTTGCCCGCGAGCGAGATGATGCCGACCTCGTTCCAGCTCAACTTCGTGGTCAGCGCACCATTGGCAAAGCCGGATACATTCTGACCGCCTTGCAAAGTGCCTACGTTCTGGCCAATGGGCGCGACCAGTGTGTGGGTGATTTTCACGGTCGCTGGCTTCTTCTCTTGACCAAAGTTAGGCGTCGCGGCGTTGTTCGTGAGGTTAGCATTGCTATCAGGCAGCCCGTCTGCGTTGACGTCATCGCCTGATTGCCAGACGACCGCCGTGACCGTGGTATCAAAGACCTCGCCCGCCTTCTTGAAGAGGCTGCCGCTCGCATCCGCCGCATAGGAGGTCCCGCCGGTACCATTGGATTCGCGGTCATTGCTGAAGTCGATGTCGAAACCGAATGGGCGCACCACAAACTGGTTGCTACCGCCCTCCATGAGGTTCGGAGACGCTGAGCCATCGCCTAACGGGATGGCGTATTGGGCGTGCAGCTGGATCTGGCCGGCATCGGGATAGCTCAAGACATAGGTCGCCGAATCCTGGGTTGCATCGCCGAAGTCCATGCCGACAGGCGTGAAGGTCAGACTGGACCCGGTGCTGTTGGATGCGATCGCAACTGGCCCGCCGCCCGCATCGATGGTGACCTTGCTCGCAGTACAGTCTTTCGGGTCCTTGCACTGCATGGCGAGACCGATGAGGTTCACGCCTTGCAAGGCAGCCTTGCATTCCCCGGTCTCGGTGTCGGTCCTAATGGCCTGGAGCTTCAGCGTCTGGGCACCGGGGGCAACATTGGACGACTTGCCCGCGATCTGGGTACCGATCGTTGTGCCGGCATTCGCCAAGAAGTTAAAGCCTGCCTCATAGAATGTAAGCGGCGGATCTTCTCCAGCGTCCTCGGTAACGGACCCGCTGGCAACGTTGATTCCAACGGTCTCCGGATAGGTATCCTTCAGCCCCAACACCACCGCGCCGGAATCGGCAACCGAGAACTTATAGGTCGCGGCCCCATCATTAACGGTTCCATTGTTGAGCGTCCCGTTCGCCGTGATCTTTGACCAGTCGCCGTGGGCCGTGGATATTGAGAGGTTGACGGTCCCCGTGTAGCTTGTCAACGGGTTGTGCCTGCAGTCGTGAACCGTGATGGTGACGGGCTCAACCTGGCAGTTGATGCCGGTGCCATCATGGCTGATCTCGAAGTGAACCAAATTGGTGAAGGCGATAACGGCCTCATCCGCGCCCATCTCCCAGAAGCAATCCCGCGTCTGCATGTCGATATCAATCGTAAATATGCCCGAGAGGTCTAGCCCGGTACCGACGGCGTTATGCCCGAAGGACTCAAGATGCAGGTCTTCCGAACCGCTTGCGGTTGCGACGAAGAGATCCTGAAGATTCGCCGGCGGGGACTGGTTGTTGCCCTGGTAGCTCGCAGGATTGAAGTTGGCCGTTGTCGAATACATGTTATACCCGAAGTAGTTGATGGTCCCGCTGAGATTGAAGTCCGCCGAGGTGTTCCCCACGGAAATGGTGTTCTTAACCGTCAGGCTTCCGCTACTTTGCAGCACTCCTACCCCGGTCGTGTCCCGCATATTGTAGATCGTGCAGTTTTCCACGATTCCAGTCGCGGTAATATCGTTATTACGGATCCCCGCTCTGTCGCCATCGTAGATGATGCAATTGCGCGCCGTGTAGCCGGAGTTACTTTGAGCCAGGATCCCAGATACGGTTTGAGTGTTATCATAGAAATCGCGGATCAGTAGCCGATCGAGCAGGACATTGGTGGCGTTTTGCACGACAATCGACGAAGCATCTGCTCCACCCCGATTCCGCTTAAACTCAAACCCTTCGACCACCGTATAGTTATCCTGAACTCGGATGCCCTGATCGGTATTCCCTCCATCAAGGACCACGCCTGTTCCGGCGATGCCGGTGTGCCCGTGCCCGGACGCGACGGTCAGGCGCATGGTGTGCGACGCATCGGTAGTGCTCCCATCAATAACGGCTCCGGCGGTGAAGGCGCCGTCGTTATAGGCGACGCCGACCTCGCTGCGGCTCTCCGCCACCAATCCACCATCACGGTCATCCTCCCAGGTCTGGAAGGTGTTATAGGCGCGCTTGATGGTGTAGGTCTCGCCCGTATGCGCGCTCGCGGCGGTTCCCTGTACCCTCACCTGGGAAGCCGAGTCCCGCGAGAGGATGTAGAAGGTCTCGGCGCTCGTTGCCGCCGTCCAGCTGAAGATGGCCGCCACCGCAGCGAGTTGCTCTGTGGCACCTGCCCAGGTGAGTTGCCGGGTTTGGGCAGCTGGGGTGGCCACATTTTCATAGTAGCTTGCAAGGGAAAGGCTCGGGGTCGTGGTCGAGTCCGTGACGGCGTTGAGCAGGGTCATGCCAGACGGTGCCGACGTCACAGTCCTACTGCCGTCATTTGAAAATGCGGCAAATAAGAGGCTCGACGTCGTGCTGGTCACGCTAGTCGTCGCGCTGACGGTATCTGCGATGGCTTCGTAATTGTAGGAGCTATCCTGCAGCGTCCAGCCGTTCACATTGACGCCGGAGGTGCTATAGAAGCTCGCGATCTGGACGATCATGGGCGCCAGGGTAGAACCGCCCATGGTGAACGTATAGGTGCTGGGCTCGCTGGCCCCGGCGACCTTGTACCAGGTGTGGGTCCGCATATCTTCGGCACCGTAGGGCGGGGCGCCAGCGGGCTGAAGCCGGATCCAACCGGCCGGCGCACTAATGCCATTGGTGTTGCCTCCATCGTGAACCGCAGTCGCGATCATAAGGTCCCCTTGCACCGTGCCGGTGGGCTTTGTTCCAGCCACGCTTAAGGTCGTCGAAGTTGGCGAGGTGTTGGTCTTATTTCTCAATGTGATGTTTGGAGGGATATCGCCGATGACGAGCTTATCGCCAAGGCCAATGTTGGTCGGCAGCGTTGCGCCAGCGAAGGTGACTGTACTTCCGCCCGCGTTAATCGTCGCCGTGCCGATTTGATAAAGGATGCCCGAATTGATGCCGATCGAGCGGAAATTCGCTGCGAGTTTCACGGTGACGGTCTTGTCATCGAGTGCCGCGACGGCATTGTCATTTCCAACCTCGAGCTCCAGGTTGTCCGCGTTCGATGCAGCGGTGAAATTATTGAAGCTCAAGCCCGCAACAGTAATCGAATCACCCGCGGCAAAGTTTGTCGTCACATCGAGCACCAGGGTTTTGTTCCCGTCCTCGTAACTCACGGTGCCGGAGACCTTAGCTGCGGCGCCGCCGCCGATGGTTGCGGTCGTATCCGCGCTGTCCCAGGTCATATTGAAGGTCGAAGGGATCCGGATGCGGAGATCATTGCTTGCTGTAATGCTCGACTGGTAGCAGGAGTTCGCGCTTGACTGATCCGTGATAGTGATAGTGCTGATCGCGGTCGCTGGATCACCCACGGCGAAAGTCTGACTCAATGCCGAGGAGAGGGTGACACCACGCTCCACCTCCGTCCCAAAGGTCACGAAGCTTCCAGGCGCACTCACGTTGTTGCGTTGAGTGGCAAAGTAACCGGCGCTTCGGGCCACCGTGGATACGCGAAGCTCATCCAAAACGCCGTTGAAATGATTGCGCGTGCCCGTCGTGTCGGTCTGCCACTGGGCCCCCGCGAGCAAGGTCACAGGGTAGCTGCTGGTGCCGGCGGCAACCGAGCTATCCACGAGCGTGACCACGCCGCCATCGTAGTAGAGACGCCCAGTCGTGCCCTCTCGCACCAAGGCGATGTGATGCCAGTTGCCATCATCGACGTTGGTGGCAAGAAAGCCCGTTTGGCTGATGATGTCGCCTGAATCCGGACGCAATTCGATGTTATAGGATTGCGCTTCGTTATTGGCGCCGTCCAAATCTGTGATGGCGTCGTCGCGAATGCCTAAGCGGATCTCGGAGTTATCCCCGCCGCCGCGATCCTCAACGCCCCAGACATCGCCTGTACTGGCCTGAGCCAGCGCCTTGAACCAGCCCTCGACGGTGAGGTTGCCAGTGAAGGTCGGGGCCCAGTTGCTGTTGATGTAATCGCTCTCGCTTCGGACAAACTGACGCGCGTTGCCTGCGACCCCTGTCGCCGCTGCCGTGCCAACGTCCGTGCCGTGCCGGGCCTTGGTGGTGGAATCGAGGAAGTTACCGTTCAGGTGATAGATGATCTCGTAGGAGCCATCCCAAGTGCCGGACACGCTCTGCTGATCGGCGGCGGCCGCGTTTCCATAGTACATAAAGAGCGAGGTGTTGCTACTTGCAGAGAGCGAAGGCACCTTGACCCAGGCGAGGAGCGTGCCTGTCGCCGGGTTGTAACTTTCAATCTCATGATCGAGCTTGGTCGTGCCGTCGCTCGTGGTGAAGAGGATATCACCGCCATTGGCCTTGCCGACGTGTCCGCTGTTGGCGGTATCTTTCAACAGAACGTTCGTGACGCTGACAAGCACCGCAAAGTTCGAGAGACTCGCGGTGACCTGGCTGCCTTGGATCGTGAGCGGCTGACGGTATTTCCAAGTGGGGTCATACCAGGTGCAGGTAACGGGCGCCGCGTTAATCTGAATCGTCTTGGCGTCGCTCGCATCCGCACTGCCGTTGTTGTCGACATCGAGCGTCAGGTTGTTGGCTGCAGACGCCGCCGTGAAGCTTATAAAGCTCAAGCCCGATACCATGATCTGACCACCCGCCGCGAAGTTGCTCGTGACATTGATCACCAGCGTCCGGCTGTCAGCGTAGCTGACCGTGCCGGACACCTTGGCTGCCGAGTTACCGCCGATCAGCGCACTCGTGTCCGAGGTATCCCAGATCATGTTGAAGGTCGAAGGGATCCGGATGCGGAGATCGTTCGCTGCGGTGATCGTCGCGGTCAGACTCGCGTCGGTGACCGTGATGGTACTGATCGCGGTGACCGGATCGCCGACTGTAAAGGTCTGGTTCGCCGCCGAGGAGAGGCTCGCCGGTACGGGTACCACCTCCTCGCTGCATAGCGAATAAAAGTTCGCTGGATTGTTCTGGTTTTTAAATTCGGTTGCAACCCAAGCAGCCGATCGGGCGATGTTGGAGACGCGAACTTCATCGACCAGGCCGCTGAGGTAGTTGCTTAGCGTTGTTCGTTCGTTGGCACCGATGTTCCCCGTATTCAGCGTGACCGTTCCCAGGCTAACCGTACTGGTTCCTTTGGAGACACCGTCAATAAAGAGCTCACGATCATTCTTTGCTCGTTGCACCCCAACGACATGGTGCCAGGAACCGTTGTTGTATGAGCCGCCGCTAAATGTAACAGTTCCGTCGGCGCTGGCATCATCTCGCACACTAAATCGCACATCACCGGCTGCAGGTTCATTAACCTGCACATTCGTGACAGGGGTGGTGGTTGTGCTATTGCCCTCCGCCCAGATCTTTGCGATCGCGGTTGCGGAGGTCCTGAACCATGCGGAGGCCGTAAAGGCGGTGCTATTCCCGACGATCATTCCCACACTCACCCGATCGTCCGTGCCATCAAGATCCAACGACCCACCAATCTTGCCCGCCACCTGATCGGAGGCAGTCATCGTCCCCTGAGAGGTCCCATGCTGAGGTGGGCTCGTGCTGTCTTTCATCTGTGGGGCGCTCCCGGAGGGGTCTTCCTTCAGGTGCCAGACGGCCTGGTAGTTAGCATCCCAGACATTGGCCGGGTCTTGCTGACTCGCGACCGTCGCGTTGCCGTAGTACAGGTACAGCACGGTGTCCACCGTCGATGACAGGCTCGGGACCTTCACCCAGACGACGAGCTCTCCGGTAGCTTCGTTGTACTTCTCGATCTCATGGCTCAATTTCGTCGTGCCATCGGAAGCCGTAAACAGGATGTCGTCAAAGTCCACTTGCGCATCGGCTGCCAAGTCCGCATCCGAACCCAGATTGATGAGCACCGGGAAGCTGCTGAGGGTGGCCGTGACCTTGTTTTTGTCAATGGAGATGCCCTTGCGATAGGCCCAGGCGCTGTCGTACCAAGCCTGCCCGGGCGCGGCACAAACCCCGCCTGCCGCATTGATCTGAATCGTCTTATCATCGGTTGCCGCGGTCGCGCCACCGGCGCCTGCCACCACGAGCTCCAGATTGTCCGCGGCGGATGCCGCACTGAAGCTCGTGAACTTCAATCCCGAGACCGTGACCTGGTTGTTTGGGGCAAAGCTGGTGGTCACATTCAAGACCACGGTCTTGTTG
>JAKEHO010000085.1 GCA_022614965.1 Gammaproteobacteria bacterium
CGGGTGGTGGATGATTTCGGCTGGGAGGCGGAGCTTGCGACGTTTTAAAGGTCTTCTCCTTGGAGCCCACCCTTAGTCGATCAAGCGGGCCTATAGCTCTGACGGAAAAAAGGGAGTGAAAGAATCCTCAACAACCCGATAAAGAGCGCCTCGGGTTACCGTGTGCTTGCCTGCCAGCGATGGCGGATTGCACGACTTGCAGGATTTGTTCTGCCGGGGCTCCTTTTGACACAAAGTAATCGGCACCGTGTTGAAGAGCCGCTTGTCGATATTCGGGTAAATCGTGAATCGTGAGGATGCTGACTACGAGCTCGGGATGCTCCGATTTGATCTTTGCTGTGAGTTCCAGACCGCTTTCTTGAGGCAGCGAGATATCCAGTAAAAGCAGATCGACGCTATCGAGCAGTTGTAGCGTCTGTTGGCCGTCACTGGCCGCCCTGAGCTCTGTCTTGGGGAAGTGCGTTTGCAACAGCTCACCAAGTGCCTGCCGAAAACCAGCGTCATCGTCTGCGATAAGTATTCTAAACATGGTATTAGGGTTACTTGACAAATACCATGCCACCATGAGCTTTTAGAACGACTAAGGTAGACGGAATAATCGGTTACAAGCGATATTTGAGGAAAATATAAACGACCAGCATGCGACAATTGTCGTCGCCGCGCTTGCATAAAGGGCTGTCTACAGTGAGCCTCAATAGTAAAGTCCTTTGAAATCAGGATATGCTAAGCGTAAGAGCGCAGATTAAGACAATGGTATTAGAAGCGACCTATGTCGCAGTGGTTTGAGAGAAACCTGGTGTTGGGCATGTAACCGATTTTCGCAGCGGGTAGGAATTTGTCTGAGCTTTCCTTATCTTTTGAAAAGCTTGGCTTCATAAGCCCTTACATGGCTAATCGTCAAGACTTCGGAGTGTAGGGCAATCATGACTCCGGGTCAGTGGTCTGTATAGGAGGGTGCGGACCGAAAGCGCGATGGACGGCGTTTCGCGTAGTAGACGAACCATTGGAAGCAAGAGATCGTTGCCCTTGCATTGAACCTTTTTTTGCGAATAGGGGATGAACATAAAGAATCAGCATCGGCGGGGATTTTCCCTGATCCTAACTCCCATGGTTCGCGACCGGCAAGCCGCGCCAATACTGGTGTCTGGCCCGATGAGGTCCGCGGCTCTCTCTTACCCTGACAACGTGCGCAAACGTCCGTGCGCTCTTACACCCACTCACGCCGCTGATCTTCCGGCGATGGCCGACGTACCTGATTCTTGGCTCATCTCGATTGGATGAGCACCCCCCTCCCTCTGGGTGTTCACAGGGAATGCTAATTTTAACGTTTGCGCGCTGTAATATCTCACAGCGCAGATTCCAGTCACTGCGAGTATAGTTCGTGGGACGCACAGCTAAAACAGGGTATTCGCATTATCGTTCTGCCCTGGTCCGTTCAGCCTAGAACCAACTGCGGAATGAGGCTGATTTGCCGGCGATCATGAATCGACACACAGAAAACCAGTTGGATCTTTTATATAAGAGCGCGCGCGCAGGCATAGTCGCCGATGTTGTAGTGGCCTCCGCAATCGCCGCTATGCTTTGGTCCCACACCCCTCCCCTTTTCCTCCCGATTTGGTTCGTCGCTGTGTGCTTAGGTGTATTGGCTCGCACAGCGTTAGTACGAAGATACCAAAGAACATCGCTGACTAGGCGGTGCTTACGGCGCTGGCAGGCATCATATTCGTTAGCATCAGTCTATGCAGGTGCGATATGGGGTTCGCTGGGCCTGTTTAGCACGCTGAGCCTTGACTCAAGCTATCAGTTGCTGATCACCTTCGTGTTGTTGGGCATAGCGGTGCACGCACTGGCGAGGAAATGCGTGTTCCTTCCTGTCTACCTCGATTTTCTGTTGCCCATGTTGCTCCCTCTCATGTTGGGCTTCTTGATGCAGGCGAATGCGCCAGGCACCTGGATGGCGATCCTGCTAGCAATGCTCATTGGGGCATTTTTCCAGTGCGCCCGCCAAATAAACCGGATCATCGTTTCGGGCATGGAACTGTCACTCGAGAAGGATGGGCTCGTCAGCCGATTGATGACGGCACAAGAAGATGAAAGAAAAAGAATCGCCGCTGAGTTACATGACGGGATCGGGCAGAGTTTGAGTGGTATCAAATATAGTTTAGAAAATGAAGTCAAAAAGTTGAATCAAAGGCAAGTGCATGGAGAAACGCTCCAGTCCCTTGACGCGACAGCGCAGCGGATACAGGAGGCGATTGGGGAACTGCGTGACATCGCTATGGGCTTAAGACCCGCGATGTTGGAGGATCTGGGGATCTTGAGCACCATGGACTGGTTTTGTCGAAAATACCACAGTGCCCACCCGCAGGTTAATGTGTCGAAGCGGTACGCGGTTGAAGAGAGGGAAATACCACAAGAACTAAAAGTACTTATTTACCGGATCGTTCAAGAAGCCTTTAACAACATCGCCAAGCATGCCAGCGCGGATCAGGTGACTTTAGCATTGGAGAAAAGAGAAACCGCTGTTCGGCTTCTCGTTAAAGACAATGGGCAGGGATTCGATATCGGAAGCGCGAAACCCGAAACTAGCTTTGGCCTCACGAGCATGCGCGAACGTGCCGAGTCCAGGGCAGGCGAGTTCAACCTTACCTCCGCTATCGGCCTCGGAACTACCGTTGAGGTCTCTTGGCCGCTTGCCGAGCTCGGAAAGCTATCGCACGGCTAAACCGTTTTCGATCGCGTACGCTGTTATCCTGGTGTATAACGGCTAAGCCGTTTTCGATCGCGTACGCTGTTATCCTGGTGTATAACGGCTAAACCGTTTTCGATCGCGTACGCTGTTATCCCGGCTATATTATGCAGCCTAAGCTTCTGCATGGCGGTCGCCCTGTGCTTTTCGACCGTCTTAGGACTGAGCGACAGGTACTCGGCGATCTCTCTGTTCCGATATCCTTCTGCGATAAGCTTAATAACCTCTCGCTCACGGTGGCTCAAAATCTCCCATGACTTGCGGATACCTCCGTTGTTTTTGAACGTTTTCAGATAACCTGTCACCACCTCTCGGCACACACCCGCGCTTAGATAAGTTTTTCCGGACATGACGCTGCGTAGGGCTACTAACAGCTGATCCTGACCGTCGTCTTTCAATACATAGCCCACGGCGCCTGCGTCAAATGCCGCCCTAACGTATTCTTCCGCTTTGTGGAAAGTCAGAACGATGCTCTTGGTTTCTGGAAACCGCCGCTTGATATTCGCGATGGCCTCTACCCCATTCGTCTGGGGCATACAAAGGTCCATCATAACAATATCGGCCTTGAGGCTACCGACACAACGCAAGGCGTCATAGCCGGTTCCGACCCGCCCTACCACCTCTATATCGGGCTCCGAGGAAAGCAAAACCCGCAGCCCATCGCATAAGATCTGGTGATCGTCGGCAAGCAGAAGTCGAGCTCTTTTGGTTTCCATAGCAGTCCTCTTTGTAAAATTGACCCGACGCCCCCCGATCCGTCTTGTAATGATAACGTAATATTTTTTGCCTCCTAGGACAAGTAAGGTATGAAGACTAAGGATAATCCCCCCAAATAAATGGGGGCTTGTCCCCATGAAAAGCTAGTTGAGATCGGTTTTTCTTGAATCCACTTTGCCTGACTTCAAAAGTCGATATACAGGCTGCTATGACTAAGGTCCTTATTGTCGATGACGACGTTGCGTTTCGGCACGCAATGGGCGGATTACTGCGAGAGCAGTTCCCGAGGATAGAAGTCAGGGAGGCCAGTAACGGTCAAGAAACCCTCCAGCAGATCGAGGGACTCGATCTGCTATTCATGGATATCTCGCTGCCCAAAGAAAACGGTCTGGAACTCACAGCAAAGATCAAAGCCGAGCATCCAGGGCTCCCAATCGTTGTCCTGACCATTCACGATGCATCTGAATATCGGGAGGCGGCTTTTCAACACGGTGCCGATTATTTTGTGTCAAAAGGCGCCCCGGCAGAAGAAATCCTAGAAGCGGTGCGATCCATCGTCGCCTGTACACCTACCGCGGGCCCGCACCGCCCTGCACGATCCACATAGGACTGGACAACGCCGTGCATCGCGGGCATAAAGCAACCGCGGACGCGCCTTTGGGCGCGCTTGCATGCAGAAGGCCCGGGATCTAGGAATATGCCCGGGCCTTCGTTTTTTCAGTGTCCGGGATCAGGATAGCGGAGACGATGGTGTTGACGCATGCGGTGGCGCCGACCGATCACATCGCCGTCGTTACCTCATCGTCCGACGGCATTCGCACTACCCAGGCGTATCAATCTCAGCGGCAGGATCTGACTGAAAAAGACGTCATTCGTGCGAACAACGCGATGAACGATTTCGGGGACGTTATGCGCCAAACCTCAGAATCCGGCGCCTTTACGTCGCCGTTAACAACAGTGTAACCCGGTCGCTAAATGGGGTATCCCTACGCACCAAGTACAGGGTTCACCTACGTACTATTACAGGGTTCACCTACCTACTGTTTGTTAAGGATTAATTACGCTCTTGTTACAGGGGGAAATATAAGGGGGGGCTTATTCAAAATTGACGTATGAAGCGTACTGGCGGAGGCGTTTTACGGCAGAAGTAATGTGTAAGGATCCAAGTATCGAAGGACAGCCCCTACGTGCCATACGTGAAGGCGTTGCTGGTGCGGATTTGCCTACGGGAGATTCTAGCTTCTGGGGGATAACCGCGGGACACACAGGAACATGTGGATGTTCCGGTAGATTTATTCAAAGGGAATCCTATGCCGATTCTGCCAACGCCACGACCATATGGATGATAAAAAAAGTCGTGGTGGTGGTTTCAATGTCGTTTTTAATGGGGTGTGTGATCGCGCCGGGGATGCACATGTCTACTCCCCCGAGAGTCCCTGGCGTAAAGATCACGCCCATCACGCCTGATACTATTCGCGCCCAGGGCATCAACGAGTCCAGCGGAGCGGTGGCAAAGCCAAATTTGCCAGGAAATATGAACGACAAGGAATATCAATACCATATCGGCCCCCGTGACGTCTTGGCCGTGACCGTGTGGGATCATCCAGAACTAACGATCCCTGCTGGCCAGTTCAGAGACCCGGAGGTGGCCGGGCATTTGGTGGCGGAAGATGGCACAATCTTTTTCCCGTATGCAGGGACGGTCCACGTGGCCGGCAAAACCACTGCAGAAGTTCGGAACATCTTGACGCAAGGGATTGCACAAGTCATCCAAGATCCGCAGCTGGACGTGAAAGTGGTCGCCTTCCGAAGCCAGAAGGCCTATGTTTCCGGTGAAGTCTCCAAACCCGGGCCACAGCCGATAACAGACGTGCCGCTAACTGTTGCCGAAGCCATCAGCCTTGCTGGGGATCTCACGCCGGACGCCGACTTGGCCAATGTTACCCTTACCCGCGATGGCAAAGCCCAGAATATCAATTTGTTGGCCATGTATGACAAAGGCGATGTGCGCCAGAACATTTTACTGACGAATAGGGACATATTGCATGTCCCTGACCGAAATACGCAGAAGGTTTTTGTCATGGGGGAAGTAGCTAATCCATCGTCCATTGTGATGCACAAGCGAGGTATAACTTTGACCGAAGCCATTGGCGATGCCGGTGGTGTGGACCCGGTGACTTCAGACCCGACACAAGTCTATGTCATCCGTGGCAACGAAAATGAATCGGAGATTTACTACTTGGATGCGAAGTCGCCTGATGCGCTGATACTGGGTGATCAGTTCCGATTAAAGCCACGTGATGTAGTGTATGTGGAGACAGCCGAGGTGACACGTTGGAACCGCGTGATTGAACAGATCGTGCCGACGTCGCAAATCATAAGAAACCTGGGTCGAGTGACTGGCGCTGAATAAACGAGCGATGGTCACTTGCGGAAAAACCCTCGCGCAGTGAGAAATCGTTTATGGCACGGCCTATAGAACCTATAGAAGAAGTCCGAGATCCGCTCCTCGTGCGGGTTATGGCACGGCCTATAGAAGAAGTCCGAGATCCGCTTCTCGTGCGGGAGAAAGAGCCCGGAGACAGGCCAGAGAAATCTTTTGAGGTTAACGAACACCCCAGGTTGCGAAGTGAACAAGAACAATGGGTCTACCTGCGGCAAGAGATAGAGCAGTTGAAGCACGAACGCGGCGTCCAATTTGCGCCTCCCGCAAGTTCGTATTTGCCAAGCTTTACCGTTGGTGAGGCCCTTGCAATCGTTTCTGACTCGCGGTGGATCATTGCGGGGACCCTTGTTTTCCTCTTTCTAGTCGGCGTGGGCTATCTTGTAATTGCTGAACCAATTTATCGAGTCGATGCCCTACTGAAGATCAATAAGACAGCATCGAGCGTTGTCGCCCTGGCCGATATTTCCGAGGGCTTCAAAGAAGAAACGGTGGTAATGGAGGAAATCGAAATCCTCCAATCGCGTAAATTACTCGGACAGGTAGTCGACGAGCTAAAACTGGACACCATTACTGAGCCCGTTTACTTTCCCGTCGTAGGAGCCGCCGTTGCTCGCCATAATGGCCGCGACGAAAAAGTAAAGGTCGAAACTTTGCGTGTTCCCGCAGATTATGTTGGTGCAGTATTTACGCTCGTTGCAAAAAACAATAATCATTACCAACTCCTCGACCAAGAGGGAAACGTACTCACAGAGGGGACGGCTGGCGTGCCCGTTCACAAATGGCTCCCGGTTGACACGCGGCATAGATTGCTTGTATCCAAAATAGAAGCGCAACCTGATACACGTTTCGAGCTGTCCAGGATCCCCCGGATCGAAGCGATTAATCAACTAAGGGAATCTCTCAAAGTTGAGGAGCGAGGGCCAGTCGTGGAGCAAGGGCCAGGATCGGGTGTGGTGCAGATCAGCTTGGAGGGCAGTGATAGAAATAAGATCACGAATATCATCAATAGAATTGTCGACATCTTCATACAACAGGAGATCAAAAGAAAATCCTCCAAGGTAAACGACTCCCTAGAATTCATGCAAAAACAATTGCCGGTGCTCAAGGAGCAGATGGAAAATGCCGAAGAAGCGCTCAATAGTTATCGCCTGCAGCAAGGCGCCGTCGATCTCGCGAAGGAAACGGAAATCATTTTGGAGAGAATGGTAGCTATCGAAACTGATTTGTCCGGGGTAAGAACCAGACGTACGGAGTTGCTACAAAAATTTAGGCCCGAGCATTCGGCAATAATCGTCGTGGATGCCCAAATCGGCACTTTGCAAAAGGAACTCGCTGCGCTCGAGAGAAGGGTCAAGACTTTTCCTGATACCCAGCAGCAAATGTTACGCCTCTCTCGTGATCGAGAACTGTATGCCCAACTTTATACCTTCATGGGAAACAGGATTGAGCAGTTGAGAGTCGTCAAAGCCGCACCTCTTGGCACTGTGCGCGTCGTCGATCGCGCAGTACCCCCCTATGAGCCTGTAAGGCCCCAAGAGGCGCCAGTAATCGCTGCTTCCTTGGTGTTAGGACTGTTCTTGGGGATTGGAGTCGCTTTCCTACGAAAGGCCGCAAGGGCTGCGATTCAAGATCCGGATATCATTGAAAAAAAGCTTGGCTTGCCCGTCTATGCCACGGTGCCCCACAGCAGAAAACAGTGCAAGCTGATGAAAGGGGGGGCAAAGCAGGCCGTATTAGCCGTTGCCGAACCGGCCGATCCGGCCGTTGAGAGTCTCCGAAGCTTGCGCACGTCTCTCAATTTCGTCCTTTTTAACGCCAAAAACAATGTGATTTTGGTTACTGGGCCTACCCCTGGGATCGGCAAATCCTTCCTGAGTGTCAATTTTAGTCTGGTTTTGGCAAGTGCGGGCAAACGCGTGTTATTGATCGACGGTGATTTGCGCAAAGGCCATATCGATAAGTATCTTGGCATAGAGAGCAAGGAAGGATTGTCGGATGTCATCGTAAACGGCACCCGCATAGAACAGGTGATCCGGAATACGGATATTAAGGATCTAGATATCGTCTGTCCAGGCACGATACCGCCTAATCCGTCTGAATTGCTATCACACGAAAGGTTTGCGTCGATCTTAGAGAAGGTCTCGCCATTATATGACTATGTAATCATCGACTCTCCACCAGTGCTCATGGTGACAGACGCAGCCATTACAGGCCGATGGGCGGGCGCGGCGTTGCTGGTAGTTAAGGCTGGCGCACATACACTGCGCGAAATAGAACAAAGCATTAAACGGCTGAAGCAAGGGGGTGTAAATGTGCGAGGGGTTGTATTCAATGATATGCCGGTCTCCCAAAAACCCTATGGATACGGCGGTTACTACGGATATGCTCAGGCGTATTCATACAAAAAGTGATGCTATGGAATGCGTTTCCATGGCGTCGCCGCATTGGAGGCTACGGGATGATCAGTTTCAAGATAAAAACACTATGTGCGGGCGGTTTCGTTTTTACAAATATACAAGGATCACGATGCCGACGACGAAACTCCGGCCCCAACGAGAACAACGGCACCGAGGCTGTTGCAGAGCTTTTGTGACACTAAAGTTCTTAGACATAGCGAATTCTCCTCGCTTCTTGGACAGAGAAATATATTAGCTGCTGATTATATTAGCTGCTGCTGATGACACCATGCGGTTCTTTTATGGTAGAAACCGTGCGGTTCTTTTGCGGACGAGAGGTTTATATAATGGAATTGAAAAACAATATTTTCGGATTTACATCTCTTGCTTCACTGTTGTTTTTTTCAGGTTCCGGTCACGTATTTGGGGCCGATGTGGAATGCGCCGTGGCGCAAACCATCGACACTTCGCAGTGGAGCCCGCCCAGTCCTGACCCCTCCGGGGCTGAGTACCTGAGCTCGACCGGCAACCTGATGATCAGCGATGGTGAAGTCGACGAGACGATGCAAGGAATAACGTTTTATCAGG
Source organism: Gammaproteobacteria bacterium (assembly GCA_022614965.1). Lineage (GTDB taxonomy): Bacteria > Pseudomonadota > Gammaproteobacteria > JAKEHO01 > JAKEHO01 > JAKEHO01. The sequence goes on from JAKEHO010000085.1 coordinate 8,897, forward strand.
GCGCCAACATGTTCGAGGCGACGCCTGTAGGCTCCCTGGTCGATACTTGGGAAACGACAACCTTCCCCCCAAACCCACCGTCCTTCTCAAACGAACCGGTGGGGGTTGCTTATAATCCCAGCAATCAGCACCTTTTCATTTCGGATGACAATACGGATGACGTGTTTGAGATCGACCCGAACGGGGATGGGTTATATGGTACACCCGATGATGTCGTCACAACAACAGATGCCGCGGGGTTCGGTGCCACGGATCCGGAAGGCCTCGCATACGGAGCTGGGGCTGTTTGGATCGCAGATGGGATAAATGATGAAATTTATAAGATTGTGCTGGGAGCAAACGGGGTACTTGGAGGCGGGGATGATCAAATCACGCATTTTGATACGGGATTTACCGGCATCGGGAACACGGACGGGATCGGATATGGCCCTTCTGGTCATCTATACATCGTGGGCCCTGACCCGAATGATACCGTCTACGAGCTAACCCTTGCAGGTATGCTGGTGCGGACGATTGGTATCGCGGCGTTTAATGCTAAGAACTTGGCCGGTGTAGCGGTTGGCCCGGGCAACCGGCTCTATCTCGCGGATAGACGGGTGGATAATGACAGCGACCCGAATGAAAACGATGGCAGGGTGTACGTATGTGATCCCCCGCCCCTTCCGACGGGCAATCAGCCACCGATCGTGTCTGCAGGGCCGGATAAGTTCATTGTTCTGCCAAACAACAGCGTCCAGCTGGATGGGACCGTGACCGACGACGGGCTGCCTAACCCGCCCGCCTTGACCACGATGACTTGGATCCAAGTCAGCGGGCCAACAGGCGGCACGGCGACTTTTGGTACTCCCAATGCGGAGGATACCACGGCGAGCTTCGACCTCGAGGGGAGCTATGTGTTGCGCC
>JAKEHO010000086.1 GCA_022614965.1 Gammaproteobacteria bacterium
GATGTAGCCCTCGCCTTCCTCGGCCTGCGGGTCGACGACGGCGGCGACGCCACAACCCGTGCACCCGAACGCGTACGCCGCGCAACCCGTCTTGAAGTTGTAGAAAGGCGAAAAAATCACCGCTGCGCCTCCGGAGCCAAAGGTCAGAGGTTCGAATCCTCTAGGGCGCGCCAGACTTGCTCCTAGCGCGTACGAATCAAATTTTTCCTAGAAAGTTTTGGGATCCGCCCGCAGCTCCTTGGCGCCCTCACCGGCCACCCAGAAGGGAACCCAGCACACCGCGGATGATCTGCCTCGAAAGCCGAGATCCGATCTGACTGCCGACGACCCGCGCGGTGCTTCTCACCAAGGCCTCACTGATACTCTGGGGTCCTTGGGCAGGACACCACGCGACCACACTCGCCCTCTTCTCAGCGCTCGGACTTCGATGACCAAGGATCGCAATCGATCAAATCGAGCAAAAGGAAGGGTGGCGACACACGGGTGCGCGTCGCAGTTCTATCTAATCATTTAATTTGAATTCTTGAATAGGCGGCCATGCACTATTGCAAAGGGGTTTTCTATTCCGGGGTCCAGAGGCCCTATTAGCTAGGGCGCAGCCGCTGTAACTTTTTCCTGTTCAATGAGCTCATCGACGACCTCGATCAGCTTTTGGTAGCTGCCCGTGAAAGTGGCGCTCGTGAGGTATTTTCCGTTCACGACCATGGAGGGTACCCCTTCGATACCGTAGCGTTGGCTCATGATCAAGGCCTGCTTCAGATTGCTGTCGACCGTGAACGAATTGTAGGCCTTGTTGAAGTCTTCCTCACTCACCCCGTGGCTCACAAAGAACGCCCTCAGGGACGCTTCGTCGTCGAGCCGCTGCTTGTCTTGATGAATGGCGTTAAAGAGCGGGTCATGGATCTCGTCCAGTACCCCGAGTTGCAGGGCGGTGTAATAGGCCCTTGCATGAGCCACCCAGCTATTTCTGAAGAGGGCGGGCATGCGCTTGAATTCAACATCTGGCGGTTTGCTGGCAAGCCACTGATCGAGGTATGGTTCAAAGTCGTAGCAGTGCGTACAGCCGTACCAGAAGACTTCGATCACTTCGACTTTGCCTTCGGCATCCGTCGGTTGCGGTGGAACGATGCGGCTGTAAAGATGGCTTGATCCTGCCTCCGGCTCGGGCGGTGTCGCCGAGCTTGCCCCTGCAAGGGGTATGAGCCAAATGGTGCATAAAAGCACGATGACTCTTTTCATCGGGTAGTGCCTCGCTTATGAGAGTATGAATTGTGTCAGGCGCTGCCTACAGCTCGCCGTAAGAGTGCAGCCCAGATAGAAACATATTGACGCCAAGAAAAGCAAACAGTGTGACAAACAAACCGACTACGGCCCACCAGGCCATGGGCGTTCCGCGCCAGCCCTTGGCAATGCGCATGTGCAACCAGGCGGCATAATTTAGCCACACGATGAGCGCCCAGGTTTCTTTCGGATCCCACGACCAGTATCCGCCCCATGCTTCGGCCGCCCACAAAGACCCGAGGATGGTGGCAATGGTGAAAAAGGCAAAACCGAGCGCGATCGCCTTGTACATCACCTCATCCAGTAACGTGAGTGGCGGAAGGCGCGTTGCGATAATTCCATCTGGGCGGACTTTTTCTCCTAGCGTACGCAGCAGGTAAGTGACGCCAATCATGGCGGCCAGGCTGAAGCAGCCATAACCGATAAAATTGGCGGGAACATGGATCTTCATCCAATAACTCTGTAGAGCAGGCACCAAAGGCTGGATCTCATTGGCGCCGCGATCAAAGGTATACCACAGCAAAAAAGCAACGGCCGAACTTACGACAAGCAGAACAAATCCGCCCATGGCACGTGTTCGAAATTTTGCTTCATAGTAGAGGTAGACGAGTGAGGTAATGATGCAGAACAGGATAAAGACCTCATAAAGATTGCTAATGGGAATATGGCCAATGTCGACGCTAATGAGATAGGACTCACGCCAACGCACCATTAACCCAACAAGCCCCATCGCAATCGCTGACCAAGTCATCGCTGTTGCAACCCTGCCGGCGAAATCTGAATTGGTTAGGAAGCTCCCAAAATATACCAAGGTCGCCATGACATAGAGCGAACTCATCCATAGGGTGGCGGACTGGCTGGATAGGAGATACTTCAGAAGGAACCGCTCTTCGCCATTTGTGAGTGACGTGCCGTAGAGGGTGATGCTGCAAAGGCTCAACGCGGCGACGACAATGACTAAGGCCCGGAGCAGCTTCCAATTCCACCCCATGACGGTCAGCACCAGGGAGGCTGCGCCCAGGATGCCGACTTCATAAGTGTCCATGAGCCCCCAGTAGGTGATATAGGTGTAGGTCAGTGCACCGGCGAGTACAGCAGCCCACAGCCAATCAAAGACGTCCAAGGCTCGAAGGAACGCTTGCCGTCTGAGGTCATCGACTACACGATCACGCGTCACAGCCATCGCTTGTTCTCTGCCGCTACGTATATATTAAAAGTACATTAGATAACGAACTTGGCGGTTGGTTGCACAAATGCGTGCAGCTAGGCAGCGATGGGCACGGGAATGCATTCAATCAGCCGAATGTGCTTAGCTTATCTTTGAGCCTTTGCTGCATTTGGTCAAATTCTAAGGCGAAGTCGTGCTGGTGTCGCATTCGGGTACCGGCCAAGAGAATGCGTGTCCTGTTTCCCACATTTGCTAGGAGTGCCCATACCCTTTGATGGGGCACGTAGAATAGAAGAAAGACGCCGGTTATTAACATGAAAAATCCGAAATACACCAGATTCTTCCCTGGGGTACGGGTGATCATCAAACCGCTCGCCTGCCGATGTTCAAAGTCCTTAAGCTGCAAAAAAAAAGGTGATCCGTATTTGTGAGTTGCCGATAGGGCGTCTACTGCGTCCTCGAAGAACTGCCCGTCTTCTGCACTGATGCCATCGCTCATTTGGAACCCTTCCTCTATCAGTACAGTTGCATAGATTTGTCTGAGTCCGTGATCCAACACTTTAAGGTAGGCTTCCGCCGCGCTGGAACGGTTCTTCTCCGGTACGTGAGCGTTGACATATGTAATCAACGCGTCGTAGCCACCTTCCCTAAAAATTTGCGCGAGCTGCATCATGGCAGTGCTGATTTCTTCTTGAAGTTTGGTGTCATCGATGTGTGCTGTGGCGAGCGACTGACGTGTTGTATCTTTTGTTATCTTAGCAAGTCGTTTGTCATCGTGTAGCAGCACCTGAAAGCGGAGAAATCGGTCGGGCTTGTTTGCAGCATCGGCCGGGATGTGCAAGTATTCGAATTCTTCGGCGGGCGAGGAACGCACACCACTCAGGTAAAACTGCCGCCCATCCACCGTCATAGGGTACATATAGTTAACGTACTCTTTGGCGACGCCATCGGGCCAGCGAAGTTTGTATGTGAAACTCGGGCCGACATCCCTGAACTTCTTTCCCGAAGCATCCCCATCGGGGATGGGTTGAACATTGAAACGGCGGAAGTCGGTCAGTTCCAGACGGAGCGGGCCCCCCGGTGTGCTGAGGCTAAGTACCTCATTGACTTCGCCCGTCAATTCAGCGTCCTCGTTCGAGTCACCGTTAAGGGGGCGTGATTCGAGGTGCAGCTTGGAGCCGCCGTCCCCAAAGCTCGCTTGGTAGAGGGTGTACCCCTTGTATGTGAGCGGGTGGTTGACCGCAAGGGTATATCGCAACGGCGTATCCCGCCCCCGATCGTGGATCAGTAGATCGGTTTCGAACGATTTGGGTTGACCGTTGAAATAGTGCGCGACCCGAAACGCTTTTACCTCTACGACAAATGGCAAGTCCTGTACCACGTAACCGTTGGCGATGTTGATAAAGGCGACATCCGCGGCGCTGCCCTCGGGGATCGATACATTGCCCCGAAATGAAGGGTTGTCCTGTGGGAGACGGCTGACTGAGGGCACTTGAGAGGCTGGGATATCGCGTGTCTCGATGGCGATATGGCCGGTGAGGGCCTTGAGCTTCAGCGACAAGTTGCCGTCTAGGAGCCCGCCAGTACAGATGGTGACGATGGCGAGATGGGTGAGCAGATGACCCGCACGGTTGCTGGCCCCCTTCATCGCCGCGACGATGGTGTGCGTACCGTGATCTTTAATGCGGAGCCGATAGCCTAGAGCGCTAAGCACCTCAGTTGCCCCGATAAGGACGCTCGCAAGTGGCCGGTTTACCGTCCATTCTGTGTGCTTGGGAAGGACCACAAGGGAACGTTCCTGAATGTTCTCTCCAAACGCCCGGATATTGCGGATCATGACCGGTGTATTGCGGATGATGCACACGCTGGTCGAGATGACGAGAAAAGTGAGCGCAAAGACGAACCAGCCTGATGCATAGACGTCGTAGAGTCCCAGTGTGTTGAAGAACTCGTGCCAAAAAGGGCCAAACTTGATGATGTAATCTTGGTATGGCTCGTTCTGGCGTAGCACCGTCCCGATGATGGAGGCAACCGCGATCCCGACAAAGAGCGTGATGGCCAAGTTCATGGAGCCCAGGAATTGCAGCCATATACGGATGAGACTGGCTGGCGAACGAGGGCTTTTGGATGGGACTTGCACAATGACACTCATTTCTAGGGGCTGGAATTTTCGGCCGCAGCCGTGCTTCAGTTTAACGGGACGTGAGCCGATGCGCGAACACTAACACGACAGGCAGGACACGATCTCGCCTTATGTGCTGGTAAGCGGCGGCTCCGTGATAGTCCAACGCGTCGAAGGGTATCGCCGGCGGGCCTAATGCAGGCCGCTGATGTAATCGGCGACCGCCTCGATCTCCTCATCACTCATCCTCTCGGCGATCATGCGCATCATGCTGTTTGGGTCGTTTGCACGCTCGCCCGATTTGAAGGCGCGCAGCTGTTTTGCCGTATAGGCAGCGTGCTGCCCCCCTAATGCAGGGACGGCCGCCGTGGGATTGCCGGCGCCTCGTGGCCCATGGCAGGCCATACAGGCGGGAATGCCGGTGCCCCGGTTGCCGCCGCGATAGATCCTCTCACCCGAGGCAACCAGAGCGGGGGTGGCGGACCCCACGGTACGCGTTTGCAAAGCATAGAAATTCACGAGATCGGCTATGTCCGCGTCAGTGAGGGGAGCGGCCAGGGCACTCATCAGGGGGTCGCTACGGGCGCCAGCCTTGTAATCGCTGAGCTGTTTCATGAGGTATTGTGCGCTTTGCCCTGCGAGCTTGGGCCAATCCGGATGGGTACTGTTGCCGTCCGCGCCGTGGCAGGCGGCGCAGGTGGCTGACCTGGTTTTGCCGGCAGTCGGATCACCGGGAGCCTCAAGGGGGCCCATGGCTACTGTGATGAAGAGCACTGTGATGGCGAGGAATGGCTTCATGGTCGCACTTTGTGATGTCGGGCTGCCCTTCGCCAGACGTCAAGCCTGCGTTTAGGCAGTCTAGGCAGCGCCAACGCCGCGACACGGTAGCATCGGATATCACCCCGTGCAACGCTCTCCATTATTGGGGGCCTGCCACGCTGCCACTGGGTAAAGCCCGACGGCTTTTTCGGAGGGCGCGCGGCATGAGGGGACAACACAAAAAAGAAGCCCCGGTCTGAAAGGGGGGAGGGAGGGCACACCGGGGCTAGTATATAGCCCGGCTGGGGATGCCGGGCTCGGTTCCCGCTCAAGGGAGGAAGAGCGGGATTCGGTTCACTAGGACTCTATTAGAATCGGGCCTGTGGAAAAAGTTCCTTGGGCCGACAGCTGCGGCATTTGGAGGCCGGCTTTATGCACAATAGGGTCGGGGCCGCGCAGGAACCGGTCCATCGTCCTTAGCGAAGTTATAAGTTTGCCAAACTAGCACATGCAAAATTATGATATGTATCATGTTATCACGATTGCCTAAATTTTGTCTATTTTGTGATGATCCTAATGATAGCACCGGTTCACGCACGCTGTGGGGCGATGTTCCACAGAGTTATCCACAGAAAATGTGGATAACGCTCGAACGTGAGGCGGGGCAATAGGTTAAGGTGGCTATGTTAGAAAGAGGCTAAAGCATGTGCCGTAACTTTTACCAGCCTGCGTTGGCCAAACGCCCATTCAATTGCGAACGTTCTTGGTGCATTGACGTTGTCTTAGACTCCTCTTAGCGGGGTAAAGGGCCAATCGGTAGAAACTGCCGAAGGCCCCCCACGGGCGATCCGACCTAAACCAGTTGACGGGGGTGTGCCGCCGATCATAGGCCTCTCTGTAACTAGGCACCTGAAGGGAGGGTTCGGCGATCTGCAGGTTGGCCGGATGGCGTATGCGCATGCGAAGCTCATTGCCTTTCGTGTACAGCCAGCCGCGGGCAACAACCCGTCTGCCCATAAGATTCTGAAATTCGACGTTATCAAAATAAATCAAGTCGTCACGTCGGATGCGAAGCGCCACTTTCGGCGCAATAGTGATCCAGATGGCCGAACGACTTTCTCCAATCCGTAATACGTCGCCGGTGACGATCCGAAATCCGGTTTGATCGGCTGTCAGCTCCGTCGCCGCGATTGGGCGGTACTCAGAGTTCGCCCAGATGCCACGCGCCGCATGTCGTGCGCGCGTTTCCGCGGTGCTGTAGCAGTCTAGGTACATCAGGTTAGGCGGGATTGTCAATCGTGTGCCGAGACCTTGTTGCAGCAACCACGCCTGGATATTGGTGCCGTCGTCGAGGAAGAGATGCGCCAGCATGCGGCCGTATCGATCATGCCGTGTTGCGTCGTACCGTATCCCCACGTGGGGTTGGCTGGTAACGAGCGATTCGAGGGTGGTTCGGGCCGTGTCGGCGAACGGTTGGGACGCGGTGTGACCGTAACCGAGCTCTGAGGTGTTGACGCCAACCAGCCTTACATGGCGGCCATCAGCGAGGACCACGGTGTCACCATCTATCACAAAGTGAACCTTTGCCTTGTCATCAAACACATCGGAAGTACAGGTCGGGTCTGTGATGACATCCGATGGATCGGCGTGAACCGCGAGTGCCAGGCAAATGAGTACGGCATATGCAGTAAAACGCAAGACAACGCGCTCAGCGTCAGCGTCTATTGGTATGTTTGCTGAATTAGAGCGCTCAGCTATTGTATGCCGTATTTGCGACGGAATTTGTCGACGCGTCCTGCGGTGTCCATAAGCTTCTGCTTGCCAGTGTAGAAGGGATGGCATAGTGAGCAGACGTCGATGTGCAAATCCTTGCCCAGTGTGGACTTGGTTTTAAATGTATTTCCGCAACTGCAGGTTACGGTGATCTCATCGTACGCAGGATGAATCTTGGGTTTCATGACCCGGGCCTTTGCCTTGGGGCGTGCTCTAAGGACGAAGCCGTAATAGGTCTCACATAGAAGGGACAAATTCTATTGCAATTGCTATCACCAAGCAAACTGAGCAAGCGCGACGTAGCCGCTTAACCGGGTTCGATTTTCTCCCGTTCACCTGCCGAGATTTGCGGTTGGCACTATAGCGCAAATTCGGCCACCACCGGCACATGGTCCGATGGTCGTTCCATGGCTCGAGGTGCCTTATCAATACGGCAAGTGATACACCGCCTTGCCAATTCGCTGCTGGCGAGTATGTGGTCAATGCGCAAGCCGTGATTGCGACGGTAGGCGGCGGCACGGTAGTCCCACCAGGAAAAGTGCCCAGAACCTTGCTCGAATGCGCGAAAACAGTCCACTAATCCGAGCTCCAGCAGGCATTTAAATTGGTTTCGTTCGGGCTCGCTGACCAGTACCCTGCCTTCCCATGCCGCTGGATCATGGACATCCCGATCTTCGGGCGCGATATTAAAGTCACCGAGGACGATCAGCCGGCGCTCCTCAACCAGGAGCTTTTCGACAAACGCGTGGAGTTTGGAGAGCCACTCGAGCTTATAGGTGTATTTGTCCGAACCTACTTCCGAGCCATTGGGGACGTAGAGATCCAGGATCCTCACATCACCATAAGATGCGCCGAGCAGGCGGCGCTGCGAGTCCTTCAATCCGGGGAGGTCCGTAATGACGTCGGTGGCGGCTTGCCCGCTTAATATCGCAACGCCATTGTAGGTCTTTTGTCCGGCATAGACCGCTTGATAACCGGCTTGGCAGATGCTGTCGATAGGA
>JAKEHO010000087.1 GCA_022614965.1 Gammaproteobacteria bacterium
GGGTGCCGCATCGGTGCAAGAACCCGTGAAGAAGGAAGACGAAGACAAACGCGGCGGGGTGAAGGATGCGGGAGGCACGACGTGGTGGATAGCCACCAAGGTGGAGTAGGCAGCACATTCGCTTGCATTGCCCCAGGGTGTCGCGTTAGACGACGGAGAAGCCGCGCGAAGTCGCAGAGGCGATGCGCAGCTTCCTTCAGGGACTCAGTTTGCGCGAGAATGTATCAACCGCCTGACAGTGAACAGGCGCCGGCGCGCGCACGATGTAAAGCATCGCGATCATCTTAGCGCTCATGCAGGGAGTCGCGGGATGCTAACCGCGTCAAAGGTGGTTGCTTTTGCGGCCACTGCAAGCCGCCCAACGCGGCTGCAGGCGACGAAAAGCCCGCCGTTTTTGCAGCTTCGCCCGCAGATTGTATGCTGGGCTTTGCGCCCTGAGCTTGGAGACGTTGGGCAGACGGGGAGAGGACCGACACGCGGTGGCAACTCGACGCAATCAACTGAACGCAGATGGGACCCTGGCGCGGAAGACCCACGCATAGACCGTTGGCAGGACCAGGAGCGTCAGTGCCGTTGAAGTTATCAAGCCTCCGATAACAACCGTTGCGAGCGGTCTTTGCACTTCGGCGCCCATGCCGTGGGAAAGAGCCATCGGGATGAATCCCAGGCTCGCAACCAACGCCGTCAACATCACGGGTCTGTATCTGACTTGCGCGCCTTCATAAGCGGCCTCACCTGCCGGCTTGCCGGATTCCTGAATGCTCCGGACATAGCTCAGCAACACGACGCCATTCAATACGGCCACACCGAACAGCGCAATGAAGCCGACCGCAGCAGAAATGCTGAACGGCATGCCACGCAGTGCCAACGCGAAAACTCCGCCTGTCGCTGCGAAAGGGATATTGAGGAAGATGATGAGAGCGACCTTGGCCGACTTGAAGGCAAAATAGAGCAGACTGAAGATCAAGGCGAGCGTCAGCGGAACCACGAGCATAAGGCGGGCGGACGCCCGCTGCAGGTTTTCAAACTGCCCGCCCCATTCCAGGTAATAGCCTGGATCGAGCTTCACGTCACGTCCCACTCGGGCTCGCGCTTCCCGCACGAATCCGCCCAAGTCTCTCCCCCGGACGTTTGACTCCACGACGATGCGGCGTTGGATCTGTTCACGACTGATCTGGGCTGGTCCGGTCGCATACTCAAGCTTGGCCAGTTGTCCCAGTGGGATCTGCTGGCCATTACTTCCGCCAGCCGGAATTTGTGATAACGACTCCAGATCTTTTGAAACCGCATCAGTAAATCTCGCCACCAGATCGAAACGCTTGCGGCCTTCATAGATGGTGCCAACGTTCCGGCCGGCCCGAATGGCTTCCACGGCGTCGAGCACCTCCGAGGCATTGATCCCGTACCGGGCGATTTCATTTCGATCGACAACGATTCGTGCCATGGGCAGTCCGGCAACCTGCTCGGCCTTTACGTCGGCTGCGCCTGAAATCGAGCTCAGCACACGGACAACTTGATCAGCCTTCGATTTCAAGACGTCGAGATCGTCGCCAAACACCTTGACACCGATATCGGACCTGACGCCCGCCACCAACTCGTTGAAACGCATTTCGATTGGCTGGGTAAAGCTGATTCCGACTCCGGGAATCTCATGCGCCAGTCGATCTTCCATCTTCTCGATCAGTTCTTCCTTCGTCTTGGCGGTGGTCCATTGGTTGCGAGGCTTCAAGGTGATGAAGATGTCCGACAGTTCAATGCCCATCAAGTCCGTAGCCACCTCGGGACTTCCGGTCCGTGACACCACGAGCGCGACCTCGGGAAACTGCTTCAAGACACGCTCAATCATCAGTGAAGAGGCAACGGATTCAGACATCGATACACTGGGCAAGCGAAGTGCGTTGATGACAATGTCACCTTCATCCAGTTCCGGCACAAACTCAGTGCCAAGTCTCCAGCCAAGAAATAGGGTGACGGCCAACACTGCGAGAGCCAGTAAGGCCGTAGCGCCGCGATGGTCCATCGTCCACTGCAGAACTCGGGTGTGGCGTCTGCGAGTGAGGCGAACCAACCAGGTCTCATGATCCTTTGCTGCTCCTCGAGGCTTCTTTTTAAACAGAAAGGAGGCCAACACTGGCACCACCGTCATGGCAACGATGAGTGACCCCAGCAACGCGAAGATGACCGTAATCGCCATGGGGCGGAACAGCTTACCTTCAGTTCCGGTCAACGCCAGGATGGGGAGGTAAACCAGAGTGATAATTAAGACGGCATAGAACACGGGGCGAGCCACTTCGCGCCCACCTTGCCGGGCGAGTTCCAGAATGGGTGTCTCTGGATTCTCAGATCGCTTCCTCAGAATGTTTTCCATCATTACAACCGACCCATCGACGATCAACCCGAAGTCAATTGCTCCCAGGCTCATCAGGTTTCCCGAGATGCCGAGGTAGTACATGCCGATGAACGCAAACAGCATCGAAAGCGGAATCGCCAGTGCCACCACTAGGCCACCTCGAAAGCTTCCCAGAAGGACAAAAAGGACGGCGATGACCAACAATCCACCTTCCATGAGATTCACGGTCACGGTGCGCAGAACGCGATCGACAAATTGAGCCCGATCGTAGAAAGGTCGAATAGCGACGCCTGGAGGAAGAGAGGTCTGGATCTTTGCCGCTTCGGCTTTGACGCGCTCCACCACTTCGCGGGCATTGGCGCCTGCCAGCATCTGGACGAGTCCGATCACAGTCTCCCGACGGCCGTCTTCTGTCGCCGCGCCGATTCGCAGCATCGAGCCTTTTTCCACCGTGCCCAGATTCCTTACAAAAA
>JAKEHO010000088.1 GCA_022614965.1 Gammaproteobacteria bacterium
AGACTGGCGCGCGATCCAGGAGACTGTGTACCTATTGTCCATTCCTGGCATGAGAGAGTCGATTGGCGAGGGTTGAATACACCCATCGAGAAATGCGCGAAGGCCCTCGACTGGTGAAATGCAGGTCGTCTTTACTAGGCAGGCCCAAAAAGACGCCAAGAAATTAGCCGCCGCCGGGTATCGCCCCAAGGCCGAGGAATTACTGAATATCCTTAGGAAGAATCCGTTTCAGAACTCGCCTCCCTATGAAAAACTTGTTGGTGACCTGGCAGGCGCCTATTCCTGCCGGATCAATGTCCAGCACCGGCTTGTCTATCAAGTGCTGGACCAGAACGCATCGTTAGAGTGATCTGTATGTGGACCCAATATGAATAGCACTTTATAGTTTCCCGCTCACCGCCCGAAGCCGTAGCGTCCTACCAGTCCTTGCGGCCGAAACATCATCATAAGCACCAGTAGAATGCCATAGATGATCTGCCGCAAATTAGCGGCTACCCCGATGGGAAGCCCCAGGAAACGCAACGCCTCCGGTAAAGTTACCAGCACTACTGCTCCAATCACTGGCCCCCACCGGCTGCCCGCCCCACCGATGATTACCATCGAGATCACTAGGATCGACTCCATTACTGTGAAGCTCGTCGGGTCGATGTAGGTAATGTAGTGTGCGTAAAGACTTCCCGCAGAGGCCGCGAGTGCCGCGCTAACCGCGAAGGCACTAACCTTGAAATACAGAGTGTTTTTGCCCATCGCCTGGGCGAAGACCTCATCCTCGCGGATTGCACGCAGAACGCGGCCGAACGGGCTTGTCGCGATGCTACTGACAACGAGATAGGTAAAACCTGCAAGTACGGCTGTCAGGAGTACGAATTCGAAATGGGATTGGACGGTCCAGCCAAACATCACGGGTGGCGGTATGCCCGGAATCCCGAGGGGGCCACGGGTCAAATCTATCCAATTGTTGAAGAGGCTGAATAAGATCATCTGGGAGCCGAAGGTGGCGATGACGAAGTAATCATCGTGCAGTCGCAGGGATGGCAACGAGACGACAAATGATACCAATGCTGCCACGGTCATGCCGGCCAATACTCCAACCAGAAATGGAGCGCCGAGATTAACGGCGAGCAGCGCCGAGGTATAAGCGCCCAAACCGTAGAAGGCGGCGTGTGCGATGGAGAGGAGCCCGGTATAGCCGGCGAGGAGGTCGAGTGATACCGACAGGGTAGTATATATACCGACGAGGACCAGGATGTGAAGGAGGTATTCCATGAACCATCACTTCGCCAAGCAGAGAAAATTGAGGATTTCGCCCTCTATATCCGGTGGGCTTAGCTCAGCCTTTTGTATTTTTCTTGGAGCAGAGCCACACGGGTTTACCAACATCACAGTAGTAGCACTCTCGTGTTGACTCATCCGGGAAGAATGTTTCTTTTGGGTCTCTGCCTTCATACCCCTGCCTTTCGCAGTGGTATTCCCAGAAATCCCTGGGGCCTAACAAGCAAGAACAGAATGAGTATCAAAAAGACGATGGCCTCCTGCCATTGAGTCCCCAGCGTCCACGCCCCCAGGTGTTGCGCTAACCCCAGCAAAAGCCCGCCCAACAATGTTCCAGGGACGCTGCCGACGCCCCCGACAATCATCGCGACAACGCCCGTGATCATTGCATTAAGGCCCATCGTCGGCGTCATGTCTACATCCAGCGCGACCAAGTTTGCCGCCAGTCCCGCTAGCGCTGAACCGAGCGCGAAGGCTCCCAGGATAACCATGTCAGTATCAACCCCCCGCACCCGTGCCAGATCCGGGTCGCTCGCGACCGCCCGCATCATCTTCCCAAAACTGGTGAACTGCAACATCGCTGCAACCAGCGCGAAAGCGACAACCGACACGCCCACCGTCCAGAGTTGGATGGGCGTGACACGGGCACCAAACAGCGCAACCCCTTTCGCGACGGCGATCGCACTCAGGTGCTGAGTAGCATCCCCGAACATCATTGAAATCAAATTCTGGAGGACGACGTACAGTCCCAGCGACGCCAATAATAGTACCAACGGCGTCGTCCCACGTCGCCGCAACGGGCGGTAGATGCTCACTTCTAACCCTACACCCAATACCGTCGCCATCAACACCGCCAGTGGCAAAGCCATCCAAAGCGGGAATTCCAGGGTCACCACGGAGAGATACCCGAAATAGGCACCCCAAGCGTAAACGGCGCCGTGTGCGAAATGAAAAAATCGGGTAGGAGTGTAGATGAGATTGACAGAGAGGGCGATAAGACCATAGGTAAAACCGGAGATTAGGCCGTTGATTAGAAACTGATCCATACACAACGAAGGATCCTTTTATTATGGAGATGTGATTCCAATAGATTCAGGCAGTTAACTGCTCCTGTGCCTGTTTTCGGCGCTTATCGAGTGCTTTCCTAACGTGTGCTCCCCTGATTACCAACTCGGGATCGTCTCCGCCTGACTCCTCGTACTCATTGACCGCCTCAAAGACAATATCGCGCGCTACCGCCTGCAATTCCCGAAGGTTGCCCTCCCACTGCAGGGAGACATCCATCAATTCCTCATATACAGGTAGTTCAACGTTCCACTTGCTATTGTCTTGGATCTTCTTCGGCATCAATGACTCAAGATCTTTCTTGACAATGAAATAGAACAGAATAGGAAGGTCTTCACGGCGGTCGCGCAATTCAGGAATGTAAATTTCACCACCCCTGATAAAACGATAATATAGATCATCCCGTAGTCGGCGCTGGTTTCGAAACAGCTCATAAAGCCCCTCGCCAAGTATCCCACCAAACAGCTGCCTCTCGCGCAGGACGCGCTCCATTGCTCGCTTTTTCATGATCATCTGGGGATCTTCGTTCATGACACCGATAACGAGGAGGTCTATGTTCGCCAAGGATGATTTCAGCCCCCCCAGGGGTTGGAGTTCTGCGTTCTCAAGAAAGCGCAGCAAAGCTCCCTGGGTATCCATGTCGAGGCTATTAAGCTCATCCATGATGAAGGTATGAACTTTGGATGAATTTCTTCCTGGTATTTTCCCTGAATTCTCTTCGATTGCACGTTCCAAAAGTCCTTGTAAAGACAAATGTGTTGCGCTCTTATTCGTTTGCAATTCTAAACCCAGAAGCAATGGAACTGCCGCCTCTTTTGGACGGAACATCGCCATATTGAACGTCTTTTTCGGGTTGAAGCGGTATCCCGGCGAGAAAAGGCGTATCAACTCCGCCATACTGTCTTTGCCAGACCCTGGCCCACCTATGACAAGTGCCGTCTTAACAGCCGATTTCTTATCTTTCCCCTTTTTCTGCATGTGGCACAGCGCAATTGCTTCCTGTGTACGCTTTACCATCGCCGGCGACGCTACGAGGTATTTCGCAAAAATCAACGAATCTTCAACTTTACTTCGTTCTTTCAAAACCCTGCAAAGACGATCAGCCCAAAGCTCAACAAGGGAGTATTCCAGCTTGGTAAGTTTCTTCCACAACTTTGGGTTGCTAATGCATTGATACAAAAGCGAGACAAATACGTGGCTAACCTTGCCTGGGTTTGTGATTGCTAGGGGCTTTACCTGTTCTCTTGCTCCCGTCCCTATTTTTTTAAGCGGAATTGAGTTTCCCTTGATCCACGCATTAGTGGGACCTCGATGAGCGGGAAACAACGGTTTTTTCGCACCAAAATTCTCTAGAGTTTTTTTAACCTCATCCTCGTAGATGTAATTTTCGAGGAGCGTGAGCATGGGGGTATAGATGGTCCGTATTTGCTCACAGAGATGACTTCTTAGGTCCTCCGGAAAAGTTTGTTGGTGGCGGCTAGACGCGAGTGGCATAGCAAACAGAATTATGCATTGTCCCCAGAATATCGCCTGGCTGGAAATAGAAGCCAACACAATTCCAATCTCCTCTTTAGAGCGAAGCCATGGGCGGAGGACTAACTCATATTCTCTCAGTTTTGCAAGAGCAACCTTTGCGTAACCCCTGTCGCGTTTAACCTTGTGTATGAGTTCCTTAGGATAATCCTCTCGGAGGATATCTGTAGAAAGCGCGTTTGCATTACTGTAGATCCCGTTTTCGCGGTCGCCATACACATCGCCATACACTTTGCTATCCGATTTAGTAAAGTATTCGGGATATTCTTTTGGCTTTAGTTCGAACCAGTGCTTAGCTAACCATACTAGCAATTCCGTGTCGGATACTTTGAATTCCATAGAGTCGGAACTGTCCGAATAATTGGCAAGGCTTTCTCGATTTAGCGGCACTACTTCGATATCGCTCGGATTCTTCAGCTTGCTCCTGACAATATTTTCATTAAGAACGGGTATGAAGCCGGTTTTGTATGCGACGCGCGACAAGAAAGGAGCTGTCACAGCCTGCGGTGTATCAAGTGCACTGCTCACATTGCTTCCTTTGCTGAACGGTTTTTCCAGAAAGTGCTCATAGAAAAAGAACGTGGAATGGCAAAGCTTATTTTCAATAAACTCGGCAATTCCGGCACTTACCTGATGGTGAATACCGAAGGCCGCAGGAGAAAGAATTCTATGCCGAGTGTTCATGCATTGGGATTCAAGCGATTCAAGCTCCGTGATGAGGAAACTGTCCACTTGCGACCATTGGAATAGACAGGATATGCGCATCGGAGGATAGACAAAGGATCACTGCTTCGGAAACAGCAGTAGCCGTCATTTGGGGAAGTTTCCCCGGCTCGTATGAATACCCGAAACTATGCCCCATCCGCCGGATAGCTTCATCTACGGCAGGTGAATCATACATTCCCGTATTTACAATTCCAGGCAACACCTCCGATACCTGTATACCTAATGGGTTGAGTTCGAGCGTCAGGCTACGCACCGCTTGCCGCAGCCCTCCCTTGGCGCTGACATGGGCAAACCCAAATGGCACCGCACGAATTCCGCTCATGGAGGACACCACCACGATACGGCTACGTATCTGTTCACGTAACCGCGGTAGAAATGCCTGTATAACGAACAGTAGTGATCTTACAACCGCTTCAAATTCAACCACTGGTAAATCGCCAGGCGTTTGGTCTATAGCAAGATATGGATTGTCATTTGGTAACTTGTAAGTCCCTGCACTAAGGCCTGCACTATGCACCAAATCAATTTCTCGGCCCGAAGCAAGAGTCGAAGCAAGATTTTGGACAGACCGTAAATCCAACAGATCCACAGGATAGCTCATGATCTCTGCTGTGGGGACTACCTCCAGTATCGAAGCGCGCACACGTTCCAACTTTGAGGCGGTTCGAGCCACAATGACGACGGCGTATCCCGCGCGCGCCGCTTCGAGCGCAACTGCAGCCCCAATGTTAGGTTTTACATCGGGGGTGATGAATACATTGCTTGGATTACTTGTATCAGCTGGCTTTCGAAAGCCAACACCCGTAACGACGACTCGCCGATTAGTCAGGTCAGTGAGCGACAAAGCGACCACCCTGTACGATCTTGAGAGATACGGGCTTGGTCACATCTCCGTTATGGTCAAAAGATGTCTCGCCTGTGACGCCCGGAAAGTTTCGTATCCGGTACATCGAGTCTTTCACTTTTTCAAGGTCGAATTGTGCACTTTGGAGCGCTGCGATCTCGATACGCGCGGCGTCGTAACCGAGTGCAGCATAGTAAGTTGGGGCATTCCCAAAGCGCTTTTTGTAAGCGGCTACAAAGTCCGCCGTCGCACCGGTTTGCGCGTCTGGACTAAAGCTACCGTAGTAAGTATAGATGACGCCTTCTGCCAGCGGACCAAGGGTTTTGAGATTAGCAGGGTCCTCAAAGACGGGTGTGGTGTAGACTGAAGCCGAGATGCCAAGCTCTATTCGCTGTTTCAAGATATTTACAATTTCATCCTGAAAAACGACAAATATGGCGCCTGGCTTTGCAGCCTTAATCTTCGCGAGCGCAGATCGAAAGTCAGTGGCGCCCGCATTGAACCCTTCATCCGCAACGATACGCCCGCTCAGTTCTTCAAAGCGTTTACGGAAGACGCTTACAGTTCCAACGCCGTACTCGTTGTTTACATAAAGCAGCGCAACCGACTTGAATCCGAGTCGCGAGAAGGCAAGCTCGGCCTGCGCGCGGGCGCCGTACGCTTCAGACAATTCGTTACGGAAAACATAATTGCCCGCGTTAGTGATCGCTGGTGCAGAACCGCCGGGAGAAAGAATGACCACATGGTTTTTTCCAGCGAGCGGAGCAACGGCAAGTGTGCTCCCACTAGTGAGAGGCCCTAGCACCAATCGAACACCAGGGGTGACAATGAGTTTTTGGAACGCCGCTACTGCCTTTGCAGGCTGTGCTTGATCGTCTTCCACGGCTAAGTCAACGGTAGGGCCTCCAGCTGTTTTTGCGCTGTTATATTCTTCGATGGCCAATTGCATGCCACTTAGGGACGCTTTACCAAGCGAAGCTGCTCCGCCCGTAAGGGGGAGTATCACCCCAATTTCTAGATTACTGGTCTTGATGTTTGGTTCTACTGGTTTTGGGGATTGTCTGATCCAAACAGCGGCCACGAGGCCAATAATTATTGCAATAATAATCCCTATCCAAACTTTTCTTACCACCTTACGACCCTCCTCGCTTTAGCGGACGACCGCGTTTTATCCTCGCGTCGCGTAAATTCCGACACGCACCGATCGGTCTGTTTCAGGACCCTTCAACGTTAATCCCATAGGTAACTCCCCCATAGTGTAGGCGCACATCCCCCGCCCGGGGAGGTGTGATGATAATTTCCCCGGGGCCGGCGGGATTGGACCTTACCCGGCCAGGCGTTTGGCCAATGCGACTTCTATACTGTCACCGTCCTGGTTCAAGACACCGAGACCGGTCTCGGGCATATCACCGGAGGTGCTCTGAGCCACGGCGATCTTCTTCGCCATTAAGCGCAAACACGCGATCTGAGCGGTGCCTCCATAGCCCAAGAAACAGACGTCCACCGGTTCCTTCTGCCCGATCCGCCAAGACCGCCGCGCCGTTTTTTGCAGAGTATAGACCGCGTACCCCGACTGGAGAAACACGACAGTCGGCCAGCTCAGGAGATCCAGGCTGGTACCGACCATGTCGCGATACGTGATCAGTACCTCGATCCCTGGATCCTCTAGCTCGAAGCTCCAGTCCTTCCGGCAGCTGGCCTGACCTGCGCCCGGACCACCCGGTTTTGAACCCCGTGGACTCCACAAGTTGCTTGAGCCTAGGCGCTGCCCCGCGTACCCGTATAAAAAGTGTACACAAGGACAGCCGCCCGGATGCCCGCTCATTACGGCACCGATGGAGGAGCGCTGCCTCCTCTTGGGTGAGCCCTCATCATCCGTGAGGACCTGGGCACGCAGGCCAAGAAAGAACCCATGTTATCGAAAGGCCCTCATAGCTGCACTCCGCAAGTCATTTGACAAAGTGAACGTTCGTACACTAACATAGCTTTTTATGGCCCGCCCGAATAATGATCCGGCTTACCTGAATGCCCTGCGTGACTACTATGCCGAAAATCGTGTTTTCCCGAGCTACGCCCAACTCGCCCGACTGCTTGGATTTCGTTCCAAGAACGCGGCGGTGAGGCTTGTACAGCGCCTAAACCGCCGTGGCTTTCTACGACGAACGGGAGAAAATCGAATTGCGCCAACCGAGGATTTCTTGGCTAGACCTATAGCACAGGAGAAAGTAGCCGCAGGTCAGCCAGTCGCAGCCAGCGATGCGGGCGGCGACATAATTAGCATCGACCAGGTATTGATTCGTAAGCCTTCACGCACGGTGCTTGTATGCGTCAAAGGGGATTCCATGAGAGACGTAGGCATCT
>JAKEHO010000089.1 GCA_022614965.1 Gammaproteobacteria bacterium
CGTATTCTTTCGAGCAGGCGATGGAGGAGGCGTTTTGGCCGGAATGAAATGTCCCCCTTGGGGATGGTTGAAATCGCTGCCTTCAGGCGAACAAAGCTAGGCTGAGGAGGGGCAGGGCATGGTTGCCTCGGATGCAAGCGTGCCATTGACCACGGGCGCAATCCAAGCGCTTTCCCAGAACCCACGGATGGGGCCGGGGCAAGCGCTATGCCAGGCAATGCTGAGGCTGTCGAACGGAGAGGGTGTCACGCAGCGCAGTCGCCAAGGGAGAGGACTTAGCAAGAGAAATGCCCCCCTTACATTTGCTCCCTCGATTGAGGATCCCATTCGCTTTCGGATTGCACTTCCCGATCGATGTGCATTTCAACTGGCTGGTCCTCTTGTAAAGACTGGGGCGTCGCAGCGATAGGTGCCGGCGGGAGAGGGGCGCTATACGAAACCGCGGACGCATATTCGGTGCGTGGAGCGATGGCTGGTTTCTTCAGATCGGAATCTTTACGGTTTGCTAGCACATTGAGAATAAGCTTGCCGTTGGCGTCAGCCGGATAGATCGCATAGGAAAATCCCGCCAGGATTTTTTTGATCGCGTCACGCAGCGGTAAATTGGTGGCTGTGGCAGAAACCGGCAGAGTGGCGGCGCTGGGATTCAGCACGCACTGCACGCCGGTCTTCTGCGCCAGCTCGCGACAGACCCTGTCAAGCGAAGTATTGAGGATTCGGGCATTGATCCGATCTTGGTCGGATTGGATCGACAGTTCGGTGGCCACAGCGTCCTGAGCGCCATCTTTCCTGGAGTGAGGGGTGGCGGCGTGCGTGGTGTACGCCGGT
This sequence comes from Gammaproteobacteria bacterium, assembly GCA_022614965.1. Classification (GTDB taxonomy): domain Bacteria; phylum Pseudomonadota; class Gammaproteobacteria; order JAKEHO01; family JAKEHO01; genus JAKEHO01. The sequence continues at coordinate 829 of JAKEHO010000089.1, forward strand.
AGCCCTAAGGGCAGGGCCACGAACAGGAGCAGCAACGCACGCGCATTGAGGATCAGCCAGTTTTTACGGGCGCGATTTATGTACAACATGGGTTACCTCCTTATCGTTAATATTGACGATCAATCTTGGCCTGGGTTTAGTCAAACTTCGTATATGATGCGAGGATTCGTAGTTAGTACGATGCTCAATGATCACACACGTACAGGGCGCGTGAAATTTGCCGAGGACAAACGAAAAAATCCCCTCCCCTGGCGAGATTCGGGCTTCTCCAAGGACGAGAACTTTGGCAGGTTTCTGGGTAAGAGAGAGCGGCGCAATCCCGGGGACTACGCCGCTTAAACACAGAGTCAGTCAGAAGATGGATACTTAGTATCCGCTAGTGGTTCAAGGTATATTGCTCTTTGTCTCGCAAGATTTGGCGGTATCCCCGTTGATATGGCGACCTCCGTCACAGGTATCCGTACCTTTGCCCCCATCTAGTTTATCATCGCCATCGCCGCTGGTTATCTCGTCGTTGCCAGGTCCACCACTTACGACGTCATCGTCAACCCCGGCCTTTGTGACGTTTTTCGAGAACGCAACGCTGCTGTTTATGGTGTCGTTCCCGTTACCACCGCAGATTACATCGTTGCCGCTATAGGAAGTTATGGTGTCGTTGCCATCCCCGACGTGGATTATGTCGGGAAGCCAAGTGCCATGTAAAGCATCGTCACCTGGAGTACCGACGATCGTAGCACGCATCCCATTGCACGTCGCGGTAAGGCCTGTGCCCGAGGCCGGCTCAAAACCGATGTTATCGATTCCGCCGTTGGTGCATCCGGGACACACCCAAAAATCCACGAACAGCAAACCCGTAGCATAACCATCCGTGGTTGTCCAGTACCCTTCACCTAAAGGACCGTAGACCGCCCCGTTGACACCCGAATAGTCTACCTCTGCGTGCACTGTAAATGCTGCACCCGGTTTAACTTCCAAGTCCAACAGATCGAATCGGTTCGGGACGCCATCCTTATCTGGATCGTAGATCATTCGAACGATATCACCATCTGCGTGGGGGTGGAGAAACTTCGGCGCATCAGCTGGAACCGGGAACGAGTTATTCTCTGCAAAGAGATGATAATGCGGCTGGTTCACCGCGATAAAGCTCATCCCATCTTCGCTGTAAAACACGTCGCTACCGAGTCCGGGGTGAGGGACAAAAGTGTGAGGCGCAGGAAAGGGATCGTTAAACTCTATTGTCGCTGCCTGTGCCTGAAAGCTCAGTAAGGCGATGCCGATGATGGCCGCATATCCGAACAGTCTTCGCTCCGGGTACTGAGAGGAACGTAGGCCAGGGGTTGTCTGAATAGTCGTAGTGTTCATGTCTGTCTCCTAAAGTGTGTTGATACTTGAGTAACGGAGAGTTTTTAGCCCTCCGCCTAAACACGCAGGTTAGCTTTGTCTAAAAGCTGTTGTTGCGTGCACAGATCACACACGTACGAAGCCTTCGAAATTTGCCAGCCAGCTAAAAATTTATTTTTTTGTAAACGACAAATCTGAAGCCGTGACTAGGTCTTTCCCCCGATGACATCAAGGGAAAGATATGTGGCATCGGCTCGATGCCCTGACGAAGCCGGCCTCCCTAACAACGAGAACCCTGCGTATGTGTCTGGGATGAAATGAACACGATCCCCCTCGCGCTTCACGGGCTGACACGCAAGACTCTAGAAGATGAAAACCGCCGCTATACGGGCCGCGGAGGGATCAGCGCAGAAAATCGGGGTCTCGGCTTTTTCCCTGCCTATCGCGATAGCGCAACGCGCTTCGCCGATGCGCGACGGGCATTCTGGTCGTGCTGGTGGAACTCGGTCTTGTGCGCGTCTTGAGGGATGCCGTTGAAGTCAGCTGGCTTCTTCCTGCTATCCACTATGCACTGTCCCCCGAGGTCGCTCCAGTTCCAGTCCTGCTCGTCCTTACCACTCCGGACGAGCCGGGGGGTCGAGGTCGCGGTTGCGGCGTTCGTAGGCGTACCGGGTCCTGCTCGTTCTTTTTCATCACCGACTGATATTCGGCGGTCGGGATGTTCTGGCGCGTCACTTCGCCGTGCTTGAGGGTTTCGACAGTTTTCTGAAGCGCTTGTTTAATGTGAATCATGCTGAAAAGCTCAACTCCAAACCCTCGGCAATCGCCACCAGGCGCTTGTCCCGCGTCCAAAGCCGGCTGGTGCCGGCGAGTGCAACCGAGGCGAGCAGGTGAACATCGAGGTAGCCGATGCCGCGGCCCATCAGTTCGCGCCGGTCGATAAA
>JAKEHO010000090.1 GCA_022614965.1 Gammaproteobacteria bacterium
GAGTTGGACGGGATCTTTGGATTGCTGTTTGACCCGAGTGCGAATAAAGAGAAAGCGATGGGGAACGTTCCAGGCCTTCGGCTTCCACTGCGCTTCGAAGTAGGCACACCCCGCCCCGAGCGGCCACCACCCGCGGCGCGCTTCGATGCCTGTCTTCTCCCTTATATCAAGGACCGTCTCAAAGGTGCGTTCCCGGGTGCTGCCGCCGGCACCAAAGGTGACAGAGAAAAAATCGGGCTTGAGGCACGCCAGCCTATCACGGGCAGTTTGTAGCTTGCCGACCGCCTCTGGGGTCCTCGGTGGAAAGAACTCAAAACTATAGGTCGGGGAAAACTTCCTTTGCGATTTCATACTGGCTACCGACAAGGAACTCGACGCATAAACCCGGCAGGCGCGAATTGTCCCCTGAAGAATTCAATTAATAGCGATAGTAGTCAGGCTTGTATGGGCCATCCTTGTCTACACCAATGTAACTCGCCTGTTCTGCTGTCAGCTGCGTCAAGCGTGCCCCAATCTTGTTAAGGTGCGCCCGCGCGACCTTCTCATCCAATTTCTTTGGCAATGTGTACACCTTCTTTTCATAATTCGCATGGTTCTGCCAAAGTTCGATCTGGGCAAGGACTTGATTGGTAAAGGACGCTGACATGACAAAACTGGGATGCCCTGTTGCACATCCTAGATTTACCAACCTTCCTTCCGCCAGCACGATGAGTCGCTTGCCATCCGGAAAGATAACGTGGTCCACCTGTGGTTTGATATTCTCCCATCGATACCGCCGGATAGCAGAGATATCGATCTCGGAATCGAAATGGCCGATATTGCAGACGATCGTCTCATCTTTCATACGCAGCATATGATCGTTCGTGATCACACGAACGTTACCAGTAGCCGTCACAAAGATGTCACCCAGCGCCGCAACGTCATCCATGGTAACCACCCGATAACCCTCCATTGCCGCCTGCAGGGCACAGATCGGATCGATCTCGGTCACCCACACAGTAGCACCCATGCCACGAAGCGCCTGCGCGCACCCCTTGCCGACATCGCCATAGCCACACACCACGACGACCTTGCCAGCAATCATCACATCCGTTGCCCGCTTGATACCGTCCAACAGGGACTCACGGCAGCCATAGAGGTTGTCAAACTTCGATTTGGTCACCGAGTCATTGACATTAAACGCTGGGACCTGGAGCGTCCCGTTCTCCATCATTTCATATAGCCGATGGACGCCCGTCGTTGTCTCCTCCGAGAGGCCCCTTACATCCTTTAGCAGGTCCGGATGTTTCTCATGCATGACCTTGGTGAGATCCCCCCCATCATCGAGAAGCATGTTGGGCCGCCAACCCTTGGGCCCGAAGATGGTCTGCTCAATAGCCCACCAGAATTCTTCCTCAGTCTCACCTTTCCATGCAAAGACGGGAATTCCCTCAGCGGCGATCGCGGACGCGGCATGATCCTGGGTCGAGAAAATATTGCAGGATGACCATCGAATCTCAGCACCCAGTTGCACGAGCGTTTCAATCAACACGGCAGTCTCTATGGTCATGTGCAGGCATCCGGCGATACGTGAACCCGCTAACGGCTTCGCTCCGCGGTACTCCTCACGCAGTGCCATGAGCCCCGGCATTTCTTTCTCCGCAATTCGGATCTCCCTGCGGCCCCACTCGGCGAGGGAAATATCCGCAACCTTGTAGTCAGGTTTAATACTTTCTATCGGTCGGCTGCTCATACCCGTACTCCTCCAGGCGCGCTCATGATGTGATCACCGAGCGTGCACACTCTCGATGACCTCTTGCGGATCGGAAATCCCGAGCGCCTCGCGCAACAGCTCGGCCTTGTCTGTGCGCTCCCAAGTGAACTCCGGTTCCTCACGGCCAAAGTGCCCATAAGCCGCGGTCTTGCGATAAACCGGGCGCAACAAGTCGAGCATTGCAATGATAGCCTTCGGCCTCAGATCGAAGTGCTCCAGGATCACAGCCGTTAACTGCTTCTCATCGACCTTGCCCGTACCGAACGTATCGACCCCGACAGAGGTCGGCTCCGCAACGCCAATCGCGTAAGCTACCTGGATCTCACATCGGTCTGCGAGACCCGCTGCAACCACATTCTTGGCCACGTAACGCGCCGCGTAGGCTGCCGACCTGTCAACCTTCGATGGATCCTTCCCCGAGAATGAGCCACCACCGTGGCGGGCCATGCCGCCGTAAGTGTCCACAATGATCTTACGGCCAGTCACACCGCAGTCGCCCATTGGCCCCCCGACCACGAAGCGCCCGGTCGGATTGATGTAAAAACGTGTCTCCGGAGTGACCCATCGGGAAGGCAAGACGGGTCGAACGATTTCTTCGATCACGGCAACTCTGAGGTCCGCCAGGCGGACATCCGCGCTATGCTGTGTGGATAAGACCACGGACTCAATGCCACAAGGACGATCATCCGCGTAACGGAAAGTCACTTGGCTCTTTGCATCGGGGCGCAGCCACGGCAATATCTCGTTCTTACGCACCTCTGCCTGGCGCTTGACGAGCTTGTGAGCGTAGGCTATCGGCGCAGGCATGAATGCCTCGGTCTCATTGCACGCGTACCCAAACATCATCCCTTGGTCACCTGCACCCTGCTCATGCCCCTCGGTTTCATTCACTCCCATGGCAATATCCGGCGACTGCTTGCCGATCGACACAAGGACCCCACAAGTCTGCCAGTCAAATCCCATATCCGAACCGTTGTAACCAATGTTCCTAATCGTCTCGCGGGCGATGTCACGATAGTCCAATGTGGCCGAGGTTGTTATCTCACCGGCAATCATCACGAGGCCCGTTGTAACTAAGGTTTCGCAGGCGACACGTGCGGTCGGATCCTCGCGGATTATGGCGTCCAATATGGCATCCGAGATCTGATCCGCGATCTTGTCCGGATGCCCTTCGGACACTGACTCAGAGGTAAACAGGCGGCTCTCTCGCATCAAAAGTCCTGGCCCTTTCATACAGATTTCGACGTAGTGTATCTGCTCTTTTGGTTTTTTTACACCTCTGCCTGGTGGCACGCAAGCCGTGGTTGCGCTCAGCAATTGCAAATCTCACTGAATTTGAGTAAACCCTACCTTTCCTGAACTTACGGAGGACTACTCATGGTCCTAACTAAAACCGCTGGTTGTGAATTCGGCAAACCCGCCATTGATTTCGCGCTTGCCGGCGTCGATGGCAAAACCTGGACCTTAGCGAACTGCGCGGGGGAAAGGGGCACGCTCGTCATGTTCATTTGCAACCACTGTCCTTACGTCAAAGCCGTACAGGAACGCCTCGTACGTGACACAAGGGAACTATTGGACTATGGCATCAAGAGCGTTGCGATCATGCCGAACGACCCTACTGATTATCCGGAGGACTCATTTGACAATATGAAAAAAGTCGCGGCCAAATTGAACTACCCGTTCCCCTACCTCTATGACGAAACACAAGAGACTGCCAAGGCCTACAGCGCTGTCTGTACGCCGGACTTTTTTGGCCATAACGCGGAACTTGCGCTTCAATATCGCGGGCGACTGGATGCAAGTGGTATGAAGCCCGCACCAGCCGATGCAAAGCGCGATTTGTTCGAGGCCATGAAAGCGATCGCCGAAACGGGTGAGGGCCCGAAGGAACAGGTCCCCAGTATGGGTTGTTCAATCAAGTGGAGACACAAAAGTTGATCGGCCTACTTAGGATATCATAGCGGAAGCGCTCCATCGCGGGCTTCCTATTGCCCGCGATCGGAAGCTGCGCGAGAATAGCGGCGTTGACTTAAGGGACTCGAAACCCGCCGTATCAACGCCGTATTACGCCCCCCCGGGTGTTGCTCAATTTCGCGCTGAGAAGTGGCGAGACATCGCCTTGAGCTAATAACGCAAAAAATGAGACGGTTTTAATAGGTGATCAATCTTTGGCAACATCAAGACGTTCAACCTCTACAGCCAAGCGCGCCCTAGAGGACAAGCTCAGTCAGCAGCGTCGGCGGGAGATGGATACGCCCTCGAGGCGAGACCTTGCGAATGCCATCCGGGCATTAAGCATGGACGCCGTGCAGAAGGCCAATTCTGGGCATCCGGGCGCGCCCATGGGCATGGCGGACATCGCTGAAGTGTTGTGGAATGATTACCTTCGGCATAATCCAGCCAACCCACGCTGGGTCGATCGCGATCGGTTCGTCATGTCGAACGGACACGGTTGCATGCTGTGGTATTCGCTGTTGCATTTAAGTGGCTACGACCTGCCAATCGAAGAAATCAAACAGTTCCGGCAACTCCACTCGAAGACACCCGGGCACCCCGAATACCGATTGACCCCGGGAGTCGAGACCACTACCGGACCCCTGGGTCAGGGGCTTGCCAACGCTGTTGGCATGGCCATCGCAGAACGAGTGCTCGCCGCCCAATTCAACCAGGGCGGCCATGACATCGTTGATCACTATACCTATGTGACCGTGGGAGACGGCTGCCTCATGGAAGGCATATCCCACGAGGCGTGCTCGCTCGCAGGCACACTCGGGCTTGGCAAACTCATCGCTATCTATGACAGTAACCGGGTTTCAATCGACGGCCCGGTAGAAGGCTGGTTCACCGACGACACGAGCAAACGGTTCGAGGCATATGGCTGGCAGGTAATAGGCGAGGTCGATGGCCACAACCCGGACGAAATCAAAGTGGCCATCGATGAGGCCCGAGCAGTTCGTGACCGGCCGAGTGTCATCTATTTCAACACGGTGATTGGTTGGGGTTCACCTAACAAGCAGGGTAAGGCGATTTGTCACGGCGCACCGCTCGGCGAGGACGAAGTGGCGCTCGCACGGGAAACGATCGGCTGGCACTACCAACCGTTTGTGATCCCGGATGAGTACTACAGAGCTTGGAACGCCCGTGACCGCGGCGCAAGTTTCGAAGCCGAGTGGAACAAAAAGTTTGCAGCCTACCGCAAAGACTACCCAGATCTGGCGGGGGAATTTGACCGCCGCACGCACGGTGAACTTCCCATTGAGTGGGATAGAAGTGCGCGCACCTACATCAGCGAGGCGCAATCGAAAAATGAGGCGGTGGCATCCCGAAAGGCTTCCCAAGCGGCCTTAAACGCCTATGGGCCGCTCCTTCCAGAATTGATAGGCGGCTCGGCAGACCTCACTGAATCCAACCTTACCCAGTGGTCCGGGTCCAGACCCATTAGCAAGGCGTCAGCTGAGGGAAACTATATCCATTACGGCGTTCGAGAGTTTGCCATGGCGGCCCTCATGAACGGCATCGCAGTGCATGGCGGGTTCATTCCCTACGGAGGCACATTCCTCGTATTCTCCGACTATGCCCGTAATGCGCTCCGGTTGGCCGCACTCATGAGGATACGCAGCATTCTGGTCTTGACGCACGACTCCATCGGCCTCGGCGAGGATGGGCCTACCCATCAGGCCGTTGAACACGCCGCGAGCCTTAGGCTTATGCCGAACATGTCCGTATGGCGCCCCTGCGATGCGGCGGAGGCCGCTGTCGCTTGGAAGGCAGCAATAGAAAGAAGGGACGGGCCAACGGCGTTGCTACTCACACGTCAGAAGATCCCACACCAGGCAAGAACCTCTGAACAGGTAAACAACATCGTGCGGGGAGGATACATTCTCATCAACTGTCAGGGGAAACCGGATGCCATCATCCTCGCCACCGGTTCGGAAGTGGACCTTGCAGTCAATGCGGCAAAACAACTCAATAGCATGGGTAAGAACATCCGAGTCGTATCGATTCCATCCACCGACGTCTTCAATGCCCAGGATGATGCCTACAAGGAATTGGTGTTGCCGCATGACTGCGATAAGCGGGTCGCAGTCGAGGCCGGTGTCACGGACTACTGGCGCGCGTATGTCGGCCTAAACGGCCGGGTGATCGGCATGAATACCTTTGGCGAGTCAGCCCCCGCAGAGGCCCTCTTCAAGCACTTTGGCTTCACGGTGGAAAACCTAATCAACGTCGTCAAAGACGTGCTAGCCGCATGATATTGTGCGTCATTGCAAAACGCATACTGATACCCCATGTGACACCAAGCTCGAGATCAAACCAATCCAAGCAGAGATAACCGATGGCGATTAAAGTGGGGATCAATGGCTACGGGCGCATTGGGCGCAATGTCCTGCGCGCGCTTTACGAAGCTCATCGCACGCACGAGATACAAATACGCGCAATCAACGATCTTGGCGACGCCAAGACCAATGCGTACCTGACGCAATACGATAGCGTACACGGCAAATTCCCCGGCGAGGTCACAGTTAAGGGCAATTACATGATCGTAAATGGTGACGAGATTCGCGTCTTGGCCGAACGAGATCCAACGAAGCTCCCATGGAAGGATCTGGGCATCGACGTCATACTCGAATGCACCGGGCTATTTACGAGCAAGGAAAAGGCTAGTGCGCACCTCGCCGCCGGCGCAAGAAAGGTGATCATCTCGGCACCCGGGGGAAAGGATGTCGATGCCACGATCGTCTATGGAGTCAACCACAACGCGCTCAAGGCATCCCACACAGTCATCTCCAACGCATCCTGCACGACCAATTGTCTCGTGCCTTTAGTCCAACCGCTACACGAACGTATCGGTGTTCTGCGCGGCGTGATGACGACCGTACACGCCTATACGAATGACCAGGTGTTGCTTGACGTTTTTCACAAGGACTTGCGTCGCGCCCGCTCGGCAACCCAATCCATGATACCGACGAAAACCGGGGCAGCCGCGGCTGTAGGTCTAGTATTACCCGAACTGAATGGCAAGCTCGATGGCTACGCTATTCGCGTACCGACATTGAATGTCTCCATCGTTGACCTTGCCTTTCAGGCAGCACGAGAGACCAGCAAGGATGAGATCGATGCCATCATGAAAGAAGCATGTGAAAAAGAACTCAAAGGGATCTTGGACTTCAACGAAAAACCGCTTGTGTCCATCGACTTCAACCATAACGCTGCGTCGTCAATCTATGACTCGACACTCACCAAGGTGATCGACGGAACCTTCGTTAAGGTCGTGGCCTGGTATGACAACGAGTGGGGCTTCTCCAACCGCATGCTGGACACGACTGTCGCACTGATGAGTGCGCGCTGAATGAGCGGTGCCAGCCTACCGCTCGCTTATGGAGCTCTCGTTGTTGAACCTCATCAAGATGACCGATGTGGACATTGCGGGTAGGCGCTTACTTATTCGTGAAGACCTCAATGTGCCCCTGAAAAACGGCAGAGTAGCTGACGATACACGGTTAGAGGCCTGCCTACCTACGCTACGGCTCGCGATAGCAGCCGGGGCCAAAACAATGCTGATCTCCCATCTTGGACGCCCAAAAGAAGGGCAGTATGACGAATCTCTGTCGTTGCGCCCCGTCGCGGCAACTCTTTCGAGAAAACTCGGGAAAGATATTCCGCTGGTGCGGACTTGGCTGGACGGCGTAGACGTTCAGTCAGGAGAGATAGTCCTGTGTGAGAACGTGCGCTTTCTTCCAGGTGAGAAGCAAAATGATGACGATTTAGCGCGACGCATGGCTGCACTTTGCGACGTCTACGTCAACGATGCTTTTGCAACCGCCCATCGAGCAGAGGCCTCAACATATGGGGTTGCAAAGTACGCACCCATCGCATGCGCTGGCCCCTTGCTGGTCAAGGAACTTGAGGCCCTTGCAAAGGCATTCGATAAGCCAAGGAGACCGCTCGTGGCGATTGTGGGCGGCGCGAAAGTATCCACCAAGCTGGCTGTGCTTGATTCACTCATCGCATGCGTTGATCAACTGATTGTGGGAGGTGGGATCGCAAATACATTCCTCAAAGCGGCCGGGCATAATATTGGTTGCTCGCTGCATGAACCGGACCTCATCAACGAGGCACGGCGTCTGGCCGAATCAGCAAAGGCCCACGGCAGCGTCATTCCGCTTCCAACTGACGTTGTGTGCGCCAAGGAATTTCGAGAGGATGCGAAGGCTACGGTGAAACAGATTAACCAGGTTTCTGATGATGACCTGATCATGGATGTGGGTCCCGACAGCGCAAAGCGTTTAGCTGATTTTTTGAAAGGAGCGCGTACGATTGTCTGGAACGGGCCACTCGGTGTCTTCGAGTTTGACCGCTTTGGTAACGGGACAAAAACAATCGCAGAGACCATTGCCACCAGCAGTGCCTATTCGATTGCAGGTGGTGGCGATACGCTAGCTGCGATCGCGAAGTATCATGTAGCCGAGCACATTTCATACATCTCCACTGGGGGCGGCGCATTTCTCGAGTTGCTTGAAGGTAAAGACCTGCCGGCTGTCACTATTCTAGAGGAGCACGCGCGCACAAAACGTCCAGACGGCCATTTGTGAAACGAATAGACGACTCCCTCATCTGATGTATCTAAACTGAACTACACGCGTATCACACGAACAAGATGAGAAGGACAAAGATAGTCGCAACCTTGGGTCCCTCCACAGATGAGCCCGGCATGATCGAAAGAATCATCAGGGCGGGCGTTGATGTCGTTCGCATTAATTACTCGCACCAAACGCGCGAAAAGCACAAGGAGCGTGTTGAGCAATTGCGCGCGGCTTCGAAAGCTTTCGACAGAGAGATTGGCGTCATCGCGGATCTTATGGGCCCCAAAATCCGGATCGCGGAATTCAAGGACGGCAAGGTTCACTTGCAGGAGGGCGCCTCTTTCACAATAGACGCAGATCTCGCCGCTGAGGCCGGTGATGAGCGCCGTGTGGGCATCACTTATAAGGATCTACCAAAGGATGTACGCCGCGGCGACAAGCTCTTGATCGACGACGGACGCGTTCTCCTGCACGTCAAAAAAGTAAGTGGAAGCCGTGTCGAATGCGAGGTCGTACTGGGAGGCGAGATCTCCAATCACAAAGGCGTCAACCGGCAAGGTGGCGGACTATCGGCCGGGCCGCTGACCGCGAGGGACCGGACTGACATTCGCCATGCTGTGGAGACAGGCGTTGACTTCGTCGCCGTCTCTTTTTTGCGCTACCCGGAGGAAATTCGCGAGGCTCGCAAGCTCATCGAAGATGCCGGAGGCAAGGCGGGTATCATCGCCAAGATCGAGCGCTCCGAAGCGCTCGATGCAATTGACGCGATTGTCGATGCATCGGACGCGATTATGATCGCCCGTGGCGACCTTGGCGTTGAGATCGGCGATGCCGCACTTCCCCCAGTACAGAAAAAGCTCATTAAGCTTGCCCGCGATATGGACCGCGCCGTGATCACCGCAACGCAGATGATGGAATCGATGATCGACAATCAAACGCCAACGCGGGCTGAAGTCTTCGACGTAGCCAATGCCGTACTTGACGGTACCGACGCAGTGATGCTAGCGGCGGAAACCAGCATTGGACATTACCCGGACAAGGCTATCGAGGCCATGGCCCGGATTTGCCAGGAGGCGGAAAAGCAACGCCTCATCCGGACGTCCGATCACCGCATCAATCTGCGCTTTGAGCGAATCGACGAGGCGATTGCGATGTCCACGATGTACGCAGCAAATCACATCGGCGCGAAAGCCATTGCGGCCTTGACTGAAACAGGAGCGACCTGCGTGTGGATGTCGCGTATCAGCTCCGGGATCCCGATCTTCTCTTTTACACGGCATGTGCAGACCAGCCGCAAAATGACACTGTATCGAGGAGTCTACCCGGTCAAATTCGATATCACCCACACCGACCCATTAGAGGCCAACAAGGAAATGATCGACGAGCTTACCAAAAGGGGCATTGTCGACAACGGTGATTTCGTGATCATTACTAAGGGCGATCTGCGAGGCCGAACAGGCGGGACGAACAATATGAAGATCGTGCGTGTCGGGCACTTGGTGCAGCACACGGCGTAAGACATAAAGCTCACCGCAATGAGGCAGGGCGGGCGTTACGGGACCGTCGAGCAGCCGCTGGCCTTCATGCATACTCATTGCATCTGACTGGAACCGAGGCCTTGCGATTTATATACTGGTCTAGCCCGTCCCTGTACACATCGCATGACCAACAACCACCCAGTGAGGCTGAAATCGATGAGCACACAAGATCTTCAAGCGATTGCCAGGGCATTGGTCGCCCCAGGCAAGGGGATCCTGGCCATTGACGAGAGTCTTCCGACTATCAAGAAACGCTTCGAGGGCATTGGCCTTGAGTCCACCGAAGAGACTCGACGCGCCTATCGGGAACTCCTTATCACATCCCCCGGCAGTGGCGAATTCATCAGCGGCATGATCCTCTTTGACGAGACCATCCGACAGGTGACCACCCAGGGCACGCCATTCCCTTGGGTATTGTCCAAGCAAGGCATTATGCCAGGGATTAAAGTCGATCAGGGTGCGAAGCCGCTGGCTGGGCATCCCGGCGAGAAGGTCACGGAGGGACTCGATGGTCTGCGCGAACGCCTCATCGCGTACCGGCAGCTCGGGGCCCAATTTGCCAAATGGCGCGCCGTGATCACCATTGGCGAAGCAATTCCCTCCAGAGGTTGTCTTGAGGCCAATGCGCAGCCGCTAGCTCGCTATGCGGCCCTTTGCCAGGAGGAAGGTCTCGTGCCGATAGTGGAACCAGAAGTGTTGATGGATGGCGACAATACCATCGATCGCTGTTATGAGATCACCGAGGCGACGTTGCGAAGCGTTTTCAATGCCTTGTATGTCCAGCGGGTGGTACTTGAAGGCCTCGTGCTAAAGACCAACATGGTCATCGCGGGAAAGCAATGTCTCCGTCAGGCCAGCGTCGCCGAGGTGGCCGAGCAGACAACCCGATGCTTACGCAATGCTGTGCCCTCCGCGATCGCCGGGATCGTATTCCTGTCCGGCGGGCAGAGCGCGGAGCTTGCCACAGCCCACCTGAACGCGATGAACGCGATGGCCGTTACGCATCCGTGGCCCTTGAGCTTCTCGTATGGGCGGGCCTTACAGGCCCCGGCGCTGAAGATCTGGGGCGGTCATCATGCCAATGTGAAGAAGGCACAAAAGGCGCTCTATCACCGGGAGAAGTGCAATGGGCTTGCAACACTTGGGCGATACACGGAGGCATTGGAAAAGGAGCTGGCCGCTTGAGCAGTTGCCTTCGTAAGCAAGGCACGACACCCGTTATCCAATTGAGGCAGCGCCCAAATCTTACACGGCTTCCGGATCCTGTCGAGCAAAGGGCATGTTCTGCATCAACCCGCCACCAGTCGCGTCATTGCCTCTTGGTATTTCTCAGCGCTTTTAGCGACCACTGATTCTGGCAGTTCTGGGGCGGGGGGGCGCTTATCCCAATGGAGCGACTCTAAGTAGTCTCGAATATACTGCTTGTCGAAGCTGGGTGGGTTGATGCCAGGCCGATAAGACTCCGCTGGCCAGAATCGGGAGGAGTCCGGCGTCAAAAGCTCATCGATGAGCACCAGCTTTCCTTCATCGTCTTGACCAAACTCCATTTTAGTATCAGCGATGATGATTCCTCGCCTATGCGCGAAGTCCGCCGCAAAGTGATAGATGGCGACGCTAAGCTCGCGAACCCGATCGGCAACACCTCTACCCAGAAGCTCAACGGCTCGCGCAAAGCTGATGTTCTCGTCATGCTCACCGGCGTCGGCCTTGGTCGAAGGCGTGAAGATCGGTTCCGGGAGCTTCCCTGCCTGTGCAAGCCCCTTGGGTAGGCGCATCCCGCACACCGCACCCGTCTTTCGATAGTCCTTCCAGCCCGAGCCGATCAGATACCCGCGCACAATGGCCTCAACCGGAAGGGGTTTCAGTCTTCGTACCACAACGGCGCGGTGCTCAACCGATTTGCGCTCGCCAAAATCAGGAAGAACCTTATCCAGAGGAGTATCAGCGAGGTGGTTAGGCACGATAGGTGCGGTTTTGCCAAACCAGAAGTTGGATAAGGCCGTCAGCACCACGCCCTTGCCGGGGATAGGATTCGGCAACACCACATCAAAGGCCGAGATCCGGTCTGTCGTCACGATCAGCATCTGGTCCTTGCCAACGGCATACATATCCCTGACCTTGCCACGACGTATGAGCGGCAGACTTGAGATCTCTGAGCGGAAGAGCGCTGTTGGCATGTCATCCATGGGCTGTGGACCCTGTACGTTACCCCCTTGAGAATTCTCCCACGCGCGGCTGGCCGCTGCCATCGTGGGAGCGCACATAAGGTGTCTCCTTGCCACTCGGGCCGCCGTCGAACGGCAGTGAAGCCACCACTCGGCCTCCGCACGCAAGATTCGCCTTCCATATCCCACTGCACTGGTATAATGTGCCGCTTCGTTAATTACCGAGCACTGACCGAGGAGGCGCTGAACTCGAGGTGACGGCCCTGAAGCAACCCGCAAAGGCAATTCCAATGAACCGACCGGAACCGACTTGCGGCCTGCGCCACGTTGCGCTTAATGTCCGCAACCTTGAGGCATGCGAGCGATTCTACGTTGATCTCTTGGGCATGAACGTAGAATGGCGCCCCGACGCGAATAACGTGTATCTCTGCTCGGGTAACGACAATCTTGCCCTGCACCGCACGCCAAACAACCAGCCGCTCGGCGGCCCCCAACACCTAGCCCATATCGGTTTTATCGTCAAAACGCCCGAGCAAGTCGACGCCTGGTACGCGTATCTGCGCAGCCAGGGTGTAACGACAAAAGCGGCACCTAAGACACACCGAGATGGAGCACGCAGCTTCTATTGTGACGATCCCGATGGTAATACCGTGCAGTTGCTTTACCATCCGCCGATCACCAACTCATGAACGTGCCGACGTATACACATCTATTCAGCAGGTCAAGGTGATGTTCAAAATGCCCAACAACATCAAGCTACACGGCTTCAACAACCTGACCAAAACGCTGAGCTTTAACATATATGACATCTGCTATGCGCAGACGGACGCGCAACGCCGTGAATATATCCGATACATCAGCAAGGAATACAACGCAGACCGGCTCACGCAGATATTGACAGAGGTGTCCAATATTATCGGTGCCCGGATCCTGAACGTCGCCAAAGCGGATTATGAGCCGCTTGGCGCCAGCGTTACGATTCTCGTATCTGAAGAAGCACCTGTTCCACAAGGCGTAACCAATAGCGAAGCCCCAGGCCCACTACCTGAGGCCGTCGTTGCTCACCTCGATAAGAGTCACATTACCGTCCACACCTATCCGGAAGGTCACCCGGATTTCGGGATTAGCACCTTCCGAGCGGATATCGACGTCGCAACATGCGGCCGTATCTCGCCGCTAAAGGCATTAAACTTTTTAATCCACAGCTTTGAATCAGACATCGTTATCATTGATTATCGAGTGCGGGGCTTTACCCGCGATGTGAAGGGAACAAAGCACTTTATTGAGCACAAGATCAATTCCATCCAAAACTACATTTCGCGGCCGACGAAGGATCGTTACCAGATGATCGACGTCAACGTCTATCAAGAAAAAATCTTCCACACAAAAATGATACTCAAAGAGTTTGATTTAGATAACTATCTATTTGGCATTGCAAAGAGCGATCTTATCCCCAGGGAGCAGAAAGAGATCGAGGAACGGTTGCATCGAGAGATGGCCGAGATCTTCTATGGGCGGAATATAATCCGCAACTAAAGAGTCCGTTGTTTGCTCAAGTACTGCAGCGGCCGCCGCCGCAGAAAACTTGAATCCTACCTTCCCGCCCGCGCGAGCCTCGGCAAGTCGCCAGCCAATCCCATCGCTCGGCGCATGAACCAGTGCTTCATTGGCGCCAAAGCATTGACCACGTCCAAGCCGAGGTTCCGCGCCCACTGCACAGGCCCCAACTCGTTGGCAAAGAGCTGATTAAGGCCATCTAAGGCCATCATCATCGCCAGGTTTTCGCCCTTACGCCATCGCTCATAGCGCCTCAATACCCGTGAACTGCCGATGTCGCGATCGCGCGCCATCGCATCGGCGAGGATCTCGGCGAGCGCTGCCGCATCCAACAATCCTAAATTGGCCCCCTGTCCTGCCAGCGGATGCACAGAGTGCGCCGCATCGCCGACCAAGGCGACCCGCGGTTGGCAATAATGCCTCGCATAAGCACGCCCCAATGGAAACGCGGCTCGCCGACCGCTCCATGTGATGTCCCCCAATCGGCCAGCAAAGGCATTCTTTAACTCCCGGCAAAACCCCTCATCATCCAGTGCCACAAGTGCGGCTGCATCTTCCGGCTTGGTGGACCAGACGATGGCCGATTGATAAGGATCGGCCAGCGGCAGGAAGGCAAGCGGGCCCTTAGTCAGAAACCGCTGGCGGGCGATGTTGCCATGGGGTCTCTCCGTTTTGACCACACAGACGAGCGCATGCTGATGATAATCGTGCAACGCGTTATCGATACCGGCAAGATCTCTTATCTTTGAATCGCTACCGTCGGCTCCAATCAAGAGACGGGCAGTCACTGAGCGACTATCCTCAAACTCAACGGTTACTTGGTCATCGCTAACGTTAACCCTTCGAGGAATTGCTGGTCGATACCAGCTTACCCCTGCAAGCGTCCCGAGGATCCTCTCCAATACTGACTGGATGATAGAGTGCCCCAGGATATAACCGAGGGCCGGCTCGCACAGATCGGCACTATCGAAACAGAGGCTACCTTCGCCGTTGGCATCCCAGACTTCAATCCGCCGAAAGCAGCCAATGCCACCCTGCTCAATGTACTTCCAGGCCCCAATGGCATTGAGGATTTGTTTGGACGCGGGTGTGATGGCAAGCACTCGCATGCCGTCCCCGGCCTTCGCGTTCCTCGCCTCGGTCGCCGTCCTATCCACGATGGCAACCCGCAACCCCTGCTGAGCGAGGATACAGCCCAAGGTGCCACCGACGATCCCTGCGCCACCAATGATGAGATCGCTATCTGTGTGGGATGGCCTGCGAGCACTCACAACGCAAGGCCCCTTACGAGGCGTGGCTGTCGCCCAACAAGCCCCATGACCTGTCGCATGAAGCGCCGCTTAAATGGCGGGATGAGATCCAAGCCCAGCATGCCGATATCGCGCACAAGCATACGGAACAGATCGTCATTGTAGAAAAGACCCGCCAGCCCATCAGTGAATGAGATAACCCATTGCTGATCGGTACGTCTTGATGCCAGGTAGCGTTTGAGACACGGCTCTGCACCCGGATCCTGCCCGTCACGGATGGC
The DNA here is from genome assembly GCA_022614965.1 of Gammaproteobacteria bacterium. Taxonomy (GTDB): domain Bacteria; phylum Pseudomonadota; class Gammaproteobacteria; order JAKEHO01; family JAKEHO01; genus JAKEHO01. The sequence goes on from JAKEHO010000090.1 coordinate 15,129, forward strand.
ATCACAGATCACCTCAGCAAGCGCTGCGACATCGCGCAGACCGAGATTCAATCCCTGAGCCGCGTTGGGATGCACCGTATGGGCCGCGTTTCCAAGCATCACGACACGTGGCAGGACTTGTTGCTTGGCTTCCAACCGGCACAATGGATAGGACTTGCGTTGGCCGAGGCGGTAAAATCGGCCGAGCCGACGGCCGAATTGGCCCTCCAAGCCTCCGAGGAAACTTTGCTCGTCCATCGCCATGACGCCATCCACCGCGCCACGCTGGAGTGTCCAAACCAAGGCCGCGCGCGTCTCAGAAAGTGGCAGCAACGCCAGCGGGCCGGTGTCGGTGAAACGCTCGAACGCCGTATTATGACGTGGACGCTGCGGCGTGACATTAGCGACAATGGCCGTCTGGCCATAGTCCCGCTTGCGGGCCGTGAGACGGAGCAAGCGACGTACCTCGGAGGCTGTCCCGTCGGCACCGACCAAAAGCCGAGTGGTCAATTTGACGCTCTCCCGATCAAGACGGACAGAAACCTCCGCCCGGGACTCGTAAACACGGATCCCTTGCAGTCGGGCTGGACAGAAGACCTCCACATTGTCTAAGGCGGTGAACCGCTCTGTTAGGATCTTGCCGAGCGTGCGGGCCAGAACAACATAACCGAGGGCATCGACACCAACGGTCGCCGCATCCATGCGCACGAAGCCAAATTGTCCACGGTCGGACACGTGCACATGGCGGATCGGGTTAGCCTCCTGGCTCACCCGATCCCATAAACCAAGTCCCGCGAGCACGCGTTGTGATGCGAGCGCGAGCGCAAGCCCCCGATCATCGTAACTGGGCTGGTCTTTGTCTTGGAACGGCACCGCTTCGACGATGCCGATACGCAAGGGCTGGTCAGCCAAGGCACAGGTCAGAGTCGCGCCCACCATGCCCCCGCCGATGACCAGGACATCATAGTCACGCGGCATGCCCATTCGCCATCAGTGCTTCAATCTCATCCGGGTCTTTAGGGGCATCGATGCTCAGCACTTCGTGACCATCGCGAGTTACCAACACATCGTCCTCGATGCGCACCCCGATATTCCACCACTTCTTGCGCAGTCCCTTGCTACCAGCCGGGAAGTACAGTCCGGGCTCTACTGTCATGAGCATGCCAGGTTCCAGCATGCGCCATTCGCCTTCTACCTTGTAGTCACCCACGTCGTGGACGTCCATGCCCAACCAGTGCCCAGTGCGGTGCATGAAGGCCTGCCCATAAGCCTGTGCCTTGATTAAGTTCTTTACCCGGCCCTTGAGGATCCCTAGGTCTACCAAGCCTTCGGTCAATATGCGAACCGCCGCCTCATGAGGTTCATTCCAATGGTTACCCGGGCGGACTTGGTTAATGGCCGCATGCTGCGCCGCCAGGACCACTTCGTAGACCGCCCTTTGCTCCTTTGTGAAACGGCCATTGATAGGAAATGTCCGGGTAACATCACTCGCATATCCGTCATATTCAGCGCCCGCATCGATGAGCAATAACTCCCCGTCATTGAGCACATCTGAATTTTGGGTGTAATGCAGAATGCAACTATTGGCACCGCCTCCCACGATCGGGGGATAGGCGGGAGCGCGCGCGCCCCTTTGCATGAATTCATGCAACAGTTCTGCTTCTATTTGGTACTCCTTGAGGCCTGGCCGACAGGCCCGCATCGCGCGAATATGGGCGGCGGCAGAGATCTGAGCCGTCTGGCGAACTGCCTTGATCTCATGCCGACTCTTGTAAAGGCGCATCTCATGAAGCAAGTGGTCGAGGGAGACGAACTCGCCAGGCGCATTGACACCGGCCCGGTTACGACTTCGCACCTGATTGACCCATTGCACGACGCGCTGGTCAAATGCCGCGTTACAGCCCATGGTGTAAAATACGCGTTCACGATCCTCCAAGAGCCCGGGGATAATGTCGCCCAGGTCCTCCACCGGGAAGGCATCGTCGGCCCCATAGATGGCACAGGCACCTTCCAAGCCCGCCCGGCGCCCGTGCCACGTTTCCAGCTTCGCATCCCGCTCTCGACAGAACAGAACGTACTCACCCTGGGGACGGTCAGGGACGAGCACGGCGACAGCGTCTGGCTCCGGGAAACCCGTCAAGTAGTAAAAATCACTGTCTGGGCGAAAGGGATATTCGACGTCGCGATTGCGCAAACTAACCGACGCCGTGGGCAATATCGCGATACTACCCTCATTCATCATATCCATCAGCCGTTTGCGACGGCGGGCAAATTCTCTTGATTCCATTAATTCACGCCCTCTGGCCAACCGGTAGCCCTTTTGACGCCCTGCCGTTGTTCGTGAATAAGCAACACGCCCACACGCAGGTACTCGACTATCTCCACAAATGCCGCCTCCTCATCCTCATCGCCATCTACGCCTGAGATCGTCTGGCCAGCCATCCGGGTGATGTCATCCACGATTTCCCTGCAATCGCCTGATAGCCCACCCGCTGCGCTTAGCCCGTCGAGAAACCTCTGGCACCATTCCCGAAGCGCCGCCCCGCGTACCGAAAGGGGTTCTTCGTCATCCGCCAGCAAGGGATAGAACCCCCACTCGGGAACCAAACTGACCTAAGGTATCCCTGATGAGGGCGCGTAGCACGGCCCAGCATTCGCCTCGCTCCCCCGTGATAACCTCACGCTCACCTACAAGTTCTCGCAGGCAGGATCCTTCGTCGACGCCACCCTGGACGCAGATCTGCCCATAAAGCATGCCATGCCATTCTGCGGCGCGGGTAGGGGCGCTGATCCGCCCAAGCGCCGCGCCAAGTTCATCAGATCCAGGCACTGGCGCCGGTATTTTCAGTACGTCTTCCACTACACACCCATACCCCGTGGCGGAGCCTGCATCCGCCAGATCATCGGGCGATCGAAACTAACGGAGCAGCAAGTCAGCCAAAACCACTGCATCCGCAGTTGACCGCTATGACACGCCGCTCTATATTGAGTGTCAAATAATAATGCACCGTAGGCACCTGTGCACCCATACAATTCGTCTCGAAGTAAGGTACGATGACTGAGCAGGGCACTGACAAATTAGATTTAGTGGCGCTTGAAGCGCGCGTCGACGACCTCATTCGTACAGTCGAGCAATTGAAAACTGAAAACACGGCATTACGTGGGCACCAATCAAGCCTTGTGACTGAACGCGCCGCGCTAATTGAAAAAACGGAACAGGCGCGCAGCCGCATTGAGGCTATGATATCGCGCCTGAGAGCAATGGAGACGCGATCATGAGTGCAGATATGAGCCCGGTAAACGTTACCATATTAGACAAGGAATATCTGGTAACGTGCGAGGACAACGAACGAGAGTCACTTTACGCCGCCGTTGAGTTCTTGAATGCGAAGATGCGGGAACTTCGGCAGAGCGGCAAGGTCATCGGGACCGAGAGAATCGCTGTTATGACGGCACTCAATCTCGCACACGATTTCTTAGGATACAAAGAACAGAGTGAGGACTATACTGTAAAAGTAGACGCCAGTATCCGCCGGTTGCGCAGTAAGATTGACGACGCCCTAACAAAGGGCAAGCAACTCGAAATCTAGACATATCTGGTTTGGGTTTCCCCTGCGGTGTGCGTCAGTGGGCCGGGATATACTTGAGCCTAATTCACACAACCCTGGGGACATAACTGCAGTGCTGTTGAGCATGTCCACCGAGTAGTGGAAAGCCTGATGCGCCGCTCGTTGTCCCCACTTGAACCCTTGGTTCAAGATGAAGGCCTGCAACGGCTCTGCGGGGGACACCCCCTTCTCCACCGACTTTTAAGACGGCGCGGCGAGGGCACACGGAAAAGTACAACCGAGACCATGCACTTTTGGCTCATGAAATCAGAGCCAAGCAAGTTCAGCATCGACGACCTGATGAGACGAGCTGGGCAAACCGAACCATGGGATGGTGTGCGCAACTACCAAGCCCGTAACCTGATCCGCGATGAGATAAAGGTTGGTGATTTAGCCTTTTTCTACCATTCAAACTGCGAACAACCTGCCATTGTCGGAATAATGGAAATTGTACGGGAAGGTTATCCAGACCACACAGCATTTGATCCGAACAATAAGCACTACGATCCTAAGAGCAAGCCGGAAATGCCAAGTTGGTATCGGGTCGATGTTCGCTTTCGCCGCAAGTTGACCCGGGCTGTTACACTAGCACAGTTACGCATGTATCCTGAGATCGCCAACGTACCATTGCTTCGACACGGCAACCGGCTTTCTGTGATCCCGATCAGCATAGCAGAGTGGGACTTTATTCTTGGCCTTGAACGAGCGGCAATAGGTGACCCATCAGGCGGCAGCTAATAACCCATAGCGATTATCGATGCGCTGCACGTCCCCTGAAATGGCACACATGAGATATGAACATCCAACCAAATCTCAGCTTAGAAATAGCTTGTACGCTGGATTATTCGGCTCCTCCCCGTAATTAAGCCCCAACTCATCAAGAAAGGACTGAAATGCGGCACGTTCCTCGTCTTTTACCTGAATACCCATCAGCACGCGCCCGTAAGCGGCACCGTGGTTACGATAGTGGAACAAGCTGATGTTCCAACGATCACCCATCTGTGTCAGAAAACGCAGTAGAGCACCCGGTCTCTCCGGGAACTCAAACCGATAAAGTAATTCGTTGTCTACAAGCCCCGCGTGGCCACCGACCATGTAGCGGACATGCATTTTCGCCACTTCGTCGCTACTCATGTCAACAACACGATAACCTTTGGCCCGCAAGTTCTTAATCAAGGCGTTTTTTTCCGCAACTCCTTGCCGTAATTGCACACCAGCGAAGACGTGAGCTTCCTTAGGATCAGAATACCGGTAATTGAATTCGGTAATGGCACGTGCCCCAAGTGCGTGACAGAATCCCCTAAAGCTGCCGGGGCGCTCCGGAATAGTGACGCCCAAAAGCGCTTCCCGTTGCTCGCCAAGCTCAGCCAGTTCGGCGATGTGGCGCAAGCGGTCAAAATTCACGTTGGCACCACTAAAGATCGCAACCAGATCTTTGTTCTTCAGCCGCTTGCGTGCTACATACTGCTTCAATCCCGCAACGGCCAGCGCACCTGCAGGTTCAGGAATGGATCGGGTATCTTCAAACGTGTCCTTGACCGCTGCACAGATCTCATCAGTGCTCACCACCAGGACATCATCCACGTACTTGCGGGCGATCCGGAAGGGCTCCTTCCCCACTTGACGCACCGCTGCGCCGTCGGCGAATATTCCGACCTGATCCAATACCACACGCTTCCCGGCCTGCAGCGCACGCTGCATGCAAGGCGCCTCATCAGGCTCCACACCGATAATACGAATTGCTGGGGAGAGGCTTTTGCAGTACACCGCGATCCCAGCGATGAGCCCACCGCCACCGACTGGCACGAAGATCATACTGGGATCCCCGCGGTGCTGGTGCAAGATCTCCATAGCCACGGTCCCTTGCCCGGCGATAACCAAAGGGTGGTCATAGGGCGGAATAAAGATCAGGCTCTGGTGCTGTGCGACTTGCAGCGCATGCTCATTCGCATCATCGTAGGTGTTGCCTTGAAGCACAATCTCCGCGCCGAGACGCCGTACCGCCACCACCTTGATCTCGGGCGTCGTTTTTGGCATGACGATAACCGCACGGATCCCGAGCTTTTGAGCTGAAAGCGCCACACCCTGCGCATGGTTTCCAGCAGAGGCCGCGATGACGCCATGTTTTCGCTGCTGCTCAGATAATGACGACATTAAATTGTAGGCCCCGCGGAGCTTGTACGAGAAAACGGGTTGAAGGTCTTCGCGCTTCAGCCACACGCGATTGCCAAGACGCTGCGACAATTCCGGCGCATAATCGAGTGGGGTCTCCCTGGCCACATCGTAGACCCGAGCTTGCAGGATCATTTTCACATAGTGCTCAAGCATAGGCATAAGATACCACTTAACATCCTCACATTACTCCTCACTCATGAGACGGCGGGCTGTTTCACGCATCGGCATTTGCATAAAATGCCCATAAAGGAGCCTACACCGTGACACAGGATGAGAAAAAGCGACAAGTAGCGGAAGCCGCACTGAGTTATATTAAACCAGGCATGACCATCGGTGTTGGGACAGGAAGCACCGTAAGCTACTTCGTCGAGTGCCTTGCCCGGGTCAAACACCTCATCGATGGCGCAGTAGCCAGTTCCGAGGCCACGGCGGAGCGCCTTCGGAGACTCAAAATCCCCCTCGTCGATTTGAACAGCGTCCATGAGGTTGCGGTTTACATCGATAGCAGTGACGAGGCGACCAGGCATCTGCACCTCATCAAAGGTGGGGGCGGGGCATTGACTCGGGAAAAAATTGTCGCTGCAGCAAGCCGACAATTCGTCTGCATCATCGATGATTCAAAACTCGTCAATGTCTTAGGGCGCTTTCCACTGCCGGTCGAAGTGATCCCCATGGCACGTAGTTATGTCGCACGTGAGATTGTAAAACTCGGTGGGCAACCGATCCTGCGTAATGGTGTTACCACTGATAACGGCAACCTGATCCTTGACGTCCGTAACCTGTCGATCCTCGAGCCAGTCAAGCTAGAAGTAACTCTGAATAATATCGCTGGTGTCGTCGCCAATGGCATTTTTGCCCGGCGACCCGCTGATCTATTGCTCGTTGGAAGTGATGATGGCGTTCGTATACTCACGTAAGGACAGTAAGTCATAGATGTCGATGCGGCTGTATGTCGCGCATACTCATCATCATTGGTGTGTTACTCGTGCTCATCGGCATCCTGTGGCCCTGGCTCGGCAAGGTAGGTCTTGGCCGACTTCCCGGTGATATCGTCATTGAGCGCGAACATTTCAGGTTTTATTTCCCACTGACCACTGGCCTCATCATCAGCATACTCGTGACTGTGCTCTTCTGGATATTGCGCAAGTAGGCGCACACAGGCTTCTGCCATGCGCAGATCCAAACTTTACGCACATTAGACCACTGATCCGTCGCGTCGCGCCGAAAGGCCTCAGGAATTACGGTCGCGGGTATCTAGAGAGCGTTTACCCCTTTTTTTTGTCCTTTTAATACGCCGTAATCCCTCTTCAATGGGCACACTGGTTGGCACTGACTTGGAACTCGTCGAGGTGTTACCCTGTGCCCGGGGGGTTGAGGGCACTTGCGCGTCGCGAACCTGTTTGATCGTCCTTGAGAAAAATACCCCAAGCTCAAAGAGCAACCAGATCGGCACCGCCAAGAGGATCTGCGAAACGACATCCGGCGGCGTGAGTACCATGCCGATGACAAAAGCGGCAACAATGACATGCCGGCGTTTCGCGACTAAGGCCTCGTGCGTGGTCATACCCGTCCACGCCATGAGGAATGTGGCAACAGGAACTTCAAAGGCAATGCCAAAGGCGAAGAATAATGTAAGAACGAAATTCAGATAGCTGCTGATGTCGGTCATCACAGTCACACCTTCCGGCGCGACCGCAGTAAAAAATGCAAAGATGAGCGGGAACACGACAAAATAGGCGAACGCAAACCCTAAATAAAAAAGCACCGCGCTAGAAATCACAAGGGGCAGTGCCAGGGTGCGCTCATTCTGGTAGAGCCCTGGGGCAATGAAGGCCCAAGCTTGATAAAGGACAAAAGGCATCCCAATCGCGATCGCCACCATCATCGTGAGCTTGAATGGTGCGAGAAAGGGCGCAGCCACCTCGGTGGCGATCATGGTGCTCCCCTCTGGAAGCTGTGCGATTAAAGGCGTTGCAATGAGCAAATAGATCTCATTGGCGAAGGGGGACAACACGAGAAAGACAAGGAAGACACAAAGAATGCTCCTCAGGATCCGAGCGCGAAGTTCGGTCAAATGGGATAGAAAGGATTGCTCGCGATCCCGGGCGTTGTCCTGACGAGTGTTACGTGGGGGCATCAGAGGGCGGCGTCTTGGCAGGTCGGCCACGAGCTCTGCGGACACGGCGTTTCGACGACGGGGGGTGGCGGGGGTCTGTGTGGGCCTTAACCTGGCCGCTAGCGTGAAGGACAGGGCCGGCCTTCACTGTATCAAGGCTCGCGCCCCGCCTTTGCTTGGTGGCGCGCTTGGCGTCCTCAAGATAGAGGTCCCGCTCGATATCGGCCCTGACGGAGTCCACCAGGCGGCGCACCTTGCCCAGCCAACGTCCCGACGTTCGCGCAAGCCCTGGCAATCGATCCGGCCCTACCACCAAAAGGGCCACGATGCCGACAACCACAAGCTCCCAGAAGCCGATGTCAAACATGCAACACGCCCGGCGGCTTGCTTATCTATCATCCTTAGGGCCGACGTCGCCACTGCCGTCCTGCCCCTTTTCCGCGTCGCTGTCCTTTGAGCGACCCTTGCGTTCCCCCTCGTCACCCTCCGTCATGGCGTTTCGGAAGCTTTTGATGGCGCTGCCAATATCACTTCCAAGACTCCGTAGTTTCTTCGTGCCGAAAAGGACAACCACAATCAGCAGGACAATCAACAACTCTGTGATACCGAAGCGCATGCGATCTCTCTATACGACGTATAAGCCTGTATGGAACCTCCGATCTCCCATGGCCGCGAAACCGGCTCTAGCTCCCTTTTGGGCGGCTCGCCTTCTCCTCAAGACCTGAGTGAGCAAATCGGCGTTCAAGTTCCTTAACCACATCCAACGGCCCAAGTCCCCGATATGCCAGCATCACTAATGTGTGAAACCAGAGATCAGCGGTCTCCCGGACGAGGTGATCCGCGTCCCCATCTTTGGCAGCGAGCACTGTTTCCGCGGCTTCTTCCCTGACTTTCTCAAGGATCACATCGAGACCTTTGTGATAGAGACTCGCAACATAGGAGACCTTGGGATCCGCTTCTTTCCTGTCTTCCAGAATTTCCGCTAGGCGGGTAAGCACATCGGGCATCATGATTGGATCTTGGCTCAATCTTGACTCAGCATATCTTGTACAGAACCATAGAATCAGCGCCGCGCGCTGCCTAGACCCTTAAGCCCCGCAAAAGAGCGAGGCGGAATGAGCATGCTAGTTGCCGTAAATCTCGGCTGGGTCCTTAATGACGGGTTCCACGACGACCCAATGATTTCCCTCCAGACGGTAAAAGAAACAGTGGTGGCGACCTGTATGGCAAGCGATGGCCCCCATCTGCTTGACAGCGAGTAGAATAACATCCTTGTCGCAGTCCAGGCGAACTTCAGCGACGTCCTGGAAGTGCCCCGATTGCTCGCCCTTCTGCCACAAGCACCCTCGGGAGCGGGACCAGTAGACCGCGCGCCCTTCAGTGACTGTCCGGTAGAGCGCGAGGCGGTTCATCCAGGCGACCATCAGAACCTTGCCGGTGTCGATCTCCTGCGCAACAACAGGCACCAGCCCCTCATTGTCCCAGCGAACCTCGTCTAGCCATGGTGCATCCGGGATCCCATCCATAGGCTACAACCGCACCTCAATCCCTTGCGCTGCCATAAGCTGCTTTGCTTCGCGCACGGTGTGAAGACCAAAATGGAAAATGCTGGCCGCGAGCACCGCATCTGCCTTGCCCTGCGTGACGCCCTCGACCAGGTGCTCTAGCCGCCCCACCCCGCCCGAGGCGATGACCGGGACCGGCACGGCCTCACTGATCGCCCGGGTCAATTCCAAGTCAAACCCGTTTCGGGTTCCGTCCCGATCCATACTGGTCAGCAAGATCTCCCCGGCGCCCTGCTTCACCATCTTTTTCGCCCAGAGAACCGCATCAACGCCTGTGGGCTTGCGCCCGCCGTGTGTAAAGACCTCCCAGCGGGGCAGGTCAATGTTACGCTGCGCCCGTTTCGCATCAATGGCTACCACAATAGCCTGTGATCCAAAGCGCTTGGCGGCCTCTGCAACAAACTCAGGATTTTTAACGGCCGCCGTGTTGATGCTGACCTTGTCGGCCCCGGCATTCAACAAGCGCCTGATGTCATCCACTGTGCGAATGCCACCTCCCACGGTAAGTGGGATAAATACCTGGCTTGCCACCGCCTCTACCACGTGCACCAAGGTGTCACGCTCCTCGCTACTTGCCGTGATATCGAGGAACGCGAGCTCATCCGCTCCTTGCTGGTCGTAGCGCCTCGCCACCTCAACCGGATCGCCCGCATCGCGGATATCGACAAAGCGCACCCCTTTGACGACTCGGCCGGCATCTACATCCAGACAGGGAATAATGCGTTTGGCAAGCACCATCAGCCTCTATTCTGGTTGCTCAACGCATCGGCAAGTTGCTGGGCCTCGGTAAAGTCCAGTGTGCCCTCATAGATAGTCCTACCTGCGATGGCACCTTCAATCCCTTCTTCGGCAACCTGACAGAGGGCGCGCACATCGTCGAGATTCGTTATCCCACCGGAGGCGATGACAGGGACATTAACCTGGCGAGCGAGTGCGACCGTGGCATCGATGTTTAACCCAGTCATCATTCCGTCACGGCCAATATCAGTGAAAATAATGGCGCTGACCCCATCCTCTTCAAAGCGCTGCGCAACATCGGCAACATCATGGTGCGACAGTTTCGACCAACCATCGAGCGCAAGTTTCCCGTCACGCACATCGAGCCCCACGATGATGTGTCCAGGAAATTGCAAACACATATTGGCAACAAAATGAGGCTCAGTGACCGCCTTAGTACCAATAATGACATAGGTGACGCCCGCATCTAGATAGGTTTGAATCGTGTCTTCGTCACGAATCCCTCCTCCAACTTGAACAGGAAGGTTCGCACATGATTCAACGATAGAACGTACAATCTCCATGTTAACGGGTCGCCCCGCTTGAGCACCATTCAGATCAACGACATGCAGACGACGTGCACCAGCTTCAACCCAGCGTTTGGCCATGGCAACCGGATCCTCCGCATAGACAGTTTCATCATTCATGCGGCCCTGGCGCAAACGCACACACTTTCCATCTTTGATATCGATCGCAGGTATCAATAGCATCACGATTTCCTTCTGACGATGTTCGATTTCAGGAGGTTAAGCGAGGATGGAAGTATTATGGTCGGTACGCAAAGTCGTTTACTTATTAAATGTTAGCACAGTAATTTTGTCTATCCTGAACGCCTGCAATTACGTCTCAATTTTTTTCAGTGCGCTTCATCCCAGTTATTGCCAACGCCGATACCAACGACGAGTGGCACAGACAAATCCGCCGCGTTCTCCATGATTTGGCGAACTTTGTCGGTTGCCGCATCGAGTGCTTCGTCAGCGATCTCGAACACCAGCTCATCATGTACCTGCATGACCATTTTCGCATCAATCGCGCTTTCGGTTAACCACGCATCTACTGCGATCATCGCGCACTTTATGATATCAGCTGCGGTCCCTTGCATAGGAGCATTAATCGCCGTTCGCTCCGCATACTGCCGACGTTGAGCGTTGCGGGCATTAATATCCGGGAGATAGAGACGGCGCTTGAACACCGTTTCCACAAAGCCTTGCGCGCGAGCCTTGGCACGTGTCGCCTCCATAAAGGCTTTAACGCCAGGATAACGATTAAAATATCGATCAACGTACACCTGTGCGGAACTTCGGTCGATCCCTAACTGCTTCCCCAACCCGAAGGCAGACATGCCGTAAATGAGCCCGAAGTTGATCGCCTTGGCAGCTCGGCGCTGTTCGCTGTTCACCTCTGCCATCGGCATACCGAAAACCTCTGCCGCTGTGGTCGTATGGATGTCCGCGCTGTTCGCAAAGGCTTCTTTGAGCCCTTGGTCACCTGATAGATGCGCCATGATACGTAACTCAATTTGGGAGTAATCTGCGGCAAGTAACCGGTACCCCGGCGCAGCGATAAATGCCTGCCGGATACGCCGGCCCTCGGTGGTGCGCACCGGAATATTTTGTAAGTTAGGGGCGGACGATGACAGCCGACCAGTAGCCGCCACCGCTTGATGGTAGGAGGTATGCACACGTCCGGTACGCGAGTTGATCTGGATCGGCAATTTATCGGTGTATGTGGACTTTAGCTTCGTCACCGCCCGATGTTCCAGGATCAGCTTAGGCAGGGGATAATCCAAAGCAAGATCCTGAAGGACGGACTCGGCAGTGGACGGCGCTCCCTTGGGCGTCTTGGCAAGCACGGGTAACTGCAGCTTGTCGTAGAGGATGGTCTGAATCTGCTTGGGGGACCCCATGTTGAACGCTTGACCCGCAAGATCGTGGGCTTCACGTTCGATCTCACGCGCACGGACCGCAAGTTCCTTGCTCTGCCGCTCCAATAACGCAGGGTCCACCATGACTCCATTTCGTTCCATGCGCGAGAGCACGGGTATCAGCGGAATTTCAATGCCCTCAAAGAGGCCCCGCAAGCCGGGCTCCGCCTCCAACTTTGGCCACAATGCCTGATGTAGCCTTAAGGCGACATCGGCGTCCTCGGCCGCATAGGGGGCCGCGTTCTCAAGGGGAACCCGGTTAAAGGGAAGCTGTTTAGCCCCCTTGCCCGCAACGTCTTCGAAGTGAATGGTCTCTGCACCGAGATATTTCAAGGCGAGTGAGTCCATATCGTGTCGCGTCGCTGTGCTGTCGAGAACATAGGATTCAAGCATCGTGTCGAAGCGGATCCCTTTTAGCGCGATGTCGTGGTTGGCGAGCACGCTCATATCGAATTTCAGATTATGTCCAAGTTTTGCCCGGCCGGGGTCTTCCAGAAGCGGGCGAAGAGGCCTTAACACCGCGTGCCTCGATAATTGCTTTGGTGCCCCCTCATAGTCATGTGCCACTGGCACATAGGCCGCTTCTCCCGGGCTAACCGCGAAAGAAACGCCCACAACTTCAGCCTCAATGTAATCCAGGCTGTTAGTCTCGGTATCGAAGGCGAACACCTCAGCCTTTTGCAAACGCTCGATCCACGACTGCAATTCATGTTTAGACCGCACGATCTTATAATCGCGCCGGTGCCGTGCTTTCCGTAGCTTCGCATCAGGGGCCGCATCCGGGGCATTGTTGTACTCGGATAACCATGACTTAAATTCGAGGCGCGTAAACAATTCCTGCAATGCAATGCGATCCGGTGCTCTTGGCGTAAGGTTCTTAGGTTTCTCCCCAAGCGGCACGTCGGTGCGCAGAGTCACCAGCTCGCGCGAAAGGGGAAGCTTATCTAGACTCGCACGCAGATTCTCTCCTACCTTACCCGGGATCTCGTCAGCGTGGGCCATTATCGAATCCAGAGAATGGTAGGTCTTCAGCCATTTAACAGCGGTCTTTGGGCCAACCTTGGGAACACCGGGAACATTATCCACACTGTCCCCAATCAGGGTGAGATAATCCACCATTAACGAAGGTGGGATGCCGAACTTGCGCTGCACACCATCAACATCCAAGACCGCATTGTTCATCGTATCAACAAGACAGACATGCTCATCCACCAATTGCGTCAGATCCTTATCGCCCGTCGAGATAACAGTCGCAAGGCCTTCCGCCTTTGCCTTTATTGCGAGCGTGCCTATGACATCATCCCCTTCCACGCCCTCGACCATCAATACGGGCAGTCCCATGGCACGTATGACTTCATGCAACGGCTTCAACTGACTGACGAGCTCGGCCGGCATAGGCGGTCGGTGCGCCTTATATTCAGGATAAAGCTCGTCACGAAAGGTTTTGCCCTTTGCGTCGAATACGACCGCCATATAAGCTGGCTGGTAGTCCTTTTTCAATTTGCGCAGCATGCCGATCACACCATAGATCGCCCCGGTTGGTTCGCCTCTCGAGTTGGCTAGCGCAGGCAGAGCGTGAAATGCCCGATATAGATAGGATGAACCGTCTACCAGCACTAATGTGGTCTTGCTCATGCTATTGCGCGTTAAAAAGTGCGAAAAAATTACATTATGGATGATTTAGAAAAATCTGCCCATCCCGCACAGTCCTACGAAGAGGTAATTTGTGGGCCACTCAAGACTGACGTTAGCTCACCTTTGCGATTGGCCCACAAGATATCCCCGATCGAGTAGACAAATATAGGGGGGTAGTGGATGCTATCTTTGTATACTCATTATACTAAGCGACGCTCGATGCATTCATAGACGAGCGCAAATCGTTGTATGATTATTAAGCGATTAACCGAACTTTTACTGTCTAAATCACCGTGAGAACTGCCACACTGCCGTTTTACGTCATGGCGCTCTCGGCAGCCTTTTACGTGGCCGCTGAGCCCGTCAATCCTGACGTGCTACAGCCAGTACCCGAACCCCCGCCGTTGCCAGAGCCGGTACAGAGTGGTGAGGTCCTAGAGCCCGAGATCACTATCATCCAAAAAGAGGAAACCACAATTCAGGAATACCGTATAAATGGAACTTTGTACATGGTAAAAGTCCTACCACGGATTGGATTACCTTACTACCTCATAGATCAGGACGGCGACGGGCTGCTGGAGACCCAACTGAGCGGAATCTATACTGATCCAATCGTCCCTCAATGGATCTTGTACCGCTGGTAGATGCATAAAACCGATAGCGTACTCCGTGATTTCACTGATCTCAGTTAAGGCGCACGAATAACAACAAGATTTGCTTGGCTAGGTGCGAGTAGCGGAAGCTCCCCCTCATTGCCATCCGGGTCTAGTCATCGCCAATAGCAAACGAACCGCATGTCCGTCTATACACCTGTCTCACGCCAAGAACTTCAAAAATTTTTAGGCCACTATTCGCTTGGGGAGTTACGCCATTTCGAAGGTATCAGCGAAGGCATTGAAAACACCAACTATTTCGTCGCCACCACTAAAGGCGAATTCGTACTGACCCTGTTCGAATGGTTGGAGCCGGCTCAGCTCCCGTACTTTCTCGAACTGATGGCCTTTCTTTCCGAGAAGCATATGCCAAGTGCACACCCGATCGCCGACAAGAGCGGCAACTATCTGCGCCAACTTAACGGCAAGGCGAGCGCCCTTGTACAACGTCTAACGGGTACCAGTGTCACGGCACCAACGGAACGCCAATGCTTTGCCATTGGCGAGTTCATCGGTCGGATGCATACCGCAGGTGCACAATTTCGGCTACACAGAGAAAACGATCGCGGACCGCGCTGGTGGAAAAACACGGCAGCGAAAGTGCAATCCACCCTATCTGCGGAAGATGCATCGCTGCTTAGACGCGAACTTGAGTACCAATCACAATTCCGTCATCACAGACTGTCGCGGGGCGTAATCCATGCGGATCTGTTTCGCGATAACGCTCTATTCGTGGGCGACCGTTTGACTGGTGTGATCGACTTCTACTACGCCTGTAATGACGTCCTGATCTATGACCTCGCGGTGACCGTGAATGACTGGTGCAATAGCGACAATGGCGATATCTACCCCGACCGCGCGCGGGCCATACTGCGTGCCTATGCGCAACGGTATCGACCTATAGAACCAGACGAACTCGATGCGTGGCCGGTCATGTTGCGGGCGGCTGCACTCCGATTCTGGCTATCACGGCTGCATGACATGCACTTCCCGCGGCAAGGCGAGATCACTCACATTAAAGATCCGGATGTCTTCAAACGAATCCTACGCCACCGCGTTGAGCACACCGATGCTCTGCGCCATCTGTGGAACTGATGGCGATGGATAGCACGCCCTATGCTTACTCCAACTTTGCCACATTTCGCCGTGCTCTGCCGGCCTACCCTCATCTAATCAAAAATAAGGACGCAAGGCCGAGAAAGGCCATGAAGCCTACAACATCCGTTACCGTTGTCAGGATCACGCCCCCTGCAATCGCTGGATCAACCCCGAGACGCTTCAGCGCAAGTGGGATCAGTGCGCCAGAAGCGGCCGCTGCCAGGAGGTTGATCACCATGGCAAGCCCAATGATGAGCCCAAGCCCGACGTCCCTATACCACAGGATCACGATTCCACCCACAACCATGGCCCAGATGAGGCCATTGAAGAGACCCACGACGAGCTCTTTCAGCATGAGCCAAGGCGCATTCGCGGCACCAAGCTGGCCTACGGCAATACCGCGAATCGCAATGGTAAGCGTCTGAACGCCGGCAATACCCCCCATGCTCGCCACAATGGGCATAAGTACAGCCAGCGCCACGAGTTGCTGGATGGTCGCCTCAAAGCGACCGATCACCCAGGCGGCCAGGAAGCAGGTAGCCAAATTAATGCCGAGCCAGACGGCGCGCCGTCTGGTACTGACCACAATGGGTGCAAACATGTCATCTTCCTCACCCAATCCTGCGAGGCTCATTAAGGAATGATCAGCGCGTTCTTGAATGACATCAACGACATCATCTATGGTGATGCGCCCAAGCAGGACACCTGCCTCATTCACCACAGCGGCTGACACGAGATCGCGCTGCTCAAATAGTTTCGCCACATCGACTGCGGGGAGGCTGGCGGGTATACCCTCGATATCCTGCACCATCAACTCACCGACGGTTGCCTCTGGATCCCGGATGAGCACTTCTGACAAGGGCAGCACACCAAGATATTTGCCCTCCCGGTCAACCACCATCAGCTGGTCCGTCTTTTCCGGGATCGCGCCCCTGAGGCGCAGATAGCGGGAGACGACGTCGAGTATTACGTCAGCGCGCACGGTCACCACATCCGTATTCATCAAGCCGCCAGCAGTATCCTCGGAATAGGTCAGTACGGATGCCAATCGCTGGCGGTTCTGCTCATCCATCGCAAGCAGCACCTCGTCCACGACAGGCTCAGGCAGATCCTGAAGGATGTCTGCCGCGTCGTCGGTATCGAGATGCTGGGTTACCGCTGCCACCTCCCGCGGTGCCATGTCTTCGAGTAGCCCGGCGCGCACTTTGTCCTGACACTCTGACAGCACCTCACCCTCTATGTCCGGGCGAACAAGCTCCCAGACCATCCCGCGCTCATTCGGGGGGAGCGATTCCAGGACATCGGCAATCTGGGATGGATGCAGGGTCGCGATCAGATCCTGCACCTGCGTCTCCGCTCCCGCCTCTAATGCCTCGTGGAGTAGGTGCAGTGAATCCTGGATATCCGGCGTCTTTTCTTCGTCGGCCGTTGTGCTCATCGTTCTGCGGCGCCTAAAAAGCGGGATACTTTATCAAGAGCAGTATGGCATGTTTAAGGAAGCCTCGACAGGCGAACGCGAGGCACGAGGCTCCGTAGGGCGCTCGGCAAACGAGGCTTGTATTGCACTTCCCATCCATCTCATAACGCAGCACCGTCAACGCCGGTTGGTAGATCCGCTCGAGCGATCACCTTAACCTGAGGAAGGGGAATTGGCGCTCTGGGATGGGAATGGCAGAGTCTCGCTCCTACCGTCACGACCCTTTAGAAAAGCGAGTAGTTCCGTGCCTCTCAGTGAGTTCGCTGATTGATATGCTGCATGAGCTCTGCAGTGTCGATGCCACTTCTGCTCTTCAAGGCTTTCTTCGCAAGATAGGTCAGTTCATTCACCCGGCTTGCCATGATGATCTGTTTGATCTCCAAGAGCACGGCGGGATGGACGCTGAACTCCCGCAGCCCGAGCCCAAGCAAAAGTCGCGTGTACCGCGTGTCACCCGCCATCTCGCCACACATCGCCACCGGGATCTTCGCCTTCTGGCCAGCCTCAAGTGTCATGTGGATAAGCCTTAATACGGCTGGGTGCAGCGGGTCGTAGAGATAATTGACCTCATCACTCACACGATCAATCGCCATGGTGTATTGGATCAAATCGTTGGTCCCTATGGACAGGAAATCGAGTTCGTTCGCAAACACATCTGCACAAATGGCTGCCGCGGGTACTTCGATCATGGCCCCGATCGGCATATGGGGATCAAACTCGATGTGTGTCTCGTGTAGCTCATCACGAATCGACTCGATCATCTCCATTACCTGTGACATTTCCTGAATATTAGAGAGCATAGGGATCATCATACGTACCGAACCCATACTGGAGGCACGAATGATCGCCCTGAGCTGTGGCCGAAACAGCGATGGCTCCTTTAGGCATAAGCGGATAGCTCTAAGCCCGAGTGCCGGGTTTGACGGCACCGGGCCCGCTTGGCGTCCCCCCCCATCGACCTGCTTGTCGGCGCCAAGATCAAGGGTGCGAATGGTCACTGGAAGACCATTCAAGGCCTTCAGCACATCCACGTAGGCACGGAGATGCTCGTCCTCATCCGGTGGCGCTTCACGGTTCATATACAAGAACTCGGTGCGGTACAGCCCCACGCCGGTGGCCCCGACCTTATGTACAGCGGCGAAGTCCTTAGGCAATTCGACATTAGCCTGCAGCTCAATGGTAACTCCGTCGTGGGTCACTGCGGGCGCTTCCTTAAGCTTGATTAAGAGGGCGTAGGAACGCTTTTCCTGCTTCTGCCGTTTGCGGTAGTGCGACTGCGTGCGATCGTCTGGATCGACGATCACAACACCTTCAGTACCATCAAGGATGACTACGTCATCGTCGCGAATATAACGCCTCGCTTGGTGCAATCCGACGATGGAGGCGATCCCTAAACTACGGGCAAGGATGGCCGTATGCGAGGTCGGCCCACCGTATTCCGTTGCGAAAGCGACGATACCGTGATGCTGCATAAGAACTGTATCCGCAGGAGCAAGGTCATCCGCCAAAACAATATAGCCATTCAGCCGACTGTCAGGCACTTCATGCCGTAGCGGCGTCTGTTTGAGCAGGATGCGCTGAATGCGATGCACTACGTGATCCACGTCGTCTTTGCGAGTTCGCAGGTAAGGATCATCCATCTCGTCAAAGACATTGACCAGTGCATCGCGCTGCAGCTTGAGCGCCCATTCGGCATTGCACTTGAGCTCACAAATTAGGCGTTTGGGCTCCTGAGTCAGCGCGGAGTCCTCCAGCATGAGTAAATGCGTGTCCATAAAGGCGGCGATGTCACCGGCTGTGGCCGCGGGAATGTGGTCACGGATAGCACGCAGCTGTTGCCTGGTCAAAGCGATGGCGGTCTCAAACCGCCGCACTTCAACCTCGAGCTGAGCCTCGTCGATCGGGTACTCCGTGATCTCAAGCTGGTTGTGTTCGACAATATGTACCTTGCCTATAGCAATTCCCCGCGACACACCCATGCCGTGCAAGGCGATGCTCATAGGTCCTCCTCAAACTGGTTTTTTACCAGCTGCGCGAGTTGCGTCACTGCCAACTCTTCATCATTTCCAGAGGCGACAATCTCGATCTTTGTCCCTTTGCCTGCCGCTAACATCATCACACCCATGATACTCTTGCCACTGACCTCGCGGTCGCCATGGATGACGTTGATGTCACAATCAAAACTGGACGCGAGCTTCACGAATCGTGCTGCTGATCGGGCGTGAAGTCCAAGTTTATTGGTAATCGTTACCATTCTGCGCATCATCGCTTACCGTTCGTCCTCCTTAACGACGAGGAACACACCATCACGTCCGCCGCTAATAGCCTTTTGTACCAGTTGATCAAGCTTAAGATGCGGGTAATTTAGCACCCGGACTAGCATAGGCAAACTCACCCCTGTGACGATCCGCACATTGTCATTTACGAGGAGGCGCTTGGCGATGTTGCTTGGCGTCGAGCCATAGAGATCCGTCAGAATTAACACCCCGTCACCCTCATCGAGCGAAGCCACAAGCTCCATGCCCTTTTTCAGGAAGGCATCCGGATCAGCGTCCCGGGAGGCTGGCAACAATTCGGCCTTTAACGGGCACTGTCCAAGCATATGGGATGCTGTTTCCAGCAACGTGCTACCAATACCATCATGACTAATTATTAAGAGGCCAATGCTCATCACCTAAATATCCCGATGTCGCACGAGTACATGCTGCAGCTGTTTTGAGAAAATCTCCGATAATTGCTCAACCAGGTAAACAGAACGATGGTTTCCGCCGGTACACCCAATGGCTACCGTAAGGTAACTCCGATTGCCCGCCTCAAATTGCGGCACCCAAAACCTCAGAAATATGGTCAGCTGTTCCAACATGCTGGCGACCAAGGGCTGGTTTTCCAGAAACTCGATTACTGCCTTGTCTCTCCCCGAAAGGGGGCGTAGGTGTGTCTCCCAATAGGGGTTCGGAAGACATCGAACGTCAAAAACAAAATCTGCATCACGTGGAACACCATGTTTATAGCCAAAAGACACGAGTTGAAGTGACAATGACGCCCTGGGACGACGGGCGATGCGCTCGCGCACCACGTCCCGCAACTCATGCATGCGCGTGCGACTCGTATCAATTCGTATATCTGCGGATTCGGCAAGCGCCGCAAGCAGTCGCCGTTCCATCTGTATCGCGTCAGCGAGGGACATTGAATGTGATGAAAGTGGGTGTCTGCGGCGTGTCTCGCTAAACCGTTCGATCAGAGTGTCGTCGCCTGCCTCAATGAAAACCAGTTCAGTCGCAAGTCCGCTCACGCGAAGCTCTGCCATTGCCTGCGGCAAGTGTTGTAATGCCTCCTGAGTGTTACGCGCATCGATCCCGACAGCGACGCGATCGTAAGCAGCTTGTGAATTGTTGGTGATCTCCAACGCGAACTGAGAAAGCAAGCCCAGCGGCAAATTGTCGATACAATAGTACGTAAGATCCTCAAGCGCATTTAGCGCCACCGTCTTGCCAGCACCTGACAAGCCACTGATAATAATCATCCTCCTCTCTTTATGCTCAGTCACAAACTGCCTTTTTCAATGAGTTCCCGTTGTCTTCCCGTGAAATCCTCCGAGGCGCTATAACCACTTATGCGCAGTAGATGGTTACGTGCTGCACACTCAACGAGAACGGCAAGATTTCGCCCTGGCGCTACAGGCAATGTGATCTCCGGTATATCTACCTCGAGGACACGCCGCGTCCTGTAGCTTCCCTCCAACCGATCCAGATCTGCCAAGTGGTCCTCGTCCATCCGCTCAAGGCCGATAATGAGCCTTAAATACTTGTTGCTCTTGATAGCACTGTCTCCGAATAGCTCCCGCACGTTGATGATCCCTAGGCCACGCACCTCCAAGAAATCAGCAAGGGCCTTTGGACAAGTCCCGTTTATGATATCTGGGGCGATATGCGAGAATTGGGGTGCGTCATCTGCAATGAGGCGGTGCCCTCGGGTAATCAACTCTAAAGCTAACTCGCTCTTACCCACACCGCTTTCGCCTGTGATCAAGACACCGATAGCCATCACTTCCATAAATACGCCGTGTAGCGTCAATACCTCTGCGAGCAGGTTTGAAAGATAGTACTGCAATGAGTCCATGAGCCGGTTGCCCGACAACTTCGAGACTAAAAGAGGGGTGTTGGTCTCGTAACATTTGCCGCGCAGGTATTGAGGGATCTCCTGCCCATCCGCGATAATGATGCATGCGGGTTCATGATGGAACAGCTGTCTTAGGGCATCCTGCCGTGAGATATCTCGCAAGGCCTCAAGATACTTGAGCTCCAGCACGCCAAGAATCTGCACTTGATTCGGATGAATCAGATTTAGATGCCCAACAAGCAATTTGCTTGAAGTGATTTCCTGCACTTCAGTTCGAGTGGTACCCAACGTATTGATATCGTCGCCAGCGATACTCGGTCGCTTGCTCTTCACACCTTCGGAAGTGATCGTCCGCGTTCCCCCTGCCTGACCCGTGATCCAGCGTAGCCCGAGCTTTTCAGCGTGGATTTCGAAGAGTTCCTTGATCGTAATATGCGTCATGATGTCACTCGCGCGCTGACCAGCGCGTAAGGACCTCGTATAACCCTTCTGCAGTGGACTGAGCTCGGAGATGAGCGAGGAAATCTTCGTCACGGAACATCTGCGCCA
>JAKEHO010000091.1 GCA_022614965.1 Gammaproteobacteria bacterium
AATGTCATCAATTTGATCTCCTTATGGTCGTTACGCCGGCAGAGTGCGTGCTGCCCCGGCTAATTTGAAGAGACATACTTCTCACGACGGATATTAGGGGTTGGAAATCCAGCCGCACGCAGCGTTACTGCTGCTGTATCGATCATGTTGGGGTTGCCACAGAGGTAGACAATATCCATGTTGGGATCAAGATCCAATTCGACCAGGGTGTCCTGTACATACCCTTTCCGCTCATAGGGCGCTGGTAATTCTGGCATCGTGCGGCTGTAGCATGCTTGGAAACGAAATCCTGGATGCTGCTCGGCAAAGTCAATGAAGTTTTGACCATAAAGTAGCTCATCCGGTCCCCGCACACCGAGGAGCAACACGGCGCTGAAGTGTCTCTCCGCGAGACGGCGACCGAGTTCCGTTAGCATTGCACGGTATGGCGTGACTCCAGTTCCTGTTCCCACGAGGACATACCGGGCGGGCGGATCGTCTCGTAGCACGAAACGACCAAATGGTCCCGTGGTCTCGACGCGGTCTCCGGGCAGCATCTCAAAGAGCAGGCGGGTAGCCCGCCCGCCTTCAACACGTACGGCCGCGATTTCAATTGCCTCTGTCCCACCGGGAATAGTGGCGATGCTGTAATTGCGCAACAGTGTCTGGCCGTCGAAGGGCAGATGCATGGTAATGAATTGTCCAGGGACATATTCCAACGGCTGAGAATCCTCACGAACCAGGGATAGCTCCCGAACCCGCGGCGTCACCATGCGTGCGGACCGTAGTACTAATGTAAATTGCTCCCGGGACATGTAATGCGTTAGATCGCTGGGATCCTGGTGGTAGCCTACACGTATGGATCGCAAGTTGTACCACAGTTGGCCCGACGATCTAAAGATTAACTTGGAGTTCGAACCCGGCCACCCTAGTGGCGATCCAGGCTCATAGAGTCATGATGATGAAATCCGTCTCGGTATGGCGGGACGGGCACTGAACACGCGGGGTTTAGCCGGTGTGCAGGCGGCGCTGAGATGATCTCAACGCAGCAAGTCGTGTCGCAGTTCGGTTCTGGCGGGGGTTGTTTCGATTAATAGGGTGCTCGTTTCCGAGCGGCCCTCGTCGTTAATCGTCTTGAAGTCGTCCGGTTGCCTTGGCAAGCGCAATCGCCATTTCGAGCATGCTGCTTGCCACGAGCTTCGGCGTCTTCTCGTCAATTGACTTTGCCACGCGCAATTTCTTGTAGCCCTCCTGAGGCAATTCCCCAAACTCCTGTTTGTATTGTGCGAGGTTCAAGGCAAGTAGTCTGGCACATTCCACCAGGTCTTCCTTGCCGCTCTTGGCGACTAGGTCGTCCAGTACCAAGTAGAATGTTTTGAATCGTTTCAACTTATCGGACGAATCACTCGTGGCAGACTTTGAGTATCGTGCACGCATGTTCTGGTGTATCTCCTTAGCCGCTCTGGGTGCCAAGCGCGTGGCAAGACCGCGTCAGCTATAAAATTAGCCGCTTTTGAGATAGCGATCACAGGGTGGCTGCGAATATTGTGACGAAGTTCACAGATTCGGACCTTATTTACTTGGTATGTTTCGCCAGTAGTTACGTGAGACTGGCGAGTAAGAAGGCTGAAGAGGAAGATCCCCCTCGCGGGAGAACTCCGCTCGTTTTTACTCCAATGTGTGTCATGTGAAACGCCGAAGTAAACGGCGTGTGCAGCGATGTCAACCGATAAGATCGACTCATCGAAAGAAGGCCGTAGATCAAGTCCTCGCTCCGGTGATTTCTACGGAGAACGGCGAAAACATCCAAGAATCGTAATTAATCGTCGTAGTACGATTCGTGAGACGAAAGAAAATATTGTCCAACATGCCATTGCGCATGACATTTCCCAGGGTGGATTGCAGATTCGCTGTGACCACGCGACAGCGTATACCCTTTATCCGAGCGAAGATCAGATAAATCGTGAGAGAGCGCCGGAATTGGATGTGAGGCTGAGCCTGCCACTGCGCGAAGGCCTAGTTGAACTCGGCGCACGCTGCAGAGCGGTGCACAGATCTGTGATTCCAGAGGATGGCGTTGCCTTTGGTCTGCAATTTATGACGTTCACGGATGATAGTGCCGGGAACCTCATCAAGTTTATGGAAGAGTCCGTCGGCCGTTACTGACGTGCCGACAACATGCGGCACAGTCTGTTGGCGGTCCGATCCAATCCCTATCTGTTGCGAATAGAGCGGGCCTATTCCGGTGCGACACCCCTGGGCGCACGACGATCGGCGTCATTTGTCGCGTTACACAATCCGCACGCTCTTATGGCGTTCGTAGGATTTTTTCGATGACCAGTGCGGGTGTGGTCGAGTCATAATCCGATCAGAACCAAGAGCCACACAAGAACGACGTTGACAAGCGCTATCAGCACCGCCGCGCTCCCCATATCCTTGGCCCGTTTGGAAAGCTGGTGGTCTTCAATGGAAACGCGATCGACGGCGCTCTCGATGGCGGAGTTAAGCAACTCTACCATGAGTACGATCGCAACACTGCTGATCATTAGGGCACGCTCAGCCATTGAGACGGGAGTGAATACGGCGCCCATGACGAGTGCGACAGCAAGCAGACATTCCTGGCGGAACGCTGACTCGTATTTATACGCTGAGCGTAGTCCGGACAGTGAGTAGAGAGAAGCATTCCATAGGCGCGTCAGCCCGGTTTTACCTCTTTTTGAATTTTCTGACATGGTACCCCCCTGCTGAATGGTTTGGCTTATGCCGTACGGCGGCGCAATACGGTTATCGTTGGGGATCATGGCGTATCATTGAATAAAGGTACACCCTGCTACGGGCAAATGGGCGTGGCCTGCATTGCTCTAATGCAAATGCCGGGGCACCAAAGAATAAGCCGCTAACGGTGCCCTCTCGTCAAGGGCTTACCTGGGGCTATCGTGAGGCGGCCAGTCGCATGGCGGCCCACTCTGAAACACAGTACGGCATCAAGGATTGGTGCTGGCGAGTCAAGAAATCGTAACGCGCTATTCTGCTATTCTGCCTGGCCGGCCACGTTTCGTTGAGCTTCCTTTCCCAATGCCCACGGTGACTCATTGAACCAATGGATGATTTGTACGCTATTCATTGGCTTGCTCAGGTAGTATCCTTGTACCGAATCACAGCCCTGCTTCTCGAGTAGCGTCCATGCTTCCTGACTTTCAACGCCTTCTGCTGCAACCTTAAGGCCCAAATTGTGCCCCAGCTGAATGATGGCGTGCACAATCACTGCGTCATTTTCATTTTTTACCATGCCAATGACAAATGAGCGGTCAATCTTGATCTCGCTGATCGGCAGTTTACTGATGTAGGCCAGGGATGAGTAACCCGTACCGAAATCATCGATTGAGATTCGTAGACCCATGCTCGTCAGCCGAGTAAGCACCTCGAGAGCGCGTCGTTGGTCAACCATGATGCTGCCCTCGGTGATCTCCAATACCAGCCATTCAGGATTTACCTCTGAGGAGGCCAAGAGTCCGGCGATGACATCCGGAAGATGCGGATCGTGAAGGTCCCTGGCGGAAATGTTTACGGCGATTCCAATCTCCAAGCCGGATTGCCTCCACACTGCGCACTGGCGGATTGCCCTCTTGAGCACCCAATGCGTTAGTGGCTTGACCAAGCGGGTTCGTTCGGCCATGGGAATAAAATCTTCCGGCGAGATAAACCCGTGGCCCGGTTGATTCCAGCGAACGAGCGCTTCCACTTCGTTTACTTGGCCAGTATGAAGATTGACTTTGGGTTGGTAATGCAGGAGCAGCTCGTCGTGTTCGATTGCGCGGCGCAACTCGCTCATTAGTGCGAGGCGCCGAGGGTCGAAGCGATCCTGCTCCTGTGAATAGAGGGAAAAGCCATCGTGCGCCTGTTTTGCTGCATTCATGGCCAGTTCCGCACGCTGGAGAAGCATATCGGCGTCGTTACCATGGTCCGGGAATAGGGTAATTCCGATACTTGCCTCCACTTCAAAATTAAAGCGATCGAGAGCAAATGGGAGTTCGAGCGCTTTATGCAGTCTTCGAGAAAACTTCGTAATGACATCCGGGGACGGCGGATCGTAGAGTAATATGCCGAACTCGTCACTCCCGATCCGGGCAATCGTGTTTGGGCTCTCAATTGTTGCTTCGAGGCGTGACGCCACTTGTTTAAGTATCAAGTTTCCATTGTCGTGCCCTAAGGTATCATTGATTTCCTTGAACCGATCCAGGTCCAAACAAAGCACGGCAAGTCGTTTGCTGTCGCGCTGTGCAACGCTGATTGCGTGCTGCAATCGGTCAGCGAGCAGGACGCGGTTGGGCAGATCAGTTAATGTATCGTGGGTTGCATGATGTAGCGCCCGCGTTTCCAACGCGGCTGTTTGGGCCCTTAACGCATCGGTTTGATGGCTGGAAATGGCTCCGGCTTGACTCGCCATCATCGTGCTCACATACCGACCCAACAGAGCGAATGCAAACGGAAGAATATCCACTACCCATAGCGCGTAGCGCGTTTTCTGCGCCTCAATGAGACCGTCTAGCGTGATTGTACCTGAACCAAGGAAGCCCACGATAAGCGTTGCAATGATGACGGGGACCAACCCAATCAAGAAGCCGAGTAGGGTGGCCTCGTTTATGGTGCTTATAAGTGGCTTGCTTACGTGAGACGTGCGTTCGGCAAACAGTGACATCAGAGATCGCTCTACGTTATGGTATTCAGAATAAACCTATTTTTCCGCCAATGCATCTAATAGAGGCCACGGTTTCGTGACGTGTGTCACAGTTTATTCGGTATGTCTTATATGTAACCGTAGAATTCCCGGAAAAGGTTCTAAAGGAGTGCGGCCGACAACCTGCGTAGCTCAAAAGAGCCAGGTGTTTTACCGAAGCCATTATTTCAGCCTAATGGGGGTGCATAGTGATTCAACGGCGCATTTTCGCGAATCGCTCACCCACACAGCGTACGATCGTCCTGCAAGGCAATCATTAAGGGCGAGTGCAAGATCCTGGTATGGCCATCAAGATAGAATGGGTGACTCGCCAAGCATTGCCGCGACGCGCACTCGCTCCTCAACCAATCGTGTATGCTAACCGGTATGCATTCCTTTGCCCTGTACGTCGCAGCAGGTTTTGCTGAAATCGCCGGCTGTTTTGCCTTCTGGGCTTGGGTGCGACTCGGGCGCAGCCCCTGGTGGATGGTCGCCGGAACCATCTCGCTTATTGTGTTTGCCTATCTCTTGACTAAGGTCGATGCCCGTTTTGCGGGACGCGTTTTTGCGGCCTATGGCGGCGTGTATATCGTCGCATCCCTGCTGTGGCTTTGGATGGTCGAGCAGGTGCGGCCCGATCGATGGGATGTGTTAGGTGCAGCAATCTGTTTGGTCGGTGCAGCCATCATTCTTTTTGGACCACGTGCGGTGGCTTGATGGGCCCGTTCAGCAGACTTCTGGTGGTTGCACTTAAAGATAGATCTACGCTCACCTGAAAAGGCGCAAGACCTTATGTTATTTCCCTTTTAGGCTACGCCTTAAATCGTTGAATTAAAGACTTGACCCTGTACCTTGGTACAGGGTCTATGCTTAATCACTATGATGGAGCACGAGCGATGCAAGCATTGACCATTGGGAAAGTTGCAGAGCGTGTAGGCGTCGGCGTTGAGACCGTCCGGTTCTATGAACGCAAAGGGCTTATCAAGCCGCCCCGACGCGGTGAGAGTGGCTACCGGCAGTACTCTGAGGACTTGGTTGCCCGTCTGCGTTTCATTCAACGGGCCAAGACGCTTGGGTTCTCACTTAAGGAAATCGGAGAATTGCTTGATATCAGGCATGATCCGACGACCACCTGCCGGGATATACAACGCCGAGCGGAAGTGAAGCTTTCCGATGTAGAGGAGAAGATCAAAGGGCTTCGCCGCATGTCGAAGGTCCTGACAAAGCTGATTGCCGAATGCGCGGGCGATGGCCCCACCAGTGCATGCCCGATCCTGGAGGCGCTCGATGTCGAGGGAGAGAAGGGATGAGCACTGTTGAATTGATCTACGATGCGGACTGTCCCAACGTCAAGGAGGTAAGAGTCCAGTTAGTCCATGCCTTTGCTGAAGCTGGACTTCAGCCTCGTTGGGTCGAATGGGATAGGAACAGCGCCGAGAGCCCCGCCTATGTGCGTGGTTATGGATCACCCACCATCCTTGTGGATGGTAAAGACGTATCAGGCACCTTGCCCACAGAGGCCAATTGCTGCCGCATCTACGATGGCCCGGATGGTCGGGCACAGGGCTTTCCAAGTGCTGAAGCGATAACGAATGCGTTGGATGGTGCGTCGCAGGACCTGATAGGTGCAACGGCAGGCAGGGTGAAAAACACCGGTTTTTTGGCGGCGCTCCCAGCGATTGGACTTGCCTTGCTGCCTAAGGTGGTGTGTCCTGTGTGTTGGCCAGCCTACACGGCCTTGCTCGGTGTCCTGGGACTCGAGTTCGTCGACTACACGCCTTATCTATTCCCGTTCACGCTGCTCTTTCTAGCAATCGTCCTGTCGGTATTGGGTTATCGAGCGAGGGCAAGCAAGCAGGGCGGCCCCGTTATCCTAGGCGTGATTGCATCAATTGGTATCATCCTGGGCAAGTTTGGCTATGCCTTTTCACCGGCCATATACGGCGGCATTACGTTCTTAGTCGTTGCGTGTGGCTGGGATTTGTGGATGGCAAGAACCGCAAAACAACGCGCTTGTCCTTCCTGCGAGAACACGTAGCTGTTTGTTCAAGGTTCGAAACAGGATTAACGCGAGGTAAATTATGGTGCAGAGGAAACGCAAGATTGAGGTTTTCAGTGCCGGTTGCCCGGTTTGTGATGAAACAGTGGAATTCGTGAATTCTATTGCCTGCCCGTCCTGTGAGGTATCGGTGTTGAATATGAACGAACCAGCTGTTGCGAAGCGTGCAAAAGAACTGGGTGTCCGCTCGGTACCGGCCGTCGCAATCGATGGCGCGCTTGCTTCATGCTGCGAGGGGCGGGGACCTGATGAGGCAACACTTCGCACCGCAGGACTCGGACAACCTATCGGGTGAGCTTCTTATTGGCGCTGGCAGCGGCGCCATTTTTTCTATTAATCAACACACGACTGCGAGCAAACACAAGACGTATTGCCAATGCAACATTGGCAACGCAAGCCTAAATATCTAGGGGTCTAGCCGCATCAATTCGTCATCGTGATTGGCTGGGCGACCAGGATTCCAATCTGGGTTCACGGAGTGAGACTCCTTTATCTTTATAATATTTAGATAATATCTAGCAACATTTCATAATAAGTGGCAGTAAACCAATCAGTGCGTTGCAGTTTGTTGGTTGTTGTAGTTAGATGTTCCGAGAGTGTTGCCACCCATCGTAAAGAGCCCAAACGAGCTGGAACCAATAGCAAATATTTGCATCTAAATTCCACATAACGAAGAAGTAAGGTAATTGAAATAGCCTTGCCCATTGTGGACACCGTGCAGATTATGCGTTAATAATGAAATTATGAAACGTATCTTCCTCTGCATGCTGGTATTGAACACGCTGCTTTCTGGGGTGGCGTGGGCTGCGCATAGCTGTCCAGAGGCTATTTACGGTCACCAACAAGCTGTCTATGATGGCGATGATGGGGTAGCTGATTCCTTAAGTGAAAATTCTTGCAGTCATTGTTGCCATGGATTGACTCATTTGCTCGGGCTGGTTTCTTTAGAAACGGCGGGTGAGGGCGTGATAGCCCCGGATATTACAGCGAGTCCGAACGAGCCGTTTCATTCTTCCACCCGTAGTCCTCCTACCAAGCCACCTAAATCCTGCTGAGTCTATTCGGACCCTGGAGGCGTCGCGCGACTGCGCGGCGCTCGCATGTTTTACTAATCAGGACTCAGCAGATGTCTCGAATCTATATGGTTAGCGTAGGGCTCTTTGCCCTGTTGATTCCATTGTCGTTTACGGCACCTTCCATGCCTGAGGGCGATGGACAATCAGATAAGGAGCTACTCAACCATGCGTCTCCTGCGGTCGTGTCGCTCATTGAACAGGTATGGGGAACACACCCGGCAGTCCAAGCTGCCGAAGCTGCATTGCAGGCTGCGCATAGCCGATTGGATGGTGCAAGCCAGCCGGTGTACAACCCGCAGATTGAACTGGATGCTGAAACGGCTGAAGACGAACATATCTACCTCGGGTTAAGCCAGACCATCGATTGGGCAGATAAACGCACTGCGCGCTCGCGTGTTAGTAATTTTCAGGTAGACGCGGCTGCTGCGAATTACGCATCAGTCCGTAAGAAAATCGCTGTACAGGTGCTCGATGCCCTTGCGCGGTACCATGTTACTATCAGTTTATCGCAGCTGGCGGACGAGCGCGTCGGCGTGATGCAACGCTTTTTTGAGATCGCCACAAAGCGCTACCAAGCGGGTGATATCAGCCGAGCTGATCTGGATCTGGCTAACCTCGCGTTCTCGGCTGCCCACATCCAGCTCGCTGCAACGACTGCGGGCCTCATCGCGGCAAGGCAATCGCTTGAAGAGGCCAGCGGAATCATGCAGGCGACTTGGCCCGCCCTGCCTGCTAACTTGCCCGAGCTCGATGGCATGAAGCCGAACTCTGACACATTGCTCACCAAGTCGCCTGAACTCCGGTCGCTTCGTGCCAGTGCGGAAGCTGCTAAATCGCGCGTTAGGCTCGCAGAGCGTATGAGGCGCCCCGATCCCACTGTGAGCGTGCGTGGCGGGGAAGAGAACACAGACTCCCTTGTCGGCCTGAATCTCTCCGTACCACTTTTTATTCGCAATACCTTTCGAGCCGAGGTCGACGCTGCCTCTCATGAGGCGGCTGAAACAGAGAAACTTGTCTTCGACGGCTTTATGCGCGCCCGGGCCCGGTATGCAGGTGCCGCAGAGCGGTACCATGTAGCGGCTGTCGCTTGGCGCCAGTGGGTGACAGGTGGCCAAGTCTCGCTCACCAGCCGGGTCAAACTGCTGCAAAAACTATTGGAAGCAGGCGAACTCAACGCGTCAGACTACCTGGTGCAAATACGGGAAAGCCTAGACACTGAGGTTGCGGGGGCCGAGCTGTACGGTCGGGCTTGGCAGGCATGGTTTGAGTGGCTGGATGCCGCAAGTGAAGTCAACACCTGGCTAGGCGTTTCCTCTCAAGAGTGACGAATCTCCGCATTGTCTGCCGGTATCCAACGTGTGCGACATTTCGATTTCACTTTGGAGTTGAAGCAGGTGCATAAAACAAAATTCTGGGTTTTTCTAGCCAGTGTATTACTGGCATCGTCAGGAGTGACTGAAGAGATTCATAATCAAGGAGATGAGTTGACAAAGCACACCGTGGGCATGCTCAAGTTGGATTCCGCGGAGCGTGAGGCTGCCGGAGTTATCACGACGTCGATTCAACGCCTTGTCCTCACGAACGAGATCATCGCGCCCGGTGAGGTCTACTTGAATGCCTACCGGACCGCCAAGGTCACGCCGCGAATTGCTGCTCAGGTGATCGAGCGCCGGGTGAAGTTAGGTGATGATGTAAAAAGGGATCAGCCTCTTGTCCTCCTCTCCAGTGTGGAGATGGCCAAGGCGCAGGGTGACCTTTTGGTTGCCGAGCGCGAGTGGATGCGTGTCGAAAATTTAGGGAAGGAAGTCGTATCCGAGCGACGCTTTGTGGAGGCCAAAGCCGCACGCCAACTGGCGCGAGCCAAGGTCCTGGCCTTCGGTATGACGCCCAAGCAAGTCGCCGCATTGCTGCGTGACGAGACCGGCGCACTTGCCGACGGCAGGTTCGAGCTGCTTGCCCCAATTGACGGCACGGTAATCAGTGACGGGTTCATCGTGGGCGAGATCATCGAACCGGGGCGCGGCCTATTTGAGATCACGGACGAGTCTGTGATGTGGGTAGAGGCGCGCCTGCCACCGGAGGATGCCCGCCAAGTCACTTCTGGGACCCTGGCCGGTATAGGGGTCGGTGATAGATGGCTTGAAGGTACCGTAGCTAAGGTCCACCACGGCCTGGATGAGACGACACGGACTATAGCAATCCGTATTGAAGTAAAGAACCGCGGTGATGTGTTGCATCGGGAACAATTCGTTGAAGTTCGCCTACAGGTTAGCACCGGAGAGAAAGTGATCGCTGTGCCGAGCGAAGCGATTGTCCTGCTCAACGGTACACCAACGCTGTTCACAGTAGAGGGAGACGAGGTTCGGCCACAGTCTGTCGAGGTGGGGGCAATCCGTGGGGACTGGACAGAAATCATCGCAGGTCTTTCGGCAGGAGACGAGGTCGTGGTGAAGGGCGCTTATTTTGTGAAATCGCTCATCCTTAAATCGGAATTGGGCGAAGGGCACGTGCAATAGGAAGGCCCCATGCTTAACAAGCTCGTTGAGATCTCACTACGGTACAAATTCCTCGTGTTGGTAGGCTTCGCCGTAATTGCCTTTTTAGGCATGCGGGCGGTAAACACCGTACCAATAGACGCCTTTCCCGACGTCACGCCGGTGCAGGTGAACATCTACACCGAATCACCTGGCCTGGCGGCGGAAGATGTGGAGGCGCTTCTAACCTTTCCCATTGAGTCAGGTATGGCGGGTCTGCCCAAGGTGCAGCAAATTCGCTCCGTGAGCCTGTTCGGTCTGTCCTACGTTACCGTTTTCTTCGAGGATGACATGGACACTTATTTCGCCCGCCGGCTGATCATGGAACGCTTAGCGGAAGTGAACAATCGCATCCCAGAGGGTTACGGCACCCCAGAAATGGGGCCCAATTCCTCGGGGCTTGGCCAGGTATTCTGGTACACGGTGGAGCGGGCCGATGACAAGCTGAGCGAGCAAATTTCCGATATGGAACTCAGGACGCTTCAGGACTGGACCGTGCGCCTCATCATGCGAACTGCTCCAGGCGTGGATGATGTTTTGTCCTGGGGTGGTCAGGAAAAACAGTACCAGGTGCGCATTGACCCCCTGAAGCTCATCAAATATGGACTGGGTTTCCGCGAGGCGATGGAGGCCATCGAGGTCAACAACCGCCAGGTGGGTGGCCAATACATTGATCTGGGGCCTGAGCAATACTTGGTGCGCGGACTTGGCCTGGTACAGGACGAGCGGGACATCGGCAACATCGTCCTGAAAGTGGAGGACGGCACACCGGTCTACCTTCGCGACGTAGCCCAGATCACCGAGGGTCCTGCGCTTCGCTTCGGGGCCGTGACGCGCGACGGTAAGGAGGTTGTACTGGGCATGGCGCTTTCGCGCGTTGGCACCAACGCCAAGAACGTCGTCGACGCGGTCAAAGGCAAAGCAGCGATCATCCAGCGGGCCCTGCCCGACAATGTGGTGTTGCGCCCGATCTATGAGCGTACCGACATTGTAGAGGAAGCAGTGGACACTGCAGTTGATGCGTTAATTGAAGGCGCAATTTTGGTGGCCATAATCCTGTTTCTGTTTTTAGGCGAGATGCGTGCGTCCCTCGTGGTGATTGCCGCCTTGCCCATGTCCATGTTGATCGCATTCATCTTCATGGGTGAGGGGGGCGTGTCCGCCAATCTGATGTCGCTGGCGGGCCTTGCCATCGGCATAGGTATGATGGTCGATGGCGCGGTCGTTATGGTGGAGAACGCCTTCCGAATCATGTCAGAACGCAGCGCCTCGGGCGAGAAGGTCAACCGCACTGACGCCGTACTTGCGGCCGCACGCGAAGTGGGGAACCCCATCGCGTTCGCAATTCTCATCATCATTGTCGTTTTCCTGCCATTGTTCAGCCTGCAAGGATTAGAGGGTAAGTTGTTCAAGCCGATGGCCTTCAACATCAGCTTCGCCATGGCAGGCTCCCTGTTCCTGACGTTGACGTTGATCCCGGTGCTGGCGGCTGTAATCCTCAGACCCAAGAAAGAACGAGATACGCTGGTGGTTCGCTGGATCAAGCGCGCTTACCTGCCGATGCTGGCCTGGTCGCTCGCCCACAAAACAATTGTGGTCGTGGCAGCCCTCGCCCTTTTGGTCGTGAGCCTTGCTCTGTTCCCCTACCTCGGCAAGGAATTTATGCCCACACTGCAGGAGGGCGCAATCATGTGGCGCGTTACCTCTATTCCATCCACGTCCCTGGAGCAATCCATTGAGATCTCCAAGAGTATTGAAAATGCGCTTTCTGAGTTTCCCGAGGTCAATACCACGATAGCCATGATCGGCCGTGCCGAAAAAGGCGAGACAGCGGATGTCAACTACATGGAGGTTTATACGGACCTGAAACCCCTCGATGCGAGTGCATCCGATCGTTCCATCGAATCATTGGCCGATGCCATGCGCGAAGTGCTGGAAGAAGTGGCGCCTACTGCGGTTATCACCTTTACTCAGCCCATCCAGATGCGGGTGGAGGAGCTGATCTCTGGCGTACGCGCTACCCTTGCCGCCAAGATCTACGGTGAGGACCTTGGCGAATTGGACAGGCTCAGCCAGCAAATCAAGGAAGTCATCGTGCAGGTTCCCGGCGTGGCTGATCTGTCACTGGAAGCAAATCTTGGCAAACCGCAAATCCGCATTCGTGTCAACCGCGAGCAACTTGCCCGTTATGGTTTGAATGCCGATGATGTGCTCGCCGTGGTGCGTACCGGCATCGGCAATGAGCCTGTCTCCACGCTAATCGATGGAATCAAGCGCTTCGAAATCACTGCTCGGCTGCATGATGCGGCCAGGATCTCTATCGAAGCCATCCGCAACATTCCATTGCGCGCGGCATCCGGCGCCGTCATCCCGCTTCACCGGGTGGCGAATGTGTCGATTGCGGAAGGCTATTCCTTCGTACGGCGCGAGCAATTGCAGCGCTATGCGGTGATCCAGATGGATGTGCGTGGGCGCGATATAGATAGCTTCGTGAAGGAAGCCAAGATTCTGATCAACAAGAAGGTCAAACTGCCACCGGGTTACTGGATCGAATGGGGCGGCGCATTCGAAAACCAGCAGCGCGCATTACAAAGGCTGTCGTTGATCGTCCCTCTCACGATCTTCTTCATCTTCGTGCTGCTCTATACCGCGTTTAACTCGGTTAAGTACGCAACCCTTATCATCGCTAACGTACCCTTTGCCATAATTGGTGGCGTTTTCTCCCTGTACCTGACAGGGCAATACCTCTCCGTGCCTTCGGCCATTGGTTTCATTGCCGTGTTTGGCGTCGCGATGCTCAACGGCATCGTGCTCGTCAGCTTTATCAATGAGCTCAGGGCCAAAGGGCTATCGGTTGCCGAGGCGGTACGCAAGGGCGCAGAGCTGCGCTTGCGGCCGGTACTCATGACAGCCAGTGTTGCAATCCTGGGTCTTGTCCCCATGCTGCTCTCCAGTGGGGTAGGTGCTGAGACCCAGCGGCCGTTGGCCTCGGTCGTGGTGGGTGGGTTATTGACCTCGACCATATTAACCCTGGTACTACTGCCCGTAATTTATGAGTGGATCGAGAGACAGGAGGGAAAGCCTGCATGAAAGAGATAAAAGCTTTTGTCCATCGACACCGCGTCTCGGATATCATCCATGCCTTGGGTGAAGCGGGATTCCACAATTTGTCGATCGTCGACGTGAAAGGAATGCTGCAGGCGCTTGGATCGAAAGAACAAGACTATTCCATCGAGCTGGGCGGAAAGTTCATCACCGAAGTGAAGCTGGAATTGGTGTGTGAAGACGATCAGATGGACGACGCCGTCCTTATTATAAGGGAAAACGCCCAAACGGGTCAGCCGACGGCGGGTTGGATCTATGTGAGCGACATCTTAGAAGCCCTGTCCATCGATCGACGACGCGAGCCGAGATGAAGTTGAATATGGACCAGTGTCTTTCGTCAGAGCAGATAAGTGTGGACTAACGGCTGTGCATTTACAGGACAGAGACTCGCGTGAGGGCGCCCGACATCGCCTAGCGTGGGTGCTGGTTATCACTGCAGGTTTCATGGCGCTGGAGTTTGCTGCAGCGCTTTTTATTGGCAGCCTTGCCCTGCTGGCTGACGCCGGCCACATGTTGCGCGACGTGATGGGCTTATCGATCGCATTTGCCGCTTCCAGGTTGGCCGACCTGCCGACGGACGCCAGAGCAACCTATGGTTACCAGCGCTATGAGGTGCTGGGTGCTTTCATCAACGGTCTCCTATTGACCGGAATGATTGTGTTCATTTTCGGCGAGGCAGCACGCCGTCTCATGCAGCCGGAAGGGATCGATGCGTGGCCCATGCTGATTATCGGAATGCTTGGTCTCGTGGTGAATCTCGCAGGGATCTGGCTCTTGCATGGGGACGTCAAGGTTAGTTTGAACCTGCGGGGTGCTTATCTGGAGGTCCTGGCTGATACCCTCGGCTCAGTCGGTGTTGTTGCTGCTGCGGTGATTATTATGCTGACTGGCTGGACTTATGCCGATGCCGTGGTGGGGCTTGGCATCGCATTGTGGATGATTCCGCGTACCTGGGTCCTGCTACGTGATGCGGGACGGATCTTACTGGAATTTACGCCCGTCCATGCGCATCTTGAACAGATTGAAACCGGCCTCGCAGATTTCGAAGAAGTGAGACAAGTCCATGATCTGCATGTATGGAGCATGAGCGATGGCACGCACCTCTTGAGTGTTCATCTGGAGGTGGGGCCAATGTCCGCCGAAGAGCAGCTACGGCTGCTGCAGCGGGCCCACGTATTTGCCGCGGACCACGGTATTTCGCACGCGACGATCCAGTTGGAACCAGGGACATTGAAGGAATCTTTCCGGCATTGAACTGGAGCTATGCATTGCCCGCAACACTCTACGGCGTAGCCGGATCATGCCGCTTCCATAACCGAGTGAGGCTGAATGTTATAATGATGCAACTATCCTGCTTCAAGGAGACCGCTTTCACCCTGTCCAACATGACCAAACACACGTATCTTCCATAGCAGAAACACCGCAGGGATAACAACCAGCGTGAGCAGTGTTGCACTGACCATACCGCCCACCATAGGGGCAGCAATGCGGCGCATCACTTCCGAGCCAGTGCCTCCCCCCAGCATGATGGGCAATAGACCTGCGATGATGGCAGATGCAGTCATCACAATGGGTCGCACCCGCAAAAGCGCGCCTTCGACCACGACTTCCCGGAGTTCCGCCGGGCTGAGCTTAATGTGTGGCTTTTCCTGATCACGCAGACGCCTAGCGAGCGCCTGGTTCAGATACACGAGCATGATGACGCCGATCTCAACAGCAACGCCTGCGAGCGCGATAAAACCCACTCCAACCGCCACGGATAAGTGATAGTCGAGGAGATAGAGCAGCCAGACGCCGCCAATCACGGCGAATGGCAAAGTGCCCATGATGATGAGAACCTCTGTGAAGTTACGGAAATTCAGATAGAGCAACAACATGATGATAATCAGCGTTACGGGGATGACCAGGGCGAGACGCTGCTTGGCACGGACAAGATATTCGTATTGCCCGGACCACGCGATAGAGTAACCAGCCGGCAGGTCTACCAGTTTGTCAACGCGTGCCTTCGCCTCTTCTACGTAGCTGCCAAGGTCACGTCCCTCAGTATCCACGAAGACCCAGCCATTAATGCGTGCATTCTCGCTTTTAATCATCGGCGGCCCGTCCTCGATTTGGATCTGGGCTACGTCGCCGAGCGGGATTCGAGCACCCGCTGGCGTAACCACGGGAAGTAGACGTAATCTTTCCACCGAATCGCGGGTGCTCCGTGGATAGCGCAGGTTTACCGGGTAACGTTCTAGGCCCTCAACCGTCTCGGTGACGTTCATTCCGCCCACCGCAGTCAGGACGATATCTTGTACGTCCTTAATATTGAGCCCAAGGCGCGCCGCCTTCAGCCGGTCGATATCCACCGTGATATAGCGGCCCCCTGCCACCCTTTCAGAGTACACCGAGGCGGTGCCGGGGACCTGTTTCACGACCTGTTCGATACGCTCGCCAATGTTTCCAATCACCTTGAGATCCGGCCCTGCGATCTTGATGCCGACCGGCGTCTTGATACCCGTGGCCAGCATGTCGATCCGCGTCTTAATTGGCATTACCCATGCGTTGCTCAGTCCGGGGAAGGTTACGCGTGCATTGAGTTCGGCCTTGAGTTTTTCTAGGGTCATGCCTTCGCGCCACTGAGTTCGGGGCTTGAATCGAATGACCGTCTCAATCATCTCAAGCGGGGCGGGGTCGGTCGCGGTCTCTGCTCTGCCGATCTTGCCAAAGACCTGCTCAACTTCCGGTACGGTACGGATAAGCTTGTCTGTCTGTTGCAGCAGTTCCTGTGCCTTGCCTGCCGAGACGGAGGGGAATGTGGTCGGCATGTACATGAGATCTCCTTCATCGAGCTCAGGCATAAACTCAGTGCCCAGTTTTGTAAGCGGCCAAAGCCCCACGACGGTGGCAAGCACTGCCAGGGTGATCAGAGTACGGGGGGCCATGAGTACGGCATGGATAAATGGGCGATAGAGCAGGATCAACACGCGGTTAATGGGATTTTTTTGTTCGGGAACGATGTGTCCGCGAATAAAGTAGCCCATGAGCACCGGCACGAGCGTGATAGAAAGACCAGCCGCGGCGGCCATCGCGTAGGTTTTGGTGTAGGCCAGGGGCTTGAACAGACGCCCTTCCTGAGCCTCCAGGGTAAATACCGGCAAGAAGCTCAGCGTGATGATGAGTAATGAGAAGAAAAGCGGCGGCCCGACCTCCTGAGCCGCCTCTTGTATGACCCGCCATCGGTTTTCATGCGTCAGTCCGTCACGCTCGATGTGCTTATGCACGTTTTCGATCATCACAATGGCGGCATCGACCATCGCGCCGATTGCGATCGCAATGCCCCCCAGTGACATGATGTTGGCGTTGATTCCCTGAACGTACATGATGATGAATGCCGCCAAAATACCAAGCGGTAAGCTTAGGATGACGACCAGCGATGATCGGAGGTGGAACAGGAAGATCGCACACACGAGGCTTACAACGATAAACTCTTCGACCAGTTTCTCATTGAGCGTGTCGATTGCGCGCTTAATAAGACCGGATCGATCGTAGGTTTCGATGATCTCGACTCCAGCGGGTAAACTCTTTTTCAGCGCCTGCAGCTTGGCCTTCACTCCCTCGATGGTCTTCAGGGCGTTTTCGCCCGAGCGCATCACCACAATCCCGCCGACTACTTCTCCTTCACCATTGAGCTCAGCGATGCCGCGCCTCATCTCTGGGCCGAGACGGACATCGGCCACGTCCTGCAGAAGGATCGGCGTACCGCGGGCGTTGACCCCTAACGGGACACTGCGTAGTGGTTCCAAGCCGTTTATGTAGCCGGTAGCCCGGACCATATATTCGGACTCAGCCATTTCAATGACTGCCCCGCCGACTTCCTGGTTTGCGCTTTGAATGGCGTGCTTTACGGTGGCCAGAGTGATCCCATAGGCTCGTAGCCCATCCGGGTCAACCACAACCTGGTACTGCTTGACCATCCCCCCAACCGTGGCCACTTCTGCGACCCCGGGCGCCTTCTGCAACTCGTATTTGAGAAACCAATCTTGAAGGGAACGCAACTGTGCAAGGTCATGTTTTCCGGTGCGATCCACCAGCGCGTATTGATAGACCCAGCCTACGCCTGTGGCGTCCGGCCCTAAGGCCGGCCGCGCATCCTGCGGCAGGCGACCGGCGACCTGACTGAGGTATTCCAATACCCGCGAACGCGCCCAATAGAGGTCTGTGCCATCTTTAAATATTACGTAGACATAGGAATCGCCGAAGAAGGAGTAGCCCCGCACCGCAACGGCACCGGGGACCGCGAGCATAGCGGTCGTGAGTGGATACGTCACCTGGTCCTCTACGATCTGGGGAGCCTGCCCGGGATAAGTGGTCTTAATGATTACCTGGACGTCGGAGAGGTCGGGGATCGCATCCACGGGGGTCTGCTTAACGACGTAGATCCCCCCGAGGGCCAGCAGCAGGGCTACCAGCAAGACCAGGAAACGGTTCTGGATCGACCAGAGAATAGTCTGCTCAATCATGGTCAGTTACCTGCTGATCACTTGCAAGCGCTTGAATATCGCTAATCACGTATTGGCCATGATCCGAGTGCTGGAGGGCGAACCGCACGCGGCCTCCGACAGGTAGCTGCGTAAGGTCCACGGTATCCGCCACCTGAAACTCCATTGTCATCCCGGGCCAGCCCAGTTCAGGGATTGGCTCATGTTGTATATTCAGTTTGCGGCCGTCCTCAATCACGCGATTGACGGTGCCCACCGCCAGCACACGCTCATCGCGCAATGAGGCCTTATCCTCGGACATTGTCTCTTGCGGTGGTTGTAGCCGCCCTAAACTTGCCTTGAGACTCGCCTCCGAATCGATTAGGAACTGAGCCGAAACCACGACCATTTCCCCTTCCGTTAAACCAGAGCGGATCTCTACCCAATCCTCGCTTTCTATCCCGACTTCAACCTTTTGGGGTCGAAAACGGCCCTCACCCAAGGCCAGGATCACCCGCTCACTCGCCCCATCCCGGATCAATGCCTCTCGTGGAATGCGAAGCACGTCCTCTTTCTCTCCCCCGGAAATAGAGACGTGGGCAAACATATTGGGCTTGAGCAACACGTCGGGGTTATCGAAACGCAGCCTAACCCGTAAGGTCCGCGTCATGGCGTCGAGATTAGGATAGATGTAATCCACCTTTCCTACCCATACGCCATCAGGCATCGACGGTAGGCGTGCTTCAGCCCTCTGCCCGGGCTTGACCCAGCTCGCCTGGTGCTCGAAGACTTCAGCCAGCAGCCAGATATGGCTGAGATCAGCCACGCTCATGACTTCCGTGGCGGGGGTCACGTGCATCCCTTCACGTATGTTGAGTGCAGTGAGTACACCATTCTGTGGCGAGTACACCTGGACAGTTTGCTCGGCCTTCCGGGTCTTAGTGAGGCTTTCAATTTGTGACTGGGAGACGCCCAAGGCCGTGAGGCGCAGTTTGGAAGCGTTCATCCGTTTCTCATCATTCATCGCCATGGCCAGCACGTATTCCTCCTGGGCGACTACTAATGTGGGTGAGTACAGCTCGAACAGGAGTTGCCCCTGCTTGACTGGGTCGCCCACCGCCTTGACCAGCAGCCGTTGGATCCATCCTTCGCCCCGCAGGTGCACGTGGCTGATCATGGTCTCGTCATAGTCGAGATAGCCCACGGTCTCGATCTGCCTTGATAATGGTCCGCGCACGACCTCGGCGGTTCTGACGCCCAGGTTGTTGACGACTTCAGGGGCAATGGTGACGAGGGGAAGACCGTTGTCCGATTGACCTTCTTCCCCATCCGCATAGACGGGGACGAGGTCCATCCCCATCGGCGATTTGCCCGGTTTGTCGCTGCGGTAGTCCGGAAGCATCGAGTCGCCCCAGTAAAGGATTTTTCGATCCTCTTCCTGCGAGGCAGGTTGCTTGGTGGGGGCTTCACTCGTCACAGCACCGGATGGCAGTCCTTCAACGGCTTCCTGTTCCGTCATCTTGTGAGTCGTGTCAAAAATTCGTGTAGAAATTCCGCCTACGTATTCGAGGTTTGCGCCGACGAATACGCCGACAGCGAGCAGGATCATGACAAGCACAAATCTTTTCATTGCACTTCTCCGTTTAGCTGTGACAGGCCCGTCCAGTGATCAGTGCGGTCAACGCGAAACTGAAATGCAATGGAGCGAGTCTGATCTGCCGCGAGTCGCTCTCGCGTTAAGGCCGCATGTGTATGGGCGGGCGCGAAATCTTGCGTAATAACCCATTGGATGCTGCTGGTTTTAAATCCCCGGCTGGGCCGGGCTATGTGAAACATGATCGCTCTCCTCGTATGAAAGCCGTTGAAAAATTCAGAACGGGACTTTCTATAGGGAGTGGATCAGATCAGCAGCACGCAGAATCGCAGTGTGGGATGAACAGGAAGGTAGTCGGCAGAAACCGTTACAGGTAAAAGCTGAATTGCTGCAAACGGTTGCACGTAAGTCCATCCCGAAACCACAGGGTGGACATGGTGGCTGGAAATCGTTAGGGGGTTAACGACATGATCGCAGTTCTGAACTACGGGTGTCAGAGGATTGCAAAACGGGCAGTGATCACCGGCAGGCAGATATGGGCTTTGTCCACTTGTTGACTGCGTATGAAGGCAGTGATGCGCCCGCTCAGTGATGTCCGCAGCCAGCACGCAAGGTGCAATAGCAAAGGACAGCCACATTGCCCCCAGGCTGATAATCAGACCGCCTGTGACTTTCCGCCGTTTTCCCTGTAAATAGCGAAGCATCGTTTTAGTGACCTTACCCGGTAATGA
The DNA here is from genome assembly GCA_022614965.1 of Gammaproteobacteria bacterium. GTDB lineage: Bacteria > Pseudomonadota > Gammaproteobacteria > JAKEHO01 > JAKEHO01 > JAKEHO01. Next base: position 20,259 of record JAKEHO010000091.1, read on the forward strand.
ATGCGCACAGAACCAATGCTTAACCCGGACTAATATTGACCGTGCGAGATAGTAAAAGGTTCATTGTATAGAATAGGTTGGCAATTGAGTGAACACAAGCAGGAAAGCTGCGGGACCAGGATTCGAACGGGGGTTCACAGATTTTCGTTCGTACCGTCTTGCATTTTGTCGGTTATTCCCAATGAATTGTGGAGCGTCGCTCGGATGGAACAATATTGCTCCGTCTTTTTCACGCATCACTTGTGTTATGGAGCAGCCGGACGACGCCGCTGCACGGCAATTAGCCCAATCAACGCTACGATCGTGAAGACTGCTCCCGTGAAGAAGGTCGCAGGCGGTCCATACTGATCCCATATCCAACCCGCAATGATGCTCGCTGCGAGCATCGCAATGCCACTCACGAGGTTAAAAACACCGAATGCAGTACCCCGAAGTTTCATGGGCGTCGCATCCGCCACCATGGCGGCAAGCAAACCTTGGGTCAAGCCCATATGCAGCCCCCATAGTGCAGCGCCCATTGTCACCGGCCAGATCTCCCTCGCCAACCCGAGCGCTACATCCGCTACTATGAGAACAGCAAAACCAGCCGCGAGAACAACGTGCCGATTCATGCGATCCGAAAGCACGCCGGCTGGATAGGCAGAGAGCGCATAGGCCACGTTCATCACGACTAGCACGAGCGGAACCAAGGCGATGGTAAGGCCGACATCCTGGGCGCGGAGCACGAGGAATGCCTCACTGAAGCGGGCAAGGGTCAGCACTGTGGCGATCAGCACCAACCACCAATAAGTCGATCCGATTGCGCGCAACTCAGCAAAGTGGACCGGCGACCGGACTTGACCCCTACGCCGTGTGGTTTTTGGTTCTTGGACGCCGAATACCAGGATGGCGACGGCCATAAAGGCTGGGATCACCGCGATCCAGAACACTGCCCGGATGTCATCGGCCAGCAACGCCATCAAGGCCACCGCAAGCAGCGGGCCGGCGAAGGCGCCGACTGTGTCGAGCGATTGCCGCAGGCCGTAGCAAGCACCGCGCAAGTGTGGTGGCGCGATGTCTCCCACCAACGCATCCCGGGGTGCGCCGCGAATGCCTTTTCCGATCCGGTCGACAAAGCGTGCGGCCAGCACCCAGCTAACCGACTCAGCGAGCGGGAACAACGGCTTGGTGAGGGCTGCGATGCCGTAGCCAATTATCGTCAGGAATTTGCGCTTGCCCAGGTAATCACTCAGGGTTCCAGAGAAAATCTTCGTGATCGAAGCTGTCGCCTCGGCGATACCTTCGACTAAACCGACCGACAGCACGCTAGCGCCGAGCACCGATACCATGAATACCGGTAACAGGCTGTGGATCAGTTCCGAGGACGTGTCCATGAACAGGCTGACAAAGCCGAGCGCCCATATGCTGCTCGGAATCGCCCATAATCCCATACGGGCGGGTTGCGCTTCTTCGGATTGATCACTCTTCATGCTGGTGCTCACTTTTCGTTGTCAGGGGTGGGTAATCATGGGCTTGGCCTGGTAATCTATCGATCAACGCCAACTAGGCCAAGCTCACAGCGAGTCCCTTAACTCCGCGGGCTCGCCGGATTGTTTCCAGATTCGTCATTGTTTGTGTCAGCTTATCCTGATTAGATTGTGATTGGGAACTCGCGCCGAAGCCCTGTGGGGAGTATCACGACTCAGCATAGTACGACGAGCAGCGATGCCGAACGCGGCAGACTGATCGAGAATGAGATGAACGAATATTCCTGTCAGCCCTGCGCCAGCAGGTTGCGCAGGTCAATAATCGCGGCGTTGGCGCGCGAGATTTGCGAGGCCATGATCAGCGAGTGATTGGCAACGAAACCAGAGCCCGTACCATTCAGGATCATCGAACTCCACACCGTATCCGGTGTCCCCTTATGGTCGCGTGAGTGTTGACGCACGCCCGGCGTGACCTGTAAAAACACCGTGCCGCAGATGGAGCAAGAGCCGGGGCGCGTCGCGGACGATCTCCGGATGTATCGGGCAGGTATAGCCACCACTAGCCACAGGCGCGCTTGAATGCGGCACATGTTGCGCGGGGTCTTGACCCGTGTGACAGCAAGCGTGGGACGGTTCGTGTTTCTCGCTCACGGCGTGTCTCCACTCAGATCAGGCCGCTATTCTCGACCCTCGACAGGGGTTTAGAGTCAAGACCCTTAGTGCGGATGGTCGCCGTAATAATGGGGTGCCTGTTGCTCCCGCGACTCACCCGAGTCGGACGGTGCAATCCGGTGCTCGTGCGAGCGCTGCTCTGTGCCCGGCATGTCCTTCATGCCCTCCATGTCGTGCGTAGAGGCATCGCCCGAAAACGCCTGGGACACTTCCCCGGAACCGTGGCTATGACCATGCTCCTCGCTCTCCGCCTCGGGCAACGACATCACCCCGAGCCCGTAGCGATATACGTTCTCTGCACCAAGCCAGCCGGTGACCGCAAGAGCCGAGGCGGCGGCGAGCACTAAGGCGAGGAACAGTGCGCTCCGTTCCGGCTCACGGCGACGTGCCGTGAGCGACCACAGAGCGGTAACGACGAACAACGCGGCAGTCGGTATTGCCCAATTACGATGCAGGGTCATGGCTGCGTGACTGGGTCCATCGTGAGCAACAGTGTAATAGGCTATTAACCCAGTCGCCACAGTAGCCACTGCAGCAAGGGTGCCGAGCCAGAGGTTCCAGCGTGCGACGGTGAAGATCTCCCTGCTGTTACGCAGCCGGGCAGCGAGAAGCAGCAACGCGCCCGTGATGAGCAGACCGGTCGTGAAGTGCACGAAGATCGGGTGCCAGTTGGGGATGATCTCGATCATGTCTGGTTTCCTATAGCCTTCATCATCAGCCGACACGCCATGCGATGGTGCCGCGCGGGTTCTCATACCAGCCCGGGTCGCGGTAGTCACCTTGCGCAAGGTCATCGCGCACCTTGACCACGGTGAACATGCCGCCCATTTCAATGGCGCCAAACTGTCCTTTACCCCACATCATCGGCAGGGTGTTGCGTGGCCCATCGAAGCCGGTGCCATGCTGCATCCCATGGTGCATGCCGCCGTGTCCGCCCTTTGCCGCCATCGCCAGATGCTCACTGTGCTCAGCCATCCCGCCCTTGCCCATGGGGATATATCCCGGCAGTAACGACTGAATCTTTGCCGCGATACCGGATTGATCCACGCCAAGCGGATTGGCGATGCCGTGGCCCATGGCATTCATTGTGTGATGCGCCATGTGGCAGTGTAGCGCCCAGTCGCCGGGATAGGCGACGAACTCGATGTCGCGTGTCTGACCGACGCTGACAATCTCAGTAGCCTCCGTGCGCCATAGTGATTTCGGCCAGCGCCCGCCGTCTGAGCCGGTGACCCAGAACTGATGACCGTGCAGATGGATCGGGTGATTCCACATGGAAAGATTTCCCATGCGCACGCGCACCCGCTCACCAGTCGCGGCGACGATAGGGTCGATCGCCGGGAAGACCTTGCTGTTGAAGGTCCAGAGATCGAAATCCTGCAGGATCGAAGGATCGGGCCGGTAGGTGCCGGGATGCAGCGCCCAGTTGTGCAGCAGAAAACAGTAATCTCGATCCACCGGCAGTTCTTCCCCGTCCCTCGGATGAATAATAAACATGCCCATCATGCCGACCGCCATCTGCACCATCTCGTCGGCGTGTGGATGGTACATGTGCGTACCGTGCTGCCGCAGGGTAAATTCGTAGGCATAGGTCTCGCCAGGTTTGATGTGAGGCTGGCTGAGCCCGCCGACACCGTCCATACCCGAAGGCAGCAGGATCCCGTGCCAGTGAATGGTGGTATGTTCGGGCAGTTTATTGGTGACCAATATACGTACCCGGTCGCCTTCCACAGCCTCAATCGTAGGGCCGGGCGTGGTACCGTTGTAACCCCAGCACTTCGCCTTGCTGCCGGGCGCGAATTCATGCTCTATTTCCTCAGCAACGAGGTGAAATTCCTTGACGCCACCCTTTATCTTGTAAGGCAGCGTACTGCCGTTCAGCGTCCGAACCGGGACATAACTCTGGGTATGTCGGGCGTGTGCGGTATCAGCTGGCGCCATGGGCGCGGTCTCTAGCCCGCGGGCGCGGCGCAACAGTCCTAAACCGAGCGCAGCCACACCGGTGGAAAAAAGTAATTCACGTCGTGTAATCATGGCGAATACCTCTCAATTCAATGTTGCATCTCGTGAGACATGTCCTGCGTCTGCGGGTCATGCTCCAAATCCTGCATCTTCCGCATATCATGCGTTTCCGCCGGTCCGGCCGGCATGCTCGGCAATGGTACCGGCGTCGCAGTTTCAGGCAGAGCGCCCCCTCCAGCGGCCCGTGTCAGCTCCGCGTGCGCTACCCAGTAGTCGCGCACCACCTCGATGTAGCCGCGATATGCTGCGCGGACTTGGCGCAAGGCGAACAGCAACTCGAAGACATCCACCAGCATGTAGTTCTGTTCCTGTTGTGTGAACTTCACCACCTGCTCGCCCGCCGGCACCACCTCATCCCGATAATGCTGCCCCATGGCGCGCGCGGCGGAAACGCGGTTCAACGCGGCACGTACCTCTGCTCGGATCTCCGCTTCCAGCGCCGCGGCGCGTGCTTCACTCTGCTTGCGCAAGGATTCGAGCCGCGCGATTTCAGCCTGGCGCTGATCGAAGATCGGAAGCTCCACGGAGAAATTCGGCCCGGTCACCCGCACGCCCTCGGGATCGCGTTCGGTGTTGATACCGACAATAGCGCCGCCAACAAAGCGGTAGCGGCGGGTAACGTCCAGCGCGTCAGTCAGTTGCGCTATTTCCCTGCGCGCCTCGGCGAGGTCAAGCCGGCGCTCGAGTGCGACGGTCTCGGTGCCATCCGGGTCCGGATCGGCGGAAGGCACCTCGGGCAGCTCTTCCGCCAGGGTCCAGTCACGCGCCTGGCCGCTGAGGCCGAGCAGGCGATTCAGCTCATCGCGTGCGGCCTGAAGTTCGGCCCGTGCCCGCGCGAGTTCCACATGGGTTTCGGCCGCTGCGCTCCGTTCCTGGGCCAATTGCCGCTCGCTGCGATTCCCGGCTTCCTCGAAGCGCCGCGCGAGCTCATAGGAGGCCTGCGCCGAGTCGTCGACAATACCCAGCATCTCGACCAGCTGCGCGGCACCTTGAACCCTGTAAAACACGGTCATCACTTCGGCGGTGAGATCAAGCACGGCAGTTGCCACACGCAGCTTCGCGCGTTCGAATTCGGTTTCCGCGAGACGCTGGCGCGCGGGACGCAGCAACAGATCAAAAAAGTCCTTGGCCAGATCGAATTCAGTATTAGTCGGCCTGCTGCCTTCCGGGAAACGGACACTGGCGAACAGCGTCGGGTTGCTGAGCAGCCCGGCCTGGACGAGATCGGCCTGGGCAATGCCGAGTTCCTCGTACTCCGCCTGCAGGCGGCGGTTGTTAAGCAGCGCGATCTGCACGGCCGCCGGCGCGGACAGCGGCTGCTTGAGCAGTGCTTCAAGCGCGCGGTCGACCTCCGCATCCTCGGCACCACCCTGATACCAATGGACTTGTTGCGGGATGCGTTCGCCCACCATCTGTTCGACCGCCGAAAAATCACCATCACGCGGCACATGCGCGCAGCTGGCGAGCACCGCCACCGCGAGTATCAAACAACGTCGTAGGTAAAACATCGCAATTTCCTCAAACAGGTTTTACGGCGCGAGCGCGCCGCGTTCAACAACAACGCTGTTTAGGAGACTGCGGGCGGGCGATAGCGCGGGAAATAATATTCAGGAAGGTGCAGGCCGGTTGCCGGCATAAGCTCAGGTTCGGACTTTGGTAGTGCCGACACATTGAACGCCGAAGTAAGCCCGGCGCCGTGGCAGACGTGCAAGCAGACACCGGCGCAGTAACAGCCGCACTGGCAGCTGGTTTGTTCCGCCTGTACTGACGGATCGGCCTGATGATGCTGATGTCCCGCGTGCGGCGGAGCAGCGGCCTGCATGTGTTCGCGCTGCGCCGCGGGTGGTTCGTGCCGGCAGGCGCCGCCGCCGGTCGTCGCCAGCACCTGAAATGCGATCGACCAGCAAAGCACCCACGCGAACAGCGGGCGCAATTTCTTCATATTAACCTTCATACACCCAAACCGGGCGGGTGGGCAAGCGTGGAATTTCGCCTTCGGTCTTGAGGCGGCCAAAAAGAGAACAGATTTGGGGTCACGCGATGCGCTTTTCATCTATTGGTCTAGTGACGCTGTGCCTTCTGTACGATAAAGCTGCGCAGCAGCCAGCCCACTGCGATACCGATCAGGATAAAGAACGCGATCAACAGGGCGCGCGACATGCCCATTTTCCAGAACAGAAAGTGCACCTCGACAACTGCCAAGTTTTGCACGATAAAAACCGCAGCCAGCGTGATCAAGAAAACTACAATAAGGAGCCTTGGCTTCATTGTTGCGTCTCGACCGCTTTTAGAGGGGGACCGCTGTATTTTCTTGAAGGAGCAAGGCAGCAAGTCGGTTTAACCCGCTGGCATGATTGGCTGGGGGACCAGGATTCGGACGGAGGTTCACGGAGTCAGACTTGCATCGAAGCATCGCAATTGGACCGCTAAGGATCATTAACCGGAGTGATCGCCGTTCCCGGATGGTATTTTTTGAAGAACCGTTCCATCAGGTACCTGGTCCCATTTCTCCACGACGAGTCGGTATTGCCGCGTATGTCGATGAAAGCACCCATTACCGGTTCGCCAGTTGCTACATCTTTGACGAGGATGTTTTGATTCAGGATCAGGTTGCTTATTTTCTGAACCCAAGCCGTCATCACGAGGTCAGCACTGACGGAATTAGCCAGTGGAATCTCGCAGTTAGCGGGGCAAGTGTGAATGTATTGGTACGAGTCGTTCAACCGTTGAAGTTCCGGGTTATCTTGGTCTATCTCTACAACTTCGTAGAGCCTAGACGCTGATAGATATTCCTTAATTTGAGTGGTCATACGCCCGGCGCGTGCCAGTTCTTCCGGTCGGTCGGGTTCATGCCAACTGCGCTTCTGCTCGTCGATAAGCTCTACGTCAAGTACCACGATCCTCTGCATCCCTGCACCCGCTATCGCGGATGGGACCAGAAAAGACGTGATCAGAAAAATGGTTAAAATCCGCAACACCATTTGCATGGCAGATATCTCTCAAAACGAGGTTGGCAGTTTAGGCCTACGCGTCTAGACAAAAGGTCTATTGATCTTATTGCTTGATTGGCTGGGGGACCAGGATTCGAACCTGGGTTCACGGAGTCAGAGTCCGTTGTCCTACCGCTAGACGATCCCCCAGTGTAGCGGCGTGACAGGCAAGTTAGCGCTTCGAGTATTGCGGACGCTTACGAGCCTTGTGCAGGCCGACCTTCTTACGCTCAACCTCGCGGGCATCACGGGTAACAAACCCTGCTTTCCTAAGCGGCATGCGCAGGCTTTCGTCGTAGGCAATCAGGGCCCGCGTGATCCCATGACGAATAGCGCCCGCCTGACCGGAGATGCCACCACCGCGGACGGTGATTTGAATGTCAAACTGGTTCGCCACCCCCAGGGTTTCCAATGGCTGGCGCACTATCATCGGCCCAGTCTTGCGACCGAAATAGTCATCCAGGCTGCGGTGGTTGATGGTAATAATGCCTGTGCCGCGTCGCAGAAACACCCGGGCTGCAGAACTCTTGCGCCGTCCGATACTGTGATAGGTCTGTTCAGCCATGGTTAGATTTCCAGTGTTTTAAGCTGCTGGGCCGCGTGTTTGTGTTCGGGTCCGGGGTAGACTTTGAGTTTGCGATACATGGCACGCCCCAGTGGTCCCTTGGGCAACATTCCCTTCACAGCCCGTTCGATCGCGCGCGCGGGCGCCTTTTTTATAAGCTGCTCAAAGTTGACAGCCTTGATCCCACCTGGATAGCCGGAGTGCGTATAGTACATCTTGTCCGTGGCCTTTTTGCCGGTTACCCGCACCTTGCCGGCGTTGATTACGACGATGTAATCCCCGGTATCGATATGGGGCGTAAATTCCGGTTTGTGTTTGCCACGCAGGCGCCTGGCAATCTCTGTCGCCAGCCTTCCCAGCGTTTTCCCGGTCGCATCGACGAGGTACCAGTCACGCTTGATTTCCGCCGGCTTCGCGCTGAAGGTTTTCATTGTTAGATGTATAGCGGTGGCCGCCAAAAAGAATGGGAATACTACGGACTACCCCAAGGGCTGTCAATGAAGACTGCCGTTTATCAAGCCCTTCAGCCCCCGGCGCCTCGCTAAATCCGGAGCCGTTCCACGATCCGGCCATTGAGGAGATGTTCCCGGATGATTTCATCGATATCGTGTTCGTTCAGCCACGTATACCAGATCCCATCAGGGTAAATGACGATGACCGGGCCGTCGGCGCATCGGTCCAGGCATCCGGCGGTATTGATGCGCACGCCTCCGGGCCCTGCGATACCGAGTTCCTTAATGCGCTGCTTTGCATATTGGCGCATGGCGAAGGAATCAGAATTTTGGCAGCACGCCTCGCCGCCGTCCCGCTGGTTGACGCAGAAGAAGACGTGGTGGCGGTAGTAGGGTTCGACCATAGCATGACCTGCAAGCGGCAAAGATGCGCACACGCCTGAAATCGGTGATTGGGAGTGTACAGACAAGCCGTTACAGGGAACAAGCCATGTGGCATGCTGGATTGTTCGCCAATATGTCCTATATATAAAGCTAGGCCCCGGATCTCAAAGCTTGCCTGATGTTGGAACGCGAACTTTCTGGCATTGACACGTTCATCATTAACGTTGATCAGTGTGTTCGCACCCTGTTTCGAGGCCCACACGAATCAAGGCGCGCCTACCCGGCTGAGGGGCTCGAGGATCACCTCCAGAGCGATGCAGAACGGCGGCACTCTGAAGCGCTCATGCGGGTGAACCATGCGGGCGAGATTTCTGCCCAGGCGCTTTACCAGGGCCAGGGGATGACGGCGCGGGATCCGGTGGCGCGAGAGACCATGCAATGCTCAGCGCATGAAGAGAACGATCACTTAGTTTGGTGTGAGCAGCGCCTGTATGAGCTTGGTGGACACACGAGCTACTTGAACCCGCTGTGGTATTTGGGGTCATTCTGCATCGGCTCGCTTGCCGGGTGTGTTGGGGACAAATGGAGCCTAGGATTTGTGGCGGAGACGGAACGCCAGGTCGTGCGTCATCTCGATGGGCATCTCGCCAGCCTGCCGCACTCCGATATCAAGAGTCGAGCCATCGTGGAGCAGATGAAAGAAGATGAGGCGCATCATGCCACTGTCGCTATTGAGTCCGGCGCAGTGCCCTTACCTCAGCCGGTTAAGCGGCTGATGAGTCTTGCAGCCAAGGTCATGACGCAGACCGCCTATTGGCTGTGACAGGGCAGCGAGGGAATTGCGTTCGTTCGCCTACCGCTGTTGCTGGCAGTGCGCCTATACGCTGGCTTGGCGAATGGCATTGGCTATGTTGAAGACGTGGGTGGTTGTCGCGGAGAGCAGCCGGGCAAAGATCTACGCGATGAACAGTCCGCGCGTGCCGTTGGTGGAGTTGGAAGATCTGGTTCACCCAGAAGGGCGTTTGCACGGCCGCAATCTGACCTCATCTCGCCCCGGTAGGGCATTTGACAGCGCAGGCGAGGGGCGTCATGCCATGGAGGCCAACGTGGATCCCAAGCAGCAGGAAGCCATTAATTTCGCGAAAAGGATAGGAGAACGCCTTGAAGGTGCGCGCACGCAAGGGGATTTCGAACGCCTCATTCTGGTTGCACCGCCCGCGTTTCTTGGCCTCCTGCGAAAAAACCTCAGCGGCCTCACAATGAGGCGTGTAACTAAGGAAATTGCTAAGAACCTCGTTCGAGCGGATGAGGCCGCCATTCGCAACCATCTGACGGAACGTTAAAGGGCGAACACAAGCCGTCTCGGTCAGGACTCTTTTGGAAATCTGGCGTATCATTTGATTAATCCGTATTTAGCTTGCTTAGTTTGACTATGATGGGGCCACGGTAATGGTTGCCGTCACGAAATCACGGAGTGCCTTTGGGTGGGAGCATTTTCCCCATGTCGCCGATATCGGCGTTCGGGGTTGGGGCAAGACGATAGATGAGGCCTTTGAGCAGGCGGCTATTGCACTGACAGAGGTCATTTGCGATCTGGCAAAGGTTCAGCCTGTGCAGCAGGTGCACATCCACTGCGAAGCACCCGACCATGAAATCCTGTTAGTTGACTGGCTGAACTCGCTGATTTATGAGATGGCGACGCGCAGGGTGCTGTTCAGCCGGTTTGAAGTCGGCATCACAGGATGCACCCTGAAGGCTGTGGCCTGGGGAGAGGTCATTGACCGTAAGCGGCATCAGCCTGCCGTGGAGACGAAAGGCGCAACCTATACCGCATTGCGCGTCGCCAAGGATGCAAATGGGACCTGGGTTGCCCAGTGTATCGTTGACGTTTAGGCTGCAATCACGTTATGGAAACCAGCAGACTTACACGACTTTCCGAGTTTACGTGGCGTATTGAGCCGCATGATGCAATGCGTGTGCCCGTGGTGATCTATGCTGATGTCGAACTGATCCGTTCGATGGACGATAAAGTCTATGAGCAGGCGAAAAACGTGGCGGCCTTACCTGGTATTGTGGGCTCGTGTTATGCCATGCCTGATGCACACTGGGGATATGGGTTCCCCATCGGCGGCGTCGCTGCCTTCGATGCCGAAGAAGGTGGGATTGTCTCCGCAGGCGGTGTGGGGTTTGACATCTCCTGCGGCGTTCGGACGCTGTGCACCGGATTAAGGCGGGAAGATATCGAGCCCCACAAGGAGCAACTCGCTGACGCTTTGTATCGCCGCGTCCCGGTTGGCGTGGGCAGCACTGGGAATGTGCACCTGGACGATGCGGGAATGAAGGCCATGCTGGTGAGGGGCGCGGAATGGGCCGTGGAACAAGGGTTTGGTCGACGGGAAGACCTCGAGCGTATTGAGGAACACGGGCGTGTGCCCGGTGCTCTGCCGACGGAGGTCTCAACACAAGCAAAGAAACGGCAGCGGCATGAAATGGGAACGCTGGGCTCCGGCAATCACTATCTTGAGGTGCAGGAGGTAGCTCGCATTCACGACACCAGGACCGCAACCGCATTTGGGATAGAAGTGGGCGATGTGGTGGTCAGCATTCACTGCGGCTCGAGGGGCCTAGGGCATCAGATCGGAACCGAGTTCCTGCGACGCATGGGGCAAGCGGCGAGCGAGTACGGGATCAAGTTGCCTGATCGCGAGCTGGCCTGTGCACCGATCAACTCGACCGTCGGTCAAAGTTACTTAGGAGCAATGCGTGCGGCGATCAACTGTGCCCTTGCCAACCGACAGATCATCACCCATCTAGCGCGAGAGGTATTTGCAGAGCTGCTGCCCGCGGCCAAACTGGATCTCATCTACGACGTCTCGCATAACACCTGCAAGTTGGAAGACCACATCGTCGACGGTCAACGGCGACGCCTGTACGTGCACCGCAAGGGCGCAACCCGTGCTTTCGGCCCCGGTCACCCGGAGTTGCCGGAAGAATTCCGGGACCTCGGTCAACCGGTACTGATCGGGGGATCGATGGGTACTGCCTCACATATCCTTGCCGGTAATGTGGAGAGCGAGAGGCTTTCGTTTGCATCGGCCTGCCACGGCGCCGGGCGCAGTATGAGTCGCCGCCAAGCGACCAAGCTCTGGCGCGGCCGGCAGGTTGTTGATGAGTTGGCAGAGCGTGGGATCATCGTTCGCAGTCCTTCGCCGCGCGGGGTTGCGGAGGAGGCGCCAGGTGCCTACAAAGACGTCAATGCGGTGGTGGAAGCCGCGAGCCGGGCTGGCCTTGCGCGCAAGGTGGCCGAGTTGCGGCCAATGCTTTGTATTAAGGGCTAGTCTGCGGCGCTGCTTTTTCTATAAGGGAGCTGCCCTCAGGAACGACTTGCCGGGCTTTGCAGCAGCCCGACGATGTCATCCTCCTCGATATCGCACCACTGCTGGTACGCATCCGCTACGGCAAAGCTCCATCCCCCGCGGATGTTGGCACAGTAGATGGTCTCAACCGATTGGCTTAATCTTTCGACTGCGTCCGCATGACCCGTCGGTACCGCCACCAGGATCCGCTTTGCCCCTTGCGCCTCAAGTGCCTCGATCGCAACGCCCAAGGTAAACCCAGAGGCGAGTCCGTCATCGACCAGAATCAGGGGGCGCCCAGCGACGTCCGGGAGCCCCCGATCACCGCGGAGCTTCTTGACCCGGCGCATGACCTTTCGTTTAGTCGCCTTAATGCCCTCAGTGATTTGTTGCTCAAGCAAGCCTTCTCCCCTGACCAGTTGCTCATTCAGGTGCACGGTGCCGTCAAATGCCACTGCGCCATAACCGGCCTCGGTGTTCCAGGGAAGCGTGATCTTGCTGACGACGACAACATCCAGGGGCAGTCGGAGTCCTCGCGCAATGGCGGCTGCGACAGGAACACCGCCCGCAGGGATCCCAAGCACCAGCGCGTTGCGGTCGACGCTGCATTCGAGCATCTCCGCAAGCACACGGCCCGCATCGTTCCGGTCTGTGAACACGTGCGTGCGCCCCCGCAGAGCGGGCAGGTCAGTCACATTGCCGGATCGCTGGGTCATTCATGACCCATCGTGCCCGAACCGGATTAGTTGATCCAGTTGAACACCATTCGACCTGGAGGGGAGGCTTGTGCTTATCACGGCTGCCGAGTGGCGTGGGGATCGACGATGTTTGCGGCGGTACGGACGGTAGGCTACCTGACGGGCCCCTGCCAGGCACTAAGCTCGGCGGCGAGACCCTTGAAAAGCCTACTTGTGCCCCAATCTATAAGGCAGGTTAGGCACTGGCCATGCCGGAAATAGATGAGAGTCATTGATTAGCGACACATATTAAGGAGGGTCGAAACATGGCATTGGTAAGTTATGAACCGTGGAACCTGTTGAGTCAGTTTCAAAATGAAGTCAATAGGCTGTTCGAATTGCCTCTCGGCAACCTACAGGATGTTGAGGGCTCTACTGTGGTGACCAGCCACTGGAGGCCCGCGGTGGACGTCAAGGAAGAAGATAATCGATTCGTCATCGTTGCTGATGTTCCGGGCATTGATCCTAAGGATATTGAGATTACTATGGAAAACGGGGTACTGACGCTCAAGGGCGAACGCTCCTTTGAGAAGCAAGAGGATCGTGAGGGCTACAAGCGCCTTGAGCGCGCGCGTGGTAGCTTTTATCGGCGATTCAGCTTGCCCGACAGCGCCGATGCGGAAGCAATTAAGGCTAAAGGTAAGGATGGCGTACTGGAGATCGTCATTCAAAAGCACGAGCGGGTACAACCGCGCAGGATCACCGTACAGAGCTAAGTCTTACGGTGCTCTTGATATTGTGCTGGCGGGGTCATACCCCGCCTTTTTGTTTTCGCCGGAGGAGCAGTGAGATACAAGGACTACTATGAAATCATGGGTGTCCCGCGCGCGGCCTCCCAAGATGAAATAACTCGTGCTTACCGTAAGCTCGCACGCAGGTATCATCCGGATGTCAGCAAGGAACCGGATGCTGAACAACGCTTCAAGGAAGTGGGTGAGGCCTATGAAGTACTCAAAGATCCGGAAAAACGCAAGGCTTACGACCAGTTGGGGACCCAGTGGCGAGGTGGACAGGAATTCACGCCGCCACCAGGATGGGAGTATCACTTCGATGTGGGCGGTGGTGGCTCTGGCGATGCCGAGGCCCGCCATTTCAGCGAGTTTTTTGAGTCACTTTTTGGGATGGGGCCCGCAACAGGGCACACTCAAAGGCGCAGGCACTTTCGGATGCGGGGTGAGGATCATCAGGCGAAGGTTGCCATTGACTTGGAAGATGCCTACCGCGGGACCGAGCGGCACGTGACAATGCAGTTACCTGAACGGGACGCGCATGGCCGCTTGGTCAGTAAGCAACGTACCTTCAAGGTGAAAATCCCCCGCGGCATCACGGAGGGTCAGCAAATCCGGTTGGCTGGCCAGGGTGCGGCGGGGATCGGCGGCGGCCAAAGGGGCGATCTCTATCTGGAAGTTACCTTCCGCCCGCATCGACATTTTCGCGCAGAGGGACGAGACATCTATTTGAATCTGCCGGTGGCGCCATGGGAGCTTGCCTTGGGCGTGAAGGTGTCTGTGCCGACACTTGGGGGCAAGGTGGACCTCAAGATCCCGCAAGGTTCCCAATCGGGCCAGAAACTGCGCCTCAAGGGACGCGGTCTCCCCGCTGATCCGGTGGGAGATCAGTACGTGTTATTGCGAGCGATCACACCGAAACCGAAAACGGACGCTCAAAAGGCGCTTTATGAGCAAATGGCGCGCGAAATGGCCTTCGATCCTCGTGCAAACCTGGAGAAGTGACATGGGTATCGAAAGACGAAGCACGTTATTTCTGAGCGAGGGGGTTCTCGACGAATATACCCTAATTGACCCTTGGGGAACTTTGTCAGCTAAGAGGTCTTGACACCGAGACAGTGATTAACATGGTCAATGAAGGGGTTCTGGAGGCGCGTGGCTCCTCACCCAGCGAGTGGACAACTACATCGGATAGCCTATGCCGGATTAATGTCGCCGTAGGCCTGCAACAGGATCTCGGGATCCGTCTCGGCGGCGTTGCTCTGGTGCTGGATCTGCTTGAGGAAGTACGGCAGCTGCGGGCCCGGTTGAGGACGCTGGCATTTCAACTTCCGGATTGGTGAGTGATGGGTGAGGAACTTTCTGTCACCTGATAGTCCCTAAATGAACGGTCACTCCTTCAGCTAGTGCCTTTAGCGTGAGTTTCAGCTTATTGGCGCATAGCGGATCGTTGTTAGGACAGGCGCTTAAGTGCTCTAGATGAGTTAAGTAAGGATGGATTTTGTCATGTTGGGTCAGCGTAGAACCATGCGATCTTTCGTTATGATTAGCCTGCTGCTTGGGCAGCTCACGCTTGGTCGGTTCGCCATCGCAGTCATGCCTGTGAAGGTGGGTGATGAGGAGCTTCCTAGTCTAGCACCGATGTTGGAGCGCGTGACCCCTGCAGTGGTCAATATCGCGACGGAGGGGAGAGTCATCATACAAAATCCGCTGCTGAGCGATCCGTTTTTCAGGCGGTTCTTTAACCTCCCAGATGAGCCTACCGAGCGAAAAATACAAAGCTTGGGTTCTGGTGTCATCGTTGATACCACGCAGGGCTACGTGTTGACGAATAATCACGTGATCCAAGATGCGCTCGAAATCACCGTGACGCTGCGCGACGGCCGCCGGCTTCAGGCCGAACTTGTTGGTACGGATCCCGAAACCGACGTGGCAGTTATCAAGATCCCGGCAAAAGATCTCAAGGCCTTGCCCACTGCAGATTCTGACAAACTCCGCGTGGGCGATTTTGTGGTTGCCATCGGCAATCCGTTTCGACTCGGGCAGACGGTAACATCCGGCATCATCAGTGCACTCGGACGCAGCGGGCTCGGAATAGAAGGTTACGAGGATTTCATTCAAACGGACGCATCGATTAATCCAGGGAATTCGGGTGGCGCACTCGTCAACCTTCGTGGGGAGCTGGTCGGCATCAACACCGCAATTTTTAGCCCTACGGGTGGGAACATCGGGATTGGATTCGCAATTCCTATCAATATGGCTCGAAATATTATGGAGCAGCTTGTTGAGTATGGTCAGGTACAGCGCGGTTTTGTCGGGATAACCCTTCAAGACGTGGACGCAGATCTTGCTGAGGCATTTCATTTGCCAGATGCGCACGGTGCCGTAGTGGTCGGGGTAACACCTGGTTCGCCGGCGGAGCAGGCTGGTCTGAAAGCGGGCGATATCATTACTGCGATCAATGGAGACCGCATAAGAAGCTCCGCCGAAGTTCGCAATGAAATTGGCTTGCTTCGAGTCGGCGACAAGTTGCAATTTGATTTGATACGAAATGGTAAATCGGTGCAAATATCGACCGTCATGTCCCCAAAAGAAGCGGATCTGGCTAAAGGGCCGCTGAGGAATCCGAGGCTTGGTGGGGCAACCTTTGCCGAACTGGAGCCGAATGCACCAGGGGACGGTGACGTGGGCGGCGTTCAGGTTTTCAACGTTGAGCAGGGTAGTCGCGCTTGGCAGAACGGGCTGAGGCCCGGCGATATCATTACATCCGTAAACCGAACACCGGTACGCGATATGCGCAACTTTCTCGCCGCTGTGAACAATGAGCGGGGCAACCTTCTCTTGCGCATACGTAGGGGGAACTCGGCAGCGTATATCGTCGCCAAATAGGGATTGCAAAGGCTACGCCAGCGCCGCTGCAGAAGGCTTCTTGTCCGATCCGATACCCATCCTCTCCCCCCATCCGCCCTTTGGATTGCCGTCCAGTTGACGACCTTGCCCCAGCCCTTGACTGTACCGTCAGTGCGACTTGGTATGCTCCATTTCAAGTTTTTGCACGCAGTCTAGGTGACAGTCGTGTACGGCCTGTCGTAGCAGTTCAATTGCCCGGGGACGTGGAAATGTCCGTCGATAGGCGAGTGCCACCCGTCGATAAGGTGCGGGTCCGGCAAATGGGCGGACAGTGAGCAGGCCCTTCAGATCATTCCGGCTGCTTTGAGCAGTACACGGCAACACCGTGATCCCCGCACCGGATGCGACCATTTGGCGGATCGTCTCGATGGAGCTGCCTTCAAGCGTTTTTTGAATGGGACTCTCCAGCGCGCCCGCATAAGCGCATGCCGGGCAAACCTCCATCACCTGATCGCGAAAACAGTTACCAGCGCTCAAAAGCAACAGCGTCTCATTCGCGAGTTGTTCTACTCTGATCGCCTTTGTCCTGCTCCAAGGATGCTTCGAAGGCAAAGCCAGGACAAAGGGTTCATCATAGAGTGGCTGCGTGATAATACCGGGTGCCTCAAAGGGGAGGGAAATAATGATCGTGTCCAGTGCGCCACGCCTTAAACTTTCCCGCAAGTTGGAAGTAAAGCTTTCCTCAATCACAAGCGTCAAGTCAGGAGCACGCTTGTTTAACAGAGGGATCAGGTGCGGTAACAAATAGGGACCAATGGTGTAGATCACACCAAGGCGCATGGGTCCCCTTAGCTGATCCTTGCCTGCCAGAGCGATTTGCCTGATGGTCTCTGCTTCTTCAAGGACTTGCTGTGCCTGCTGGATGATACGTTCACCTATCGGCGTAATGCTGACTTCGTTTTGCCGCCTCTCAAATAAAATCACGCCTAATTCATCTTCGAGCTTGCGTACAGCAACGCTCAGCGTCGGTTGACTTACAAAGCAGGCCTCGGCAGCGCGGCCAAAGTGGCGTTCCCGGGCGACGGCGACGATGTAGCGGAGCTCTGTCAGGGTCATAAACGGATTCTACAAGCGTTTTGCTTTGGATGCGCGTCTCAGTATTGGAGGACAATAGGATGGGATGGTTGCTATGGGTACGAAGGCGACGAACGAAATCCCGAATGCTAGGCAAACAAATCGCGAAGGGCCTACAATGCAACGATGTCCATGAAGCGATCTGCACTATTCGTCATCACGGCGCTGTCCCTTGGTGGATGTGCGAGCCAAGTTCCGATTGAGATACGAGAGCCTCCAGCTGATAATCCCACCATTGCCGCAGTTGGGAGTGATTTCCAGGGGTTCAATGGCAGGTACGTGCGGTGGGGCGGGACGATTGCTGCGGTTGAAAATAGAACGAACGAAACCGACGTGGAAGTGGTCGCGCACAAACTCGACAGTGAAGGCAGCCCCTACGCAACCGATGACTCATTAGGGCGTTTCATCGCACGGGTTGAGGCATTTCTCGACCCCGTGATCTATGCTGTGGATCGGAGCGTTACGGCCTACGGCGTGTTAGAAGGCAGCATCACACGCCCCATCGGCGAGCATCCCTACACCTACCCACTCGTGAAAGCAACGAAATTCTACCTCTGGCCCGAATATTCGTACTATCCTGGCTACGCTCCTTATCACTATGGTTATTACGATCCCTACTATTACCCCTATCCCTATTTCTATCTATACCCCTCCTACCCATACTCGTACGCATATCCCTATCGCTTTGGCTACCGTGGCCTTGGTGGGCGTCTCATAGGGCATTGATTCGCCAAGCGCGAACGCGCTGTGCGTTGGATGAATCGCACAGCAACCGAAGGGCGCCTATCCAGCGTGCATGAAAGGCAGGATCACTCATCAAGCGCAATGTGGTGAGATCGCAGCGCGCTACCGTCCGGCCAACCAAACCGGACAGCTCCTCCCATAAGGCGATCTATTTGCCGGCCAATGCGGTAAACGATCCCCAGGCCTCTTGTGCGATCGGGGCGCATTTTTCTGCGTTTAAACTGCGTAGCAAAGCGACGTCGATAAAACGTGCACCGTGCGCGTTGCCAGCGATGACAGTAAAGGACCTATCCGGTTCGCCGAGATGGTCGAGGACCAGGCTTGCCCCCGTGAAATCTTGATTACGAGTGAACGAGTGGGTAGTTATCAGTGTTTTCATGCCCGCTGCTAGCGCTGCCATATTTCCATTTTGGGTGTCTTCAATCGCCATGCATACATTCGCATCGAGCGCTAGCTGGGCCAGCGTGTATTGATAGACCGCGGGAGATGGTTTCTTTTTAGCGATAACATCACAGGTCGCAATGACATCAAACCACGCGAGCGCCTCCTTGCCCAAGATATTGTTCAACAGGGCTTCGACATTTGCCCGCGCGGAGCTGGTGGCGATAGCGAGGCGGATCCGTTTACTGCGCGCCTCTGCGAGCAATCGCTCGATACCTGGGCGCAGGCGCAGCTTCGCGGCTCTCAACATACGCTGGTAATGGGCCGTTTTCGCTTGGTGAATCTCAGCGGCAAATGCACTGGGATCATCCGGACAATGGGAGTCGTGTCCGCGCGTTTCGGCATAAAACTGTATGCGTTCCCTGCCGCCTGACACCGACAGTAAGTCCGCATAGAGTTCCCGCGACCACTCCCACTTAAGTCCGAAATCGCTAAACGCGGCATTGAATGCGAGACGGTGGACCTCTTCCGTATCCGCTAATGTGCCGTCAACATCGAATATCAATCCCTGCAGTTTCGTCATGTAGGTTTTATCTTCCGGACTTGAAATTCCTTGAAAGTATAGTCAAAACGACTTGCTAGTTCTTGATGTGAATAGAAAATTATTGTGATGCAGTGCCGAATCATGTCAGCTCATCGCGCTGGTCCACTGGCAGAGCGGGTCGCTTTACTTCCTCTAGCTCCACGCGCTCAATCTGCGCAAACCGTGAGCTGATCTTCCGAGCCGATTTGTGTACATCCTTAACATCGTTGTGTGCCTGCGCTATATGCCTGGATAGGGCGTCCATCCGATGCTGAAACCGTTCGAAGTCCTTGGCAAGATAGCCCAGGTGCTCCTGTATGATGTCCACCTGTTCCCGAGTAGCGGCGTCCTTCAGCACCGCGCGGGCCGTGTTGAGAATGGCCCAGAGTGTGGTAGGTGAGACCATCCAAACCCTCGAAGAGTTCGCTTCTTCTACGAGATCTGCATGATGTGCCTGAATTTCGGCAAAAACTGCCTCCGCCGGGATAAACATCACAGCGCCATCGGATGTGGTGCCGGGGACGATGTATTTTTCGGCGATGTCCTGAATGTGCTTACGGATATCCTGCTTGAACTGACGCTCGGCCTCCTTGCGATTGGTCTCGGCCAGGGAAATGTCGGTCATGCGCCGGTAAGATTCCAGCGGGAATTTGGCGTCGATCGCCACAGTGCCGGTGGGCTCCGGCAGAAACAACATGCAGTCGACAACTTTGTCATTTGGCAAGGTATATTGCAAAGCAAAGCTTGCCTCCGGCATCACGTTGCGCACGAGGGCGCTGAGTTGTACCTCCCCGTAGGCCCCCCGGGAGCGCTTGTCCGCAAGGATCTCCTGCAGGCTGACCACGTTGGTCGATAGTTCCGTGATTTTTTTCTGGGCCTCGTCAATAAGAGCCAGACGTTTCAAGATGTCCGCAAACGTCGCCGTCGTTTTCTCAAATCCCTCGGTGAGACGTCGCTCAACCTCGCCACTGATCTGCTCAAGACGCTTGTCTGTGCTCTGGGTCAGGCCTTCCAAGCGCTTGCCGAGCTCTTCGGCATTCCTAGAAAGCGCATCGGCCACCTGATTTTGCACGCTGGTTATGCCCGTCTGCAGACCCTCCTGCAATGTCTTGATGGCCTCACCTTGGCGCTGTTCAAACCGGGTTCGATGGTCGGACAATAATCGTTGCAATTCCTCGCGGAGCTCCCCTAATGAGCGCACAATCTGCGTTCGACCGTCAGCGAGATTCTCCGAGACCGCATGCTTCAGGATTTCGAAACGCTCCACAAGCTGCTCACGCAGCGTCGCCGATGCATTGACCTGCTGCGTCTGTATTTCAGCGAGACGCTGTTCTAGGGTATGGATGTGTTTTGACTGCTCATCCAAGCGCGTCTCAAGACGCACCGAAACCTCGCGCTCACGTGCCGAACGGGCCGGGCGAAACGCCAGCCAAAGGACGACGAGCAACAGGACAAGGAGGATAATGTCAGATAGCATGGGCGTTAACATTGGGGGCTCCAAAGAGGTGTTGGCGTGGGTCGGAGTAGGGTACACTCGCTTTCGATGCACCCACAGTTATCTGGCGGCGTGGCTGGCGGGCACGTTGAGTTTGACATGATACAAGCAGATATGCAGCGGTTTGTGTCCATTGTCTCCGGCCCGGACGAGGATATCAATCTGGCCGAGGCGGCGCTTCTGATCGCCAGGATCGAATATCCTGATTTGGAGATGGACCCTTATCTGAGGCGCCTCGACGAATTGGCCGCCGCCGTTGGGGCACACCTTCGCGAAGACGACTCCCTGGTTCGCACGATTGCCGAAATGAACAGATACCTGTTCGAGGAGCTTGGCTTCACGGGCAATCGTGAAGATTATCTCGACCCTAGAAACAGCTTTTTAAATGATGTTATAGAAAGGAAACTCGGGATCCCGATTAGCTTGTCTGTGATTTATTTAGAGGTTGGCCAACGCTTAGGATTGCCCCTAGTGGGCGTATCATTTCCGGGACATTTCCTCGTTAAGCTCTGTCTTGATTCTGGTGAGATCGTGCTCGATCCATTCTCCGGTGGCCTGTCTCTTGGAAAGCAAGATCTGGAGCAACGGCTCAAGAATCTGGTAGGGGAGGATGACCCATTTGAACCTGATCTGGAGCGTCTGCTCAGCGCGGCCAGTAAGAAGGAGATCCTCGTGCGGATGTTGCGCAACCTCAAATCCATCTATGCGAGTCGTGGAAATTTGAATCAGGCGTTGACGGTGATTGATCACATATTATTAATCGTTCCGGATGAACCCGAAGAAATCCGTGATCGAGGTCAGATTTATGACAAGATGGACTGCTTCAAGGCGGCGTATTTCGATTACCGGCGGTATCTGCAATTGCAGCCAGGGGCCGGTGATGCTAGTAGCATCTGGGCACGCTGTGTCGAGCTGGAAGGGGCGATTGCAAGGCTTAATTGAAGCGCACATCCGATTTAGAGGACGTAGGGGTGGCTGCAACGCTATCGGGCACCAGAGGAGGTAAGCGCCGGGGTCGGGGTGCGCTCACGAATCCCGATGCGCGTTACCTCCAACATTCCCGCGAGCACATTGATGATGGGTGGAATGAGGCGGATCCGGTGCCAGCGCCGCTTGAGACGACAGTCACGGTGGAACGGCCGAAGAGCATCATCACCCGCAATCATTCCCCAGATGTGCCATTTGATTATTCAATCAATCCATACCGAGGCTGTGAACATGGGTGCATCTACTGCTATGCAAGGCCGACTCATGCTTACATGGACCTCTCTCCTGGGCTCGATTTTGAAAGTAAGCTCTTCGCGAAACCCAATGCTGCAGAGTTGCTTAAAGAAGAGCTGGCGAAGCCGGGGTACCAATGCAGGCCAATCGCCCTGGGCACGAACACGGATCCCTATCAACCGATCGAGCGTAAGTGGCAGATCACGCGAGGGATCATAGAGGTACTGGCAGAATGTCGGCATCCGATGAGCATTGTCACTAAATCCTCACTCATTGAACGTGACATCGATCTGCTCAGCGCGATGGCGGATCAGGGGCTCGTGGAGGTGTTCGTGTCGGTTACCACGCTTGACCGCAACCTTGCGCGGCATATGGAGCCTCGTGCCGCGGCTCCACCGCGCCGGCTCGAGACCTTACGCAGTTTAAGTGATGCTGGGATCCCCACTGGCGTCATGGTGGCCCCGGTGATCCCCATATTGAACGACAAGGAGATTGAGACCATCCTCACAGCCAGTGCAGAAGCCGGTGTACGCTTTGCCGGTTACGTGCTGCTTCGCCTACCACACGAAGTTAAAGATCTCTTCAAATCGTGGTTGGCAGAACATGAACCGTTAAAGGCCGGCCACGTGATGAGCATGGTCAAGTCGATGCGAGGCGGCAAAGAAAATGATCCGAATTTCGGCAGCCGGATGAAGGGCAGCGGTGTCTATGCCGAGATGATCCGCCGTCGCTTCCATACCGCCTGCAAACGACTTGGGCTCAACAAATCTGCGCACCGCCTCGACGTATCGAAATTTGTTCCGATGCCGGTACGTGGAAACCAGCTAACCCTATTCTGATTATCCTAGAGCCGGGGGTTGCTGTGACGTCGTCTTTATATCCGAGGGCGGCCGTGCAGTACATGGAGATTGGCCACGTCGCTATTACTTTCGCGATTGCGTGATGTACAGGCCTACGAGCCAGGCAATCAGCACGGTGAGATAGATCTGGCCGACCACCGCTTCCAGATAGGAAAATACGCGGGCCGGCGGAGTAATGGGATTGATATCCCCGTAGCCCACAGTGGTCAGCGTGATAAAGCTGTAGTACAGGAAGGTGACAAATTGACCATGCGGGCGTTCCGTCCACGGGGCCCCAAGCGCCTCTCTTGGGAAGGCGGACAGGGATCCGGGAGATAGGATCTCAATCAGCATAAATAAGAGCGCCCACGTCATCCCGATCATGAGATAGGCGCTTATCGCCGCAAAGATTTCATCCATGGTCACGCTGCGTTGTCTGACGACATGGATCACGGTCATGACCGTGATGTAGAA
>JAKEHO010000092.1 GCA_022614965.1 Gammaproteobacteria bacterium
GCTAGTGCCGAATTTGACATTGCCAAACAGCTCGACCCCAAGGATCCCACGCCTTGGTTTTATGACGCCATCCACAAGCAGACCACCAACCGGCCGGTGGAGGCGCTGCACGACCTGCAGAAGGCTATCGATCTCAACGACAATCGGGCGGTGTATCGGTCCAGCTTGCTATTGGACCAAGACGAAGCCGCCCGAAGCGCCAGCCTTGGACGCATTTACAACGACCTTGGTTTTCAGCAGCTTGGTCTCTTGGAAGGGTGGAAGTCCGTCAATACCGACCCTAACAACTATTCGGCGCATAGGCTTCTTGCCGACAACTATGCGGCCTTGCCACGGCACGAGATCGCGCGGGTGAGTGAGCTGCTGCAATCACAACTGCTACAGCCTCTTAACATCACCCCTGTCCAGCCCAATTTAGGGGAAAGCAACTCATTGATATTGGAAGGCAGCGGTCCCTCCAATCCTTCGTTTAACGAGTTCAATCCCCTATTCACGCGAAATCGCTTGGTGCTTCAGGCATCGGGCGTCGCCGGTGACAATGATACTTTGGGTGATGAGGTCACTCAGTCAGGTATATGGGATAAATTCTCATACAGCCTAGGGCAGTTTCACTTCGAGACGGATGGTTTCAGGGAAAACAACGACCTCAACCAAGACATTTACAACGTGTTTCTGCAGGGGGCGATCACTCCGCAGTTTAACCTTCAGGCGGAATACCGCCGGCGGGAGGCGAAACAGGGAGACCTGCTCCTGAACTTCGATCCTGATAATTTCTCCCGCGATAGTCGGCGAAATATAGATCAGGATGTGGCCCGGATTGGTGGCCATTTGTCCCTATGGCCTAGCTCTGATTTCATTATCTCAGCTGTTTACACCGATCGGAGTGAACTCTTATCTAACTCAACGTTCATCAATCCAAGGGACGACGAAGGGTATCAAGTCGAAGCACAACATCTCTTTCGATACAATTGGCTGAATGCGATTCTAGGCGGCGGCACCTACAGGATAGACACCAATGGCCAGGTCGTGTTTCTCAGCGACGGGTTTACCGTTCCGCTGGAATCCACAAATACACACGACAACGCCTATCTTTACTTCAACCTGAATCTCCGAAATATGATGACTTGGACTTTAGGACTCGGCTACGACTCCTTTCATAACATCGACAAAGATCTTGAACGCCTTAGCCCGAAGGTTGGTTTGCAGTTGAACCCGACTGATTGGATGCGCCTTCGCTTGGCGTATTTCCAGACAGTGAAACGGCTTCAAGCGGTCGATCAAACCATCGAGCCGACGCACCTCGCTGGGTTCAACCAATTTTTTGATAATGAAAACGGAACATTAGCGGAGCGTTACGGCGCGGGCATTGACGTCAGGGCGACCGACAACGTTTATGCCGGCGTCGAGTACACGCGACGTGAGCTTGAAGTCCCGGCCCTGTCCGGTCAAGGGCGCGTAACCTTCGATCGAAGTGAAGAGTCTGCCACAGGCTATCTATATTGGGCACTCAATCCGCGCTGGACTGCCGCCATCGAAGCAGCGTATGAACAATTCAAGCGTTCATCAAGCGACTTGAGCGTAGAGCGAGGTGGCGCGCCTACTAAGGTTGAGACAGTAGTTTTTCCGGTTTCAATGAGATACTTTCATCCAGCCGGCTTTTTTGCTGGAGTTAGCGGCACCTTTGTATGGCAGGATCTCGACTTGGCTCCTACTTCTACTTTTGAACCCACCCATGACGAATTTTTCGTAGTCGATGCAAGTGTAGGATATCGCTTGCCTAAGCGGTGGGGTATCATGAGCGTGGAAATAAAAAATATTGTCGACGAGCAGTTCCTTTTTCAGGATCTAAACGTTCAGACTGCGAGAGCAGAAGAATACTCTCGCTTTATCCCGGATCGAACGATATTCGTGCGAGCGACGTTCGCATTCGATTGACTGGAAGTTATCGCTCTTACTAGACCACAAAATAAGGAGAGTAGTGATGAATCCTAACACTCGGTCGTCAAAGATCTTTGCTCTTACCAACCAGGCTGTATCCGAGCTAAAAACAACTCTGAAAGTTGCCGAAGGTGCTCCGGACATTGAGTTCGTATTGGTCCTTAGATCGGATGGGAATGTCGATTTCTTGGCTCCTCCCGGCGACGAGCTTGTCAATTTTGATCTATCACGCAAAAAATACACCCTCCACAAAGTTCCGAAAGAATGCCAGACGGGCTACGAGATTCAAGGCGTTGAGGTAGAGGAGGGTTCAGCAGACGTCAGGAAACGGACCGAAAACAAAATCGGTAAGGTAGTAAACCCAATCGCTTTTTCGGTTTTCGAGAACAGTGGATGCGCCTGTACAGGAGGCGGATGCGTGTATCGCTAAATAAACTTCAGAAGCGTAGACAGCTACGTCAGGAATCGTAGCCTGGATGAAACGAAGCGGAATCCGGGGAAACGCCTTTCCCGTATTCCGCTGCGCTGCATACGGCTTAGAGAAAGGTCTTCTCGTCGACCGACAGCGCGAGCAAGGGTAGGATGGGCAGCGCGATAGCTAAGCCCATCTCTGCTTTTTGCTCAATTTTCTGAATCACGTCAGCCAAAACGATGGGCGCGGCAAATTTCTCCAACGCGCTGCGTGTGGTCAAACCCGGCGCGAGCGCACGCAAGCGTAGACCGAGCGCAAGGAGGTCTTCACTACAGCGGGTTTCGGCTGACTTGACCCCACCCTGCCATGCAAACCAAACACTTACCCAACGCCGTCACGACAAATCGACCGCGAATCCGCTAAGTTGGGTTAGCCGATCGAACTAGTCATCGTGACGAATCCCCGAGAATACTTCTTGTCTGACTGCGCCTAGTAACTCGACGCGCCCATTGACAATCAAAGAGCTATCAATGCCGGTGTATGAATCATTTCAGGAGCGAGCTGCGCCGGAAGTACTCAACGACAGCATGCTGGAGTCTAAGGGCGTCTTGAATCAGCTCGTTATCAATTCGCAGATTGGTCCCCATGTGCAAGTGGCTGTTTCGAAACTCAGCAACTGCCCAAGTAAATCGTGGGGTCCGCTACCCCCGCCCCTTTGAATCCTTCGGCGCGCAACCGGCACGCCTCGCAAACGCCGCAGGCGCGGCCCTGGGTATCGGCCTGGTAGCAGGACACGGTCAGCCGGTAGTCAACACCTAGCTCGACGCCTTTTTTAACGATTTCCGCTTTCGTCAGGTAAATGAGGGGCGTGTGGATGCGCACCGGCCTTCCTTCTACACCGGCCTTGGTGGCTAGCCTGGCCATGGCTTGATAGGCTTGGATATACTCCGGGCGACAATCGGGATAGCCGGAGTAGTCAACCGCGTTGACCCCGATGAAGATATCGTAGCACTCGGTGACCTCCGCCCAGGCTAAGGCGTACGAGAGAAATATCGTGTTGCGAGCCGGCACATACGTGACCGGAATGTTCTCCGAAGGCGTCAAAGGGATCTGCATCGCGTCGTCGGTCAAGGCCGAGCCGCCAAACTGACGCAGGTCGATAGAAATGACTTTATGCCGGCATACTCCGATGGCCGCCGCCACGCGACGGGCGGCTTCCACCTCGGCGCCGTGGCGTTGGCCGTAATTGAAGCTCAGGGCGTAGCAATCGAATCCTTGATGTTTGGCCAAAGCAAGGCAGGTCGCGGAATCCAGGCCGCCTGATACCAGGGCGACAGCACGAGGATTGTCGTTCACTGTTGGCTACAAACTTGCTCCACGCCTCATCTGCTTGTTGCCCGCTCGCTCGGCGCTGGTGAGTCTACTGGGCAGCGCCGCGCGGCTTTACGAGGCAAGCGCCGTAGAATCTAAACGACGCGGGAGGCGAAAGTAAAGCGGAAATCGAGCGAAGGGTTGTCGTGGGATCCTGGCGCTAACCGTAGCGGGCGCCCGAACGCAAGGAAGGCATCCATGCGACTGCATTCCGTACATGGATTGTACGGAATGACAACCTTGCTGAATCATGTTGACCGTCTCTTAGTCTTCGAGCTTTATGCCTCAGCGAGATCGCGCTGGCTTTTTCACCGGATCGGGAAGCTCGCGGCATAGGTGTCGGGATCGGTCCGTCCTACACCGCGCCATTCGAGCAGCACGGAACAGCTCATGGGGCCTTCAGGAACTGGCAGATGCAGCTGTGAGGCGGCTTCCTATAGCTGATTGACCACATCCTCGAACTGCACATAGGCCCCGAAATCATGAAAAAGGCCTGTGGTGTAACCCAAAGCGGTGCGCAGTGTCGAGGCTTTAGCATCTTGTAGCGGCACGCTCCGGCCACCGACCGTTCTCGGCTGATCGTCGTCCACGTTTTTCAAAACGGTAGCGCAGAAACAGGTCTACTTTGCCTCCCTTAAGGGCGTCGACAATGTTGTCGGCGGCATACATCGATTGAATAGCCCCTGTACAAAGAATACCTAGCATTATTGCCAGGTGATTTCTTGATCGAATGGCGCGAGACATAACATAACCTCATTATGATTTATAGGTTACCCGCGACTGCAGGTGGGATCGGCATCGTTGCCCCGCGTTTGACCACGCCATTACGGTCCGACCGCGCGTTGCTCAACGAGCGCACGTCTTACTTAGGTATAGCATTTCCCGTCGTTTGCCCGCAGCAATAACGAGGCCACGTTTATAACCTTTTGATAAACTGTGGCAATACTCCAGGAAAAGGGGTTTCAACCCGATCTTGGCTCGATCGCTTGGACGATACGGGTGGGTGGCTAGCCCTTACCCGATAGGGCCTCTTACCCTGCAGTGTTCGTGCGCGCGCGGTGTTGAGTGCGTGGTCTAGCCTGGTGCGCGCAAGTCAGAGGGATTGAGCCGCTTGCAGGGCTCTGTATTTGGTGGCAGCCACAGGCGTCGGGGTTGAAAGTATCTGGCTGTTGTAGAAGGCGTTCGTACGGAACATTGTCTGCGGTATACTAGAAAAGAGAGATCGGTTCCCTGCTAAGCAAACGAGGGAGGCTAGTGTTGCCTGGAAGCCATGATCCCCACAAGCCGCGAGGCGGCAAGAGCGATCCGGATCAACTCGATTCGATAGTTGCCAAAGCGCGTAAGGAACGGGAGCAACGTCTCCAAGGCTACCGAGAACAGTCTCTACGCCTCTATCCTTGGATCTGCGCCCGCTGCGGGCGCGAGTTCACGCGCGAAAATCTGCATGAGTTGACCGTGCACCACAAAGATCACAATCACGACAACAATCCACCGGACGGCAGCAACTGGGAAAACCTATGCCTGTATTGTCACGATCAGGAGCACCAAAAGTTTGCCCATTTGGTACAAGGCTGTGGGTTTGGCGAGGCCATGGAGCCAAGCCGATCCGCGACCTACCAACCGTTCGCCGGACTCAGGGACTTATTGGAGACACGCAAGAAATGAAATCGCTGGACATCGTGCCCAGGTCGGCAATACCAGGCCGGCGAGGGCGCCTACAGGAAAATTGAAGCAGATCGCTAGGGGTGAATAAGAGAAAAAATCATCGGTTGATCGCCTTTGCAAAGGAGCTATTCGCGTGGGAGTAGCCGATCCCAAGGTCTCGCCCGTAAGCGATCAAGATCACAAACTATACCGGCTGTTGGCGCGCCGAGTAGGGCAGATCCCTCTGCGCCAGCGGCTGGGGATCGAGTCGGATCGGGAGGCTCGGATTTTTGGTCAAGGCCGCAAGCGGTTTCACATCGAAAACTGGTACGGGGGGGCGATCGTTATCAGAGCTTTGTTCTACCTTGCATTTATTCATCGCCGCGCGAGACGCAATGCGCTTCGCATCGAGGTGCGCCATAACCGCATCCAGCTGGCTAAACTCCCCTCGGCCTTCGATGGTTTCACTATCCTGCACCTCAGCGACTTGCACCTGGACATGAACCCCGAGTTCCCGCACACCTTAGCGGAACGCATAAGGGAGCTCGAATACGATATCTGCGTGCTCACGGGGGATTTTCGCTATCGAACCTCTGGACCTACGGAGCCAGCCCTAGAGGGTATGCAGCGGGTGCGGGTGCATCTGAAAGAGCCAGTATACGGAATATTGGGTAATCATGACTCTATTCGCATGGTGCCTGCCCTGGAGGAAATGGGGATCCGAATGCTCTTGAACGAGGCGCTTAGGATCCAGCGGGGCCGATCTCATTTATATCTTGCCGGCATCGACGACCCGCATTACTATCGGGCCGAGAACTTCGAGCGGGCCTGTCATGGCATTGATCATGCCGCAGTTTCCATTCTCCTCGCGCACTCCCCCGAAGTGTACAGTCGGGCGGCGCATGCCGATTTTGATGTGATGCTATGTGGACATACCCACGGCGGTCAGCTTTGTTTGCCCGGGGGGATCCCCATCCTCGTGGATACTGATTGCCCAAGGCGATATTGCGTCGGCCCTTGGCGCTATCATCAGTTACAAGGCTACACCTCGGTAGGGGCCGGTTGCTCGATCGTCGATCTGCGGCTTAACAACCTCCCGGAGGTGACTTTGCATCAGCTGGTCAGGATTTGACTTGACTGAGCTTACGCGAAATCCTCTAGTGGGACCCCTCCAAACTATGCACAGGCCAGAGGACCCAGTTGCTTGGGATGTTCATTTTATTTTGGAGTTACATAGTATAAGCTAATATTGCCCTGGTGGGCTTAAATACTCTTAAAGCACAGGAAAACAAAATGAACATATTTGTAGGGAATCTATCACGCGATGTCTCC
>JAKEHO010000093.1 GCA_022614965.1 Gammaproteobacteria bacterium
ATGAGAGGAGGCGTTTTACCTTTTCATACCCGTTTTCCTGGTTCAGGTAGGCCAGAAGGGCGAAGGAGTCAAGCAGATGTTTTTTCTTCATGCCTTCTCTCTGCTTCGCGTTCTTTGAGCAACGCCCGGGTGAGAGAACCCCCTTCTTTGAAAATCCCGCAGAAATACTCGACCGGATTTTCCGGCAGTGGCTCTATTACCACCTGGTTTTCGATGACCTTTAGAAGCATCTTCTGTTTTGGTTTGATGCCTAGGACTTCCCTGATCTCCTTGGGGATCACCAACTGGCCTTTTGAGGATATAGTTGCGATCATTGTCTTACCTAAAGATTGTAATCTTACTTTATAAAATAAGTATGACCATATTGAAATCGTTTTTCAACAAAACTCACATAAGATGGGAATCAGAGAAAGGACGGTTGCTTCTGCTAACGATGCAGTTATGCAGTTATAGAGTTTAAAAGTAGAGGGACCAATCCTATGGCCTTCGCACTAATGTCCAGATCTCGGAGTAAGACACCGGTTTCGGTGGCGCCCAAGCAGAAAGCTGCTCGTGCACAGCACTCTGCTGATTCACGATTTGGATTTGAGAAGCCAGTTTTTCAACCGCAGACCGAAGCGCTGCCGACGATCCAGACTAAGCTCAAGGTCGGGGAACCGGACGAGAAGTTCGAGCAAGAGGCGGATCGGGTGGCGGATGCGGTGATGAGGATGCCGAATGGCACCGTGAGGTCTACTGCCCCTTTGTCGGTGAAGGATCACCGCATCTCCGCTCTGAACGGTCCGGTGGCAGTTCGGTACGAGTTGCCACTTAAGCCTTCATCCATACAACATCAAAACATACCGGTACTCATGTCGGAGCAAGTTCATGCGCCTCAAATTCAGAGGCTTTGTCCCGAATGTGAGGAGGAGTTGCGCAGGCAGCCAGAGGAGAAAGAAGAAGAGGAGGACGAAGAAAAACTCCAGACCA
This sequence comes from Gammaproteobacteria bacterium, assembly GCA_022614965.1. Classification (GTDB taxonomy): domain Bacteria; phylum Pseudomonadota; class Gammaproteobacteria; order JAKEHO01; family JAKEHO01; genus JAKEHO01. The sequence continues at coordinate 970 of JAKEHO010000093.1, forward strand.
ATGAAGATTCGGGTCGCGCTAATGAGGGTGCGTCGGACCTGGAATCAAAGATCGGCAACCTTAGAGGTGGAGGTGAGCCGCTTCCACAATCCCTTCGTGCTTTTTTCGAGCCGCGCTTCGGGCGCGACTTCAGCGAGGTGCGGGTGCACACCGACGCGAAGGCAGCGGAATCGACGCGGGCGGTGAATGCGTTAGCGTATACAGTGGGGCAAAACATCGTGTTTGGAGCAGGGCAATATGTGCCGAGAGCGACCCAGAGCATTCGCCTGCTGGCCCACGAGCTAGCGCATGTTATACAGCAGAGCAGAGGAACAGGCTCTTGGCAGGGAAAGGTGAAAATAGGTGAGGCGAGCAGCCACTATGAACGTGAAGCCGACACAGTCGCTGAACAGGTAACGCACGGCCAGAAAGCTTCAGTGATTTTAAGGCTTTCTGAAGCGACGGCACAGCGCACGATGATCTGTTCAAAACCACTTGAAGTGGAGATCCCTGGATTAGATCTGGGGCATGCATACATTGATGATACGGGGCGCGATGACTGCATGGGGGCAAATGAAAAAGGCAATTACGCCGTCACCGGCGACCTGCCGCTGTCCCAGAAAATTCGGGGTGGGTGTGTCCCCAAGACAAATGTGTCTCCCGATCCGAGGGGGAAAACGCCTCTCCGGAAACGCTGTAACCCAAGATCTGACGTTGAAGACCTTCACCAATGCTTGCTAAATGCGTACAAAAAATATCCTGATCTCAGTGAGTACTCCAATCTACGCACTGGATTAGCGTTGGATATCGGACCGAACAGCAATACCTTCGCTGGCACCCTAGCTAGAGCTTGCTGCGAGGATGGCAGCTCAAGCGGCCTGCACAAGGTACCTGGGTGGTATCATCCACCGGCTGGCCCTTGCCCAGTGGTTCAGGAATGCCTGCCACCGCCGGATCCACTCGGGGAGTGGGCGACGGAGCGCTGGTTGTGCGAGATGCGCCTTGAGCCGCCCGGCAGTAATCGCAGACTGCTGGCACTCGCGTCCACGGGTCCGGCGCAAGGAAGATCTGTCGAGCTGCTGCATCAGGTATTGATCGCCTGGCAATGCACACACCCCGAGGCTGTGAAGGACGGCCTGCCCGTCGCAGAGGTCGAGGCCGCCGAGTACAGGGATGGCACCACGAGGGTTGTTAGGGACTTTCAGCGGTGGGCGGGGGTGAGCACTGACGGGATTGTCGGTCCCATTACCATCAAGAAACTCGACGCGTTCGTCGGCGGCCCAACTATGTCCGTCCCATGCGGTGAGAGGCACGGGGGATTACAAAACATGGATTCGGTGGGGAGGGAGTGATGGGCTTCTTTACGAGCGACGAGGGAATGATGGGTTTCGCTGCGCTCAACCCAACCGCGAGCAAATAACTGCTGTCGATGAAGACGGAGATCATTGCTGGGTGAGATAGCGATCATGATGAAGCGAAGCGTCGTCAACATCACCTATGATGGGTCGAGTGCCAAGGGAAAGGATAGCCCGCGGGTGGGTTGAGGCGATAGCCGAAACCTATCGCAACCCCTACAACGGGTACAACGGCTTTGGTGGAAGAGGTATCGATAAAATGATTGACCAAGCCCAGGGCCTAGCGCAGGCAGTTCCCACTGGCATGCAGCGTCATCTCGGCGCGCTGAGCGTTCGCGTGCAGGTGCCGGCCGGCGCGAGTGAGGCCGAAATAAGCGGCGTTATCGGAGAAGCGATTATGAGGTCGCTGCAGAAATGAATTGAGGAGCGGAACGATGGCCTTTGCACTTTTATCAAGATCCAGAAATAAACCACAGGGTTTAGTAAAGCCTGTGCCTAAGCAGAAATCTGCTCGTGCACAGCACTCTGCTGATTCACGATTTGGATTTGAGAAGCCAGTTTTTCAACCGCAGACCGCAGTGCTGCCGATGGCCCCTGTAATTCAGACCAAGCTCAAGATCGGAGAACCGAACGACGAGTTCGAGCAAGAGGCGGATCGTGTGGCGGATGCAGTTGTGCATATGCCTGAACCACAAGCGCCAGCCCGGGCAACTGGGGTACAGCGAGGTGTTGGTGAACGCGTCCAGCGGCTGTGCCCCGAGTGCGAGGAGGAGTTAGGCCGACAGCCAATCGAGGAAGAGGAGGAAGAAGAACTTCAAGCCAAAGCGATTCCCGGTCACAGTCCCGAAGTCACTCCCGACCTGGGATCGGCGATAAGTGCCCTGAAAGGAGGGGGTCACCCGCTTCCGCGGTCTCTGCGTTCATTCTTTGAGCCGCGCTTTGGTTACGACTTCAGTGCGGTGCGGGTACATGCGGATGCGAAGGCGGGCGAATCGGCGCGGGCAGTGAATGCTTTGGCTTATACGGTGGGAGACGATATCGTCTTCGGCGCAGGCCGCTATACGCCTGGTACACTTGAGGGAATACGGCTCCTCGCACACGAGTTGGCGCACGTAGTGCAGGGAAGCCGTGGTGTCCCCGGCACCGTATCTGTGCCCTGGCTGTATCGGCAAGCGGACGTGTCTGGGGCGACGCGTTCGCCGAGCGGTGAGGAGGAGGCGGAGCAGCGAGCCTTTTTAATTCCCCGTTTCCCTGGCTGCTCGCCACATGATCGCATCCGGCTCGACTTTCAGATCGGCCAAGCCCGCAGTCTGGTTGAACAAGGCATGGTCGCCTTGGATGATGAACTCGATCGCATTGCGCGCGGCTCGGAGATCATTACGGTCGCTGGGAAGGCCCTGGATACCCACTTCCACACTCATAACTCGCGCCACATCCGCACCATCATGCGCCGGCTCGATCGCATACACGACAGGTTGAGCCGAGGTTCCCGAAACTGGCGCTGCGTAAGCGAGCAAGCCTGTCGGCGCGAGTGTGATGACGCGGCTGCGTGCGCCGATGTCGGCACCCCGGTTTTCGTCTGTCCATCGCACTTCGAGTTCGGTGACCTCGAAGGGCCTCTCACTCTTGTACACGAAGCTGCTCATCAAGCGGGGTATGGAGGCGATACCTATGCTGTTGACCGACGCTTCATCGACCTCACGACGGCGGAGGCTTTGGCGAACGCAGACTCGTACGCGATGTTCGTTCGCGACAACGTGTACGGCGGGCCGATTATCAGCCCACGGCCGGCCGGTGCCGCCCCCGAGCGACCGCATGAGCGCGAGGCACGCGCGCGGGCGGAGAGCAGTGCGTGGACGAGTCGAGATCTCAGCATTACCCTTTACATCACGGACCCGCTCATCGGGCTTTGGGGGCATTTTGGGGGTAGCCCTGATCCCATACCGAGCCGATTGCGTCGCATACAAGATCGCATTCAAGGCAAAATCTGGTTCCACGTCGATTCAAAGGGTGAAGGTCAACGTGGCCGACCGTACACGCGGCCGTCCGTCAGTGTGCGCATGACCCTAGTCCGCAACGTCGGCGGTAGGCGGATTCGGTCTGTCCTGTTCGATGGCAGGGACTTAGCCGCGGCGGATGCGGGCCCAGGTCGTCCATTGCGGACCACCTTCAGTTCTGACTTCGACTTACGTTTTCTTGCGCGGGGCACGCTGCACATCGAAGCTCGCCTGCAAGACTTCGATACCGCGACCACAATCGCCTATCGCGACCGGTTGGATGTGCGCCCGTAATGCGAATGGCACTTTCTTGACGGAAACCATAGCCACGATGAAGCAGCGCACATGAAGCCCGCGTAGGATGGGTAGAGCGCAGCGAAACCCGTCAAATGGAGGGCGGATGGATATGATGGGTTTCGGCTATCGCCTCTACCCATCCTACAACGATCATGGCGATGAAGTTGGAAAGGGCACATAAGTTTACAGAGTGATCGCGAGACATGACGGCATACCAGCGTTATCGGCTCAAAGGAGGCTGCTATTTTTTCACAGTCGCGCTTGCGGAGTGGGGTGGATCGCTGCTGACCGAAAACATCGCTGGGTTACGTTCTGCTTTCCGCGAGGTCAAGGCCGCCCACCCGTTTGCGATGGAGGCTGTCGTGATATTGCCTGACCACTTGCACTGTATCTGGACCTTGCCCGAGGCTGACGACGATTTCTCCACCCGCTGGAGACAGATCAAAGCGGCCTTTTCTCCGCAAATCCCAAAAACCGAACGCCGTTCCCAAAGCCGGCTGAATAAGGGGGGAACGGGGTATCTGGCAACCTCGGTTTTGGGAGCATGCCATACGGGGCGACGCGGATTACCAACGTCATGTCGATTAGATCCACTACAACCCGTCAAGCATGGTTATGTCACGCGGGTGCTGGACTGGCCCTATTCATCGTATCACCACTTCGTGCGGTTGGACGTGTATCCGAGTGGTTGGGCTGGCGCAGGGTTAATTAAAAGACGTGGATACGGATGCGGTGGGGATGGAATGATGGGTTTCACTCGCGACATCCTTGTCGCTCGCCCTGTCGGGCGGCTACACGGTGCAAACTGGCTGTCCTGCCAGTTTGTCGCTGCGCGCTACCCATCCTACGCTCGAAGCTCACGGTTCCTTGGCAGACCCGGCCTGCACGAAGTGATGATCGAAGGTATAGGCCGTACTGATCCCAAATCTTTGCATCACAACAAACGAGATGCAGTCGGTGAGCGAGTAGTCTTTGTCCTGATGTTGAACAAGATAAAGCCAGCCATCGTGGAACAAGTTCTCATCAACATGGACCATCTGAATGGAGGGGCTGCG
>JAKEHO010000094.1 GCA_022614965.1 Gammaproteobacteria bacterium
CGATTGGCGTGCTTTTCGTCAATCGTGGGCCCGGTCCTGCCCTAAGTTGACATCAATGGGCAGCGCGTCCCTACCCTTGACTTTTTTCGCAGCTCCAGGTGCTGCGAAACAATTAAACCGCACTGCAGCAAGCATCAGTTTTTTACTGGCGGCCCCTTCGCTTCAGTCTGGGCTGCCGCGTCGCGAGTGAGCCAGGCCGGATACCAGCGGAAGATGTTGCCCGTAAGGCTTGCCACGAAAATCTCACCACTCTGCGCAACCGTGATCATGTGGCCGGGGCATTCCATGGCGCCCAGGACCCTGCCGGTCTCGAGATCGAGTTTCATGATCCGACCCGCCAATGTGTCGTAAGTGATGTTCTCAACGTTGTTGCGGTGGGTAATGACCCACATTTGGTCATTTGGTGTGATGAACAGACCCTGGGTCGCGCCCAAGTGAGTCCACTGCTTGAGAAATTCGCCGTGGGCGCTGAAGATTTGGATCCGGTTGTTTTCCCGGTCGCTGACGTAGACTCGTCCTTTGGAATCGACACCAACAGAATGGACGGTCTGGAATTCACTCGGCCCCTTTCCGGGCTTGCCCCAGGAGAGCAAATGCTTGCCCTCCTTGTTGAACTTCACAACCCGTGAGTTGCCGTAACCATCCGATACGTAGAAGTCACCATTGGCTGCAAACGCGATGTCGGTAGGGCGGTTGAAGGTTTTGGCGTCGGTGGCTGCCTGTCCCTTGATTCCCCAGGTCTGCAGCAACTTGCCCTCGCGCGCGAACTTGTACACTTGGTGATTGCCGTTATCGACGGCCCAGATATTGTCGTCTTTATCCGCCCGCAGTCCATGCGGATTACCGAAGAATCCGCGGCCCCAGGAACGGATATAGTGGCCCTTGGAGTCGAAGACAACGACTGCATCCGCCTTCTTTCCACGGTGAAAGACGTAGACGTCGCCTTTCGAGTCCGTCGTCACGGCGGACACCCTGCCGAACTTCCAGCCATCAGGCATCGTGTCAGGCTCTTCGCCGAAGCGAATGGCGACTCGATACTTCAGCAGTCCGCCCTCATGCGGATGCCAGCCCTCGGGCACGTAACCCTGCTCCGGCGCCTTCGATTTGGGGTGCTCCGCCCAGCCAGGAACGGGGCCTACAATGACCGTCGCAGAAAGCAGGACGGCTAAAGCAAGGAGTTTCATCGATGCACTTCCTTTTATTCTAGAAACGAAATCAAAAGCCACCGCAGACGCGGGGACGCAGAGAGTTTTTCTCTTAGCACTGTCCAGGAACAACGGTTCAGAGCAGCTGCTCACAGCTTTCATTGGGTGGCCGCCTTTTGGTTCATTATTTCTCAGTGAGAACGAAAAACATCGGGATTTCAGGGCTTCTCCCAATTTTTCTCTGCGTCTCCGCGTCTCTGCGGTGATCACTCAATCGCGAACACGAAGAGCGCCTGCCCCGCGGCGATTGCGACATGTTGCTTTTGGTCCACAAGAAAGCTGACAGGGTTCGCCGTAATCTGTCCGCCGGTCTGAAAACGCCACAGTGGCTTGCCAGACTCTGCGTCAAGGCCAAAGAACCAACCTTCCCGGCTGCCGCTAAAGACCAAGCCGCCAGCAGTTGAGAGCACGCCGGCGGATGATGGTGCGTGAAGCTTGAATTCCCAGCGCAGCTTTCCAGTCTCGGATTCCAGCGCCTTGACCGCCCCGTAAGGCTCGACGCCGGCGAGATTGCGCGTTCCGCCGCCTTCGAAGATGTTTCCGGGCTTGTACTCGGCTTTGAGCTTGTAATAAACCTGCCCGTAGTCTTCTTGAGCCGGAACATAAAAGAGCCGCGTGCTCGGGCTGTAGGACGGGCTGAACCAGTTGGTGCCTCCGCCCAGTCCTGGATACACCAGCGTGCCCTCAGGAGTCGGTTCCGTGTTCGGAAGCAGAATCGGACGGCCGCGCGCGTCGAGTCCGCTGGCCCAGGTTTGTTTTACAAAAGGCCTGCCGGATAGAAACTCTCCGGTCGCGCGATCCAGCACGTAGTAGAACGCATTGCGATTGGCCTGAAGCACGAGTTTCCTGGCCCGTCCATGGACTACGCCGTCCATCAGCACGGGCACCTGGCTGGAGTCCCAGTCGTGGACGTCATGCGGAGTAAACTGAAAGTGCCAGCGCAGCTTTCCAGAATCGGCGTCTATGGCGAGAAGAGAGTCAGAGTACAGATTGTCTCCGGCGCGCACGTCTCCGTTGTAATCTGGTCCCGGATTGCCTGTGCCCCAGTAAATGAGATTCAATTCCGGATCGTAGGATCCAGTCACCCAGGTGGTGGCACCGCCCGTTTTCCAACTATCGCCCGCCCAGGTTTCGTTTCCCGGTTCGCCCGGTGCAGGCACCGTCCAAAGGCGCCAGCATCGTTTGCCTGTCTTGGCGTCGTAAGCGTCCAGAAACCCGCGAATGCCCCAGTCACCGCCCGCGATCCCGACGACGATCTTGTCTTTCACCGCCAGGGGAGCAACGGTAATCGTGTGGGAGATCTTGTAGTCGCCCACAGTCACATCCCAGCGCTCCGCGCCGGTTCGCAGGTCGAGCGCCACCAGATGCGCGTCATAGGTGCCAAGGAACAGCATGTCGTCAAGAATCGCCAGGCCACGATTCACAGGCCCGCAGCATGCGGGGATGCCGGTCGGAAGGGCGCGGCGGTAGCTCCAGAGCGGTCTTCCGGTTCGCCCATCCAGAGCTGTGACGACATTTGGTTTTTCTGTGATGTAGAGGACTCCATCCAGAACAATTGGCGACGTCTCGACCTTTCCTGCGTCTCGTATTTGGTAAACCCAGGCAGGCTTGAGACGGGCGACATTGCCTGGGTTGATTTGCGCAAGCAGCGAGTGACGATGGCCTTGATAGTTGCCCGAATACGTCAACCAATTGCCCGGTTCAGATTCCGCTCGGCGGATTCTCTCGTAGGGCACCTGGCCCAAAGTGACCTGGGCAAGAAGACACAGCAGAAGAGTCACCAATGTCACCGAAGCAGCGCCGCAATCGGCGAAGGCCGAAGACCCCCCGTAGTACCTCTGGAACTGTGAAAAAATTGAAAACTTCGGTTCCCCTCGCCCCCGTGAGGTGGAGAGGGCCAAGAGGTGAGGGGGCGGTGCACGATGTGGCGTCTGGCTGCTGAAACCGGAAGAATCCCGACAGACGCGGAGCGGCAGGCACTTAGCCATGTTGCGGAATTCCCCCTCAGCCCCTCCCCCGCGTTGGGTAGAGGGGAGCCGATTCTTTCGTTGAGTTTTGATTTCTTCGCAGCTCCCCTCGGCAAGGCGGACCACAGGGCGTCGATCCAAGCTGGCACTCATTCTGATAGCACTCATCGTTCGCGGCCCAATGAAGCCAGAAAAGCCACGATGTCGTCCAGTTCCTTGTCTGAAAACAGCCCGCGGTAGCTTGGCATTGGAGACTTTCCCCAGTCTTTCCGCAGCTCGGTCAGCTCAGACTTGAAGAAGGAATGAACTCGGTCGGAGGAGTCGCGTAGTTGAATGGAGAACGTATCTTCGTTGACACGCACTCCTGTCAAGCGTTGGCCGTCCTTCGTGACCACTCTCACAAGCAGGAAGTTTTCCGGGATACTCGCCTGGCCAAACGGTAAGAAAGCCTTCGGCACGTCTGCCTCCGGATCGGTGAGCGCCGCTCGCAGGTACGCGGCGCCGCGACGCAGGCCAATCTCAGTAAGATCCGGACCGGAGGCACCGCCTCGTCCTTTCATGGCGTGACATGGCGCGCAGTTCCCCTTAGAAAAATAAAGTTGCTCGCCCCGCTGGGCATTGCCTGGAACCGGTTCGGGCGGTAATACGCCGAGCTGGCGCACAAAAGCAGCGACCCGTCTGATCTGGTCTTTATCGATGCGTGACGCCGGCATCTCGGTGCCGTCGATTCCTTGAGTGATCACCCTGACGAGTTCTTCTTCCGCGTTGGCCCGCGCCAGGCGTGACACCGCGAGATTGGGACCTTTGGCGCCTTCTCCTTTAGGGCCATGACAGCCGGCGCAGTGAAGTTGAAAGAGGCGTTCGCCCTGGGCAAGATCATCTGCAGGAAACACCCAGCGTGCCTGCAGGAGAAGCGCAGTTCCTATCCAAAGGAAAACAGGTTGCAGACGTCTCTGAAGATTCACTCCAGAATCCTCTGACAATCGTCTTCGTCGTCCATCGTGCTCGTCCTCGACCAATGTCGGGTACGGCGACGCGGCGTCGCGCGGGACCGCTGCTTGCCACCGCACTACACATGGGGCCGCCCGATGCTTCAGGTTGCCTCTTGAGAATGTATTACCAGGGATTCGCTGATGGAATCTAGCCCGCCGGTCTGGACTCTCCGGCGATTTGCGGGATCAGTTCACCGTGGACGTCCGTGAGCCTCATGTGGCGGCCGTTAAAGTAGTAGGTCAGCCGTTTATGGTCCATACCCAGCAAGTGCAGCACCGTGGCGTGCAGGTCATGGCAGCTCACGACCTGCTGCTCGGCCTTGTAGCCAAACTCGTCGGTGGCGCCAATCTTCTGGCCGCCCTGGATGCCGGCTCCCGCTAAGAAGGTGGTCATCGCTCCAGGATTGTGGTCGCGACCGATGCCGCGCTGGGAAATGGGCATGCGTCCGAATTCCGAGTGCCAGATCACCAGCGTCTCATCCAGCAAACCCCGGCGTTTTAGATCCGCAATCAGGCCTGCGATCGGCTTGTCCACTTCGGGGGCGTGCTGGCCGTGATTGTCCACAATGCTGGCGTGCGCGTCCCACGTGTCCACATTCTGGTTGATGATTGAACCGCTGTAAAGTTGGACAAAGCGGACCCCTCTTTCGACCATGCGCCGAGCCAGCAGGCACTGCTTGCCAAAGGGTGCGGACACGGGATGGTCCAGGCC
>JAKEHO010000095.1 GCA_022614965.1 Gammaproteobacteria bacterium
ATTGCGTAAGGCCAGCTTGCGCTGACTGGCGACCAAGGCGGTGCGAACCCAAGGATACCCCCAGAACAATTCATCGCCCCCCTGTCCCATCAACATCACAGGCACGCCCTGCTCGCGGGCGGATCTCATCACCACGTAGTAGCTCACACCACTGATGTCCGCAATCGGGTCATCTCGGTAATGGTTGACCTTCGGGAAGAGGGAGACCAGCTCAGAGGTGGAGATCTCTATTTCATGAAACGGCATATTCAGATGGTCGGCAAGCTCTTTCGCTTCACCGCGCTCGTCCTGCAACGGGCGTCCAGAATAACCGACGGTGAAGGCATGCATCGTGCCGGGGTACTTCCTGGCCGCAAGGGTGGCGATGGTGCTGGCATCCATCCCACCGCTCAGGGCCACGCCCACCGGCACGTCGGAGCGGATGATCAATTGGCCGATCCGGTCGAGTTCCTCGCGAATTACTGTTCCTGGGTCACCTTCGACTGGCGGGGCGTCCTCCATGCTCCAGTAACAACGCTCATCGATCTGCCAGCGATCGACGTCGATGGTCAGGGTATGCGCGGCAGGTAACTTACGCACGCCGCGCAAGGCGGCCATCGGTTCAGGAACGAAACCATAATGGTAGTAAAGATGAACGGCATGGGGATCGAGTTCGAAAGGCACGACAGCTCCATGAACCAGGGCCTTGAGTTCCGAGGCGAAGACAATCTGTCTGTCCGTGCGAGCAAGATACAGAGGTTTCTCGCCCATTCGGTCACGGGCCAGTAGCAGCCGACGTTGACGCATGTCCCACAGTGCAAAGGCAAACATTCCACGAAGATGATCGACACAGCGGTCGCCGCGCTCTTCGTACAAGTGGAGGATGGTCTCGCAATCGCTGCCGGTGGAGAAGCGGTGTCCTCGGCTTTCGAGCTGCTGGCGAAGCTCGATGAAGTTGTACACTTCTCCGTTGGCGACAAGGACGAGACTTCGGTCCTCGTTGTACAGGGGCTGCCAGCCTGTGTTGAGATCGATAATGCTCAGACGGCGCATCGCTATAGCGATATGGCCATCGTGAAATTCTCCCCCTCCATCAGGCCCGCGGTGTTCTAGATACTTATTAAGGCGCGCGGCCAGGTCCCTCTGGGTGGATTGAAGAGGTTCTCTTGTGACAATCCCGGCTATGCCGCACATTGCGAAGTTATACCTTGGTAGTTCGTGCAGGATGCTGGGATTGAAATTTCGAGTTCTTCGAAGAAGACATCGCTCATCTCGCGTTTCTTATGGCGTGATCGATCGCGCGCGGCCAATTAAGCGGCCAATTAAGCGGCCAACGGCCAAGGTCGGTGAGCCGGCGTTTGCCCGTGGTCCAGGGCACCGTCTCGACGCAGATCCCACAGCGTGGACCGTTCACCAGGCGAAAGGGGTAAAGAGAAAACGCCGCAATACCCCACAAGGGGATAAACTCGAACCGACGCACGGGCAAGGTGTCGTAGCCTGGCCGGGGACGGCGGCACGCAGAGCACTTCGGGCGCCTATTCGCCCGGGGCCGAACCGCAACATCGACGCCGACTCCTCCGTCCCGGTCGTACCAGCGCACGGCCCCCACCGCCGGCTAGCCTGCGACAGGGAATTCTCAGGTAATAACCAGCTGGGAAAGGTCATGTGCTTCGCAAACACCGTTCGTACGCGGCAAGCAGCTGTTGCGCTGAATGCTCCCACGTTAAGTTGCGGCGCAAATGGTCACGCAGAAGCACGCTCTCTGGCTCATCCCAAGCCCTTTTTAACGCTTCTCGGATAGTGCTTGTGTTATTCGGATCTACGTACTGTGCATGTTCCGCGAAGTAGTCACGCGCACCGCCGTTCTGCGTAATAACCACCTTTGCTCCGTAAGATGCCGCCTCAAGCGCCGCGAGACCTGTGCCCTCAAAAACACTCGGCATGCAGAAGACTCGACAACCGCCGTACAGCCTGTGCAAGGCTACGTTGTCAAGGAAGTTGTATAGCCGAACGTTCCCAAATGTACGCACTAGTTGCTGTAGACGGTCATAGATCGGTCCAGGCTCTGCGTATCCCGCGATTACAAGCGGGTACCCGAGTGCACCGACCGCTTCTACGAGCCTGACGACATTTTTTCTCGATTGTGTATATGCACTAACGTGCAATACATACCCTTCCAGGAAGCCAAGCTCACCGCGAACCGCATTCGTATCAACAAGTTCCGCCATATCAGTTCCGTTGAGCACAATTGCCGTCTTTCTTGCTTCTATGCCAAGCCCTTTAACAACCCGGTCCTGCTCATGCTTTGACCTGCACACGATCAGGTCGCTACCTATAGCCTGATCACGCAGCACCCCCGGTATTGTGTACAGCTTCTCGTGCAAATGGCCCGCATACGCCGCAAGGCGATAACACCAGTTAGGTGCATTTGTGTCAATGATAGGCCCAAATACCAAAATGCCCTTCGATAACTGCCCTTTGACCTGCTCTACTACCCATAGGTTCTCAAACCCGCCCAGGAAAAAGTGAACGACGTCAAATGTAGAAAGCTCATGCGTGTCCCAAGGGTTCAGCCGAGTTACCTCATGCCCCAACCGCTCGAGCGCTTGCGCTTGATGCCGCGCTTGTGCCCGGATTCCGTTACCTGGATTCCCGATTGCAAAGTTTGCCGGCAATAAAAACCCTATCTTCACAGTGACTGATTTGTCCTTCACACCTCGCTAGCGTTTGCGAAGAGGTTTGTATATGCCGTGCGGCACTCACGCCAACATGCATAGCTTGATGCTCACCCGATGCCAAGCTTCCCTATCATTGCTAAACCCGTTCTATCGTACTTCTAACCCCACCTGCTGATTCGGAAGCAACAAAACCTTAGTAGGAAAGAACGCCATTCACCGGAGGTCCGTTGTGTTCGCGCTAGTAATGATCTCGTTCAATTACTTGGACGCGGCGATGATGGTGGTGCAATAAAGCCTTTCGGTAATTCCCGATAAGGATGGCGGTCATGAATAGCAC
>JAKEHO010000096.1 GCA_022614965.1 Gammaproteobacteria bacterium
AAACCGCAGGTTGGGGGTTCGATTCCCTCCTGGCCTGCCACTTCCCTTGCAGAATTGCGGTCCTCCATGGCGTGACCCGCAACGAGCGACGAGTGATTAGTCAACTTGCATGAGTTCGAAAGCGGAAACTCACGGGTCAAAACTCGATACGGTCAAGCTTATTTCGGCCCTATTAATAGTGATATGCGCCGTAGTGGGATTTTATCTCTATGCTGATCAGTCCTTATTGCTACGGGTAGCTGGATTGCTGGCGGGGACAGCTTTGGCCGTTGTGGTTGCCGTACAAACTGAAAAGGGGCGTCAATTTTGGCTACTTGCTCAGGAAGCACAGATCGAGGTCCGCAAAGTGGTATGGCCAACCCGGCAAGAGACCGTGCAAACAACGCTCATCGTTATCTTGATGGTCGTGTTGGTGGCTATCTTCTTATGGTTGCTGGATTTGTTTCTAGGATGGTCAATTCGTCTCTTAACTGGTCAGGGAGGCTGACTGCGTGCCGTTGAGGTGGTATGTGGTGCATGCCTATTCGGGTTACGAACAGCACGTCATGCGTTCATTAAAGGAGCACATTCAACGCAGTGGGTTACAGAACAAGTTCGGAGACATTCTAGTGCCTACAGAGGAAGTCGTGGAAATGCGCGACGGGCAGAGGCGGAAAAGCGATCGCAAGTTTTTCCCCGGCTATGTCCTCGTGCAGATGGAAATGGACGATGACACCTGGCATCTCGTAAAGGACGTGCCAAGAGTTATGGGTTTCATCGGCGGGACCAGTGACAAGCCTGCGCCTATAAGCGACAAAGAGGCGAAGGCGATCCTTGAGCGGATGCAGGAAGGTGCGGAAAAACCACGTCCCAAGATCCTATTTGAGCCGGGCGAGGTAGTACGTGTCGTCGATGGCCCCTTTACCGATTTCAATGGTGTGGTCGAGGAAGTGAACTACGAGAAGAACCGCCTGCGTGTCGCAGTGCTGATTTTTGGTCGGCCAACACCGGTGGAGCTGGAGTTTACCCAGGTTGGAAAAGAATAAGGGGCGGACCGCGTTGTAGCAGCTACGTAGAATATTTTGTGCTATGGAAGGGTTGAGGGGCATTCACTGAGGACTGAGTTATGGCGAAGAAGATTGAAACCTACATCAAGTTACAGGTTCCGGCGGGGCAGGCCAATCCAAGCCCTCCTGTTGGCCCGGCGCTTGGCCAGCACGGTGTCAACATCATGGAGTTTTGCAAGGTATTTAATGCTCAGACACAGAATATGGAGTCTGGGCTACCCGTGCCGGTTGTGATCACGGTTTACTCGGACCGGAGTTTCACCTTCGTGACCAAGACACCGCCGGCTTCCTTCTTGTTAAAGAAGGCCGCTGGTGTGGCGAAGGGTAGTAGTACGCCCCACACGGCTAAGGTCGGTAAGGTAACGCGTGCACAGATTGAGGAGATCGCGACGACCAAAATGCCGGACTTGACCGCGGGCGAACTGGAAGCGGCGGTAAGGAGTATCGCGGGTACTGCGCGGAGCATGGGCATTGAGACTGAGGGGATATAGGCATGGCGAGACGATCCAAAAGAGTAAGGGCCTACCGGGAAAAGCTTGAGCCGGGCCAGCCCTATGCTGTCGATGAGGCGATGCGAATGCTTAAGGAGATATCGACCGTGAAATTCGAGGAATCCGTGGATGTCAGTATCAACCTGGGTATTGATCCGAGAAAGTCCGAACAGGTGCTACGAGGTTCAACCGTATTGCCCCATGGTACCGGCAAGACGATCAGGGTGGCCGTATTTGCACAGGGGGAGCAGGCGAAAGCTGCTAAGGGCGCGGGCGCTGATATCGTCGGATTTGAGGACTTAGCCGAAAAAGTGAGAGGTGGGCAGTTCGATTTCGATGTCGCCCTCGCCACGCCGGACGCCATGAAGCTCGTCGGCCAGCTCGGTCAGATCCTGGGTCCGCGCGGACTCATGCCGAATCCGAAAGTGGGGACGGTCACGAGCGACGTAGCGAGTGCGGTTAAGAACGCCAAGGCAGGTCAGGTTCGATACCGCACGGATAAGGCCGGCATTATCCATTGCTCAATCGGCAAGGTATCGTTTGAGGCGAATGCCTTGCGTGAGAACTTGGAGGCGCTCCTATCGGACCTCAATAAGGCAAAGCCAAGCACAGCCAAAGGGGTCTACGTGAAAAAGGTGACGGTTTCCAGCACGATGGGTCCGGGGATCGTGGTCGATCAGAGGAGCCTCGCTCTTTAGATCTGTAACGGGAACACAACGCCATGCGTCTCACACTGGAGAGAAAGAAGGCCATCGTTAAGGAAGTTGCTGAAGTTGCCTCAAGGGCCACTGCGGTGATTGCCGCAGAGTACCGCGGGTTAAGTGTCGCGGACATGACGCGGCTGCGCCGTTACGCGCGTGAGGCGAACGTTATTTTACGGGTTGTAAGAAACACGTTGGCACGGAGGGCGCTTGAGGGTACGGAGTTTGCCTGTATGCGGGACGGATTGGTTGGGCCGTTGTTGCTCGCATTTTCCCCAGACGAGCCTAGTGCCGCGAAGGTGGTTCGGGAATTCGTGAAAGAAAACAACCAACTCGTTGTGAAGCTTGTTGCGACCGGCGGGCGCCTGCTAGAGGCCTCAGCTGTCGAGTCACTTGCAACTTTGCCCACTCACGAGCAGGCGATCAGCATGCTAATGGGCGTTATGAAGGCGCCCGTGGAAAAATTCGTGCGTACATTGGCAGCGCCCTACAGTGCGCTGGTCCGTACCATGGCAGCGGTTAGTGATCAGAAGCGAGCTGCCTAGAGCGGTAATCTACGCTACATCATCTGAATTTAACTTGGGAGTTCGTGCTATGGCAGTGACGAAAGAAGAAATTTTGGAGACTGTTGCCAACATGACCGTTTTAGAAGTCGTGGAGCTGGTCCAAGCGATGGAAGAGAAGTTTGGCGTATCAGCCGCGACTGTCGCTGCTGCCCCCGTAGCCGCCGCTGTGGCAGGACCTGCTGCTCAGGCAACTGAAGAACAAACAGAGTTTAATATCATCTTATCGAGTTTCGGCGAGAATAAGGTGGGAGTTATCAAAGCGGTGCGTGCGATCACAGGGATGGGTCTTAAAGAGGCTAAGGATCTCGTCGAGAGTGCGCCTTCAACTATTAAGGAGGGAGTCTCCAAACAGGAGGCTGAGGAGAGCAAGAAACGGCTGGAAGACGCAGGCGCAACGGTCGAACTCAAGTAGAGTGCGCTTGAGCGAAATGCCTCCCAGCGTTTTGGAGCAGCGGGTGGCGTCCCGGCATCCGCTGATGACATTTGGTCCGGGGTTGAAAGTCACACCCCGGGATTTGGACGTGATCAGTCTCTGCCCTCGCAATTGGCAATGCGGGACGCATCACATCCCTACCGGCCTTTCCAACCCTTTTTATTGCTGACAACCGAGGATTCGTCATGGCTTATTCCTATACACAGAAGAAACGTATCCGGAAAGACTTCGGCAAGCGCCAGAGCGTACTGGACGTTCCCTATTTGCTTGAAACCCAGATCAACTCCTATGCGGAGTTTCTGCAGGCGTATTTGTCGCCGGAGGCACGCAAAGACGCCGGCCTACATGTCGCCTTTAAGACGGTGTTTCCGATACGCAGTTACTCTGGGAATGCAATCCTCGAATACGTGAGCTACGAGCTTGGTACCCCTGTTTTCGATGTTAAGGAATGTCAATTGCGAGGTCTTACATATTCCGCCTCGCTGCGAGTCAAGCTCCGATTAATTATTTATGACAAGGAAGCAAACCCGAGCAGCAAAGCCGTTAAGGATATTAAGGAACAGGAAGTCTATATGGGCGAACTGCCGCTTATGACCAGAAATGGCACATTCATTATTAATGGGACAGAGCGCGTCATCGTTTCCCAGCTGCACCGTTCACCGGGTGTGTTCTTTGAACATGACAGAGGCAAGACGCATTCCTCCGGCAAGTTGCTGTTTTCAGCACGCGTTATTCCCTACCGAGGTTCTTGGCTCGATTTTGAGTTCGATGCGAAAGATCTCGTATACGCCCGTATCGACCGGCGTCGGAAAATTCCGGCAACCATTGTGCTACGCGCGCTTGGGTGTACGACTGAGGAAATGCTAGGCATTTTTTTCGAGACGAACTTATTCAAACTGTCAAAGAAGAACATCAAGTTAAAGCTGATACCAGAGCGTCTGCGAGGAGAAACCGCTTCCTTTGACATCAAGACTAAAACAGGGAGGGTCATTGTTGAGAGTGAACGACGTATCACAGCGCGCCACATCCGGGAGCTTGAGAAGGCAGGTCTCAGGGCACTCGAGGTACCCGCGGAGTACCTTGTCGGTAAGATGCTTGCGCATGATGTCATTGAACAGTCAACTGGCGAGGTGCTCGCTGAGGCGAATTCGGAGATAACTGAGGAAATGATGGAGAAGTTTGGCGAGGCTGGCATATCAGAGATGCGGACGCTCTATACCAACGATCTCGATCGTGGTCCCTATATTTCGGAGACTTTGCGTATTGATTCGACGCGCACGCCGCTCGATGCCCAGATCGAGATATACCGTATGATGCGCCCCGGAGAACCCCCAACCAAGGATGCCGCTGAGAACCTTTTCAACAACCTGTTCTTCAGCTCGGATCGCTATGATCTTTCAGCGGTCGGTCGTATGAAGTTTAATCGCCGCGTCGGCCGCAAGGACGAGGAAGGTACCGGCGTACTCACGAAGGAAGACATTGTTGACGTGCTCAAGGTGTTGATCGCCATCCGCGACGGCAAGGGCACCATTGATGACATTGATCACCTCGGAAATCGGCGCGTTCGAAGCGTAGGTGAAATGGCGGAAAATCAGTTTCGCGTAGGCTTGGTACGGGTCGAGCGTGCTGTAAAGGAACGCCTTTCTTTGGCAGAATCTGAAGGTCTCATGCCCCAGGAAATGATCAATGCGAAGCCGGTGTCAGCGGTTATTAAGGAGTTCTTTGGGTCCAGCCAGTTGTCGCAATTTATGGATCAAAACAACCCTCTATCGGAGGTCACACATAAACGCCGGATTTCTGCGCTGGGGCCTGGTGGTCTCACGCGCGAACGTGCTGGTTTCGAAGTACGCGATGTGCATCCAACACATTACGGTCGCGTATGTCCAATTGAGACGCCAGAAGGACCGAATATCGGGCTCATTAATTCGCTGGCGGTTTACGCTCGAGCTAACAAATATGGATTTCTTGAAACACCTTACCGAAGGGTAGTCAATGGCAAAGTAACGGACACGGTTGAATATCTCTCCGCCATCGAGGAAGGAGACTTTGTTATCGCCCAAGCTAACGCTACCCTGGATGCGCGAGGACGACTGATTGATGAGTTGGTGTCCTGTCGCTATCAGAATGAGTTCGCGCTGTTGTCTCCGGATAGGGTGCAGTACATGGACGTTTCGCCTCGGCAGATCGTGTCGGTCGCCGCTGCATTGATTCCATTTCTCGAACATGACGACGCCAATCGTGCGTTGATGGGTTCCAATATGCAGCGCCAGGCGGTGCCTACGTTACGTACCGAGAAACCACTCATTGGTACTGGCATAGAGCGTACAGTCGCCATTGATTCCGGCGTCACGGTCGTTGCCGAGCGCGGCGGCGGCGTGGATTCGGTTGATGCTAGCCGCATCGTCGTTCGAGTGAACGACGACGAAACGGCGGCAGGCGAACCGGGTGTCGACATTTATAACTTGACCAAATATACGCGCTCTAACCAGAACACGTGTATCAATCAGAAGCCGCTGGTAAAGCCAGGAGACATCATCGCACGCGGCGACGTGCTTGCAGATGGTCCTGCGACGGATTTGGGCGAGCTGGCCCTGGGTCAGAATTTATTGGTCGCCTTTATGCCCTGGAACGGCTACAACTTCGAGGATTCCATTCTTGTGTCTGAGCGCGTAGTTGAGGAGGAGCGCTACACCACGATTCACATCGAGGAACTGACCTGTGTGGCACGCGATACCAAACTTGGGCCAGAGGAGATCACAGCCGATATTCCAAACGTGAGTGAAGGCGCGCTCTCCAAACTGGATGAATCGGGCATTGTGTATATCGGTGCCGAGGTAAACACGGGCGATATCTTAGTTGGGAAGGTTACCCCCAAAGGTGAATCCCAACTTACACCTGAAGAGAAGTTGCTGCGAGCCATATTCGGTGAGAAAGCATCCGATGTCAAAGACACATCGCTCAGGGTGCCGTCGGGTATGAACGGCACCGTCATCGATGTGCAGGTATTTACTAGGGATGGTGTGGAAAAGGATGCGCGAGCATTGGAGATTGAAGATGCCGAATTGACACGGGTCAAGAAAGACCTTAACGACCAGCTACGCATCATGGAAGACGGCGTCTACCAACGTGTTGAGAGGCTGCTGATCGGTAAGGTTGCGGACGGAGGACCGGGTGGATTGGAATCAGGCGCCAAGATCACCAAAGGCTATCTTGAAGGGCTAGAGCGGGAAAAGCTTTTCAAGATCCGCCTGCGCAACGAGTCCGCCAATGCCCAGCTTGAGCGGGCAGCAGCGCAGATCGATCAACTGCGCAAGGATTTCGATAAGCGATATGAGGAGAAGCGCACAAAACTGACCTCAGGTGACGATCTGGCGCCGGGTGTGCTGAAGATGGTTAAGGTCTATCTGGCCGTTAAGCGACGCATTCAGCCCGGTGACAAGATGGCGGGGCGGCATGGCAATAAGGGCGTGATCTCAACCATTGTTCCTGTTGAGGATATGCCTTACATGGCCGATGGCACGCCTGTCGATATCGTACTGAATCCGCTAGGCGTGCCCTCTCGTATGAATGTCGGGCAAGTGCTTGAGGCGCATCTTGGCTGGGCCGCCAAAGGCCTGGGCGAGCGGATCGGTAGGTTGCTGGAGGAACACGCTAATGTTTCCGCGGTCCGTAAATTTCTGGACCGGATCTACAACTCCAGCGGCAAGAAGGAGGACCTGCGCGCTCTTCGGGATGATGAGATCCTTCAACTTGCCGAAAATCTTAAAGACGGGATACCGATGTCAACACCCGTGTTTGACGGGGCTAGCGAAGCCGAGGTTACGGAGAT
Organism: Gammaproteobacteria bacterium; assembly: GCA_022614965.1. Lineage (GTDB taxonomy): Bacteria > Pseudomonadota > Gammaproteobacteria > JAKEHO01 > JAKEHO01 > JAKEHO01. The sequence continues at coordinate 7,067 of JAKEHO010000096.1, forward strand.
GTTGGAATTGGCAGAGTTGCCAAGGAATGGTCAGACCATCCTCTACGATGGACGCACCGGTGAACCCTTCGATCGACCCATTACGGTAGGTTACATGTATATGTTGAAACTCAATCATCTGGTCGATGACAAGATGCATGCCCGGTCCACCGGCCCCTATAGTCTGGTGACACAACAGCCGTTAGGAGGTAAGGCGCAGTTCGGTGGGCAACGATTTGGTGAGATGGAGGTCTGGGCGCTGGAGGCCTACGGCGCTGCCTATACACTCCAAGAGATGCTCACCGTCAAATCTGACGACGTGAATGGTCGTACCAAGATGTACAAAAACATCGTGGATGGTGACCATCGGATGGAAGCAGGCATGCCAGAGTCCTTCAATGTGCTCGTTAAGGAGATCCGTTCATTGGGCATCGATATTGAATTGGAACAGGCCTAATTGGTGTGAGTGCGACGATTGCGCTTGAGCGGCTACCATCGTTGCAACGTGTTGCGAATTTACACACCCATCGGGGGTAATAGACCTTGAAAGACTTATTGAGACTACTAAGACAGCAAGGACAGGTTGAGGAATTCGATGCGATTAGTATCGGCCTTGCCTCTCCTGAGAAGATTCGTTCTTGGTCGTATGGCGAGGTGAAAAAGCCCGAGACCATAAATTACCGGACGTTTAAACCTGAGCGGGATGGCCTCTTCTGCGCGAAGATCTTCGGTCCTGTTAAGGACTATGAGTGCTTGTGCGGGAAATACAAGCGACTTAAGCACCGTGGCGTAGTGTGTGAGAAATGCGGGGTGGAGGTGACATTATCCAAGGTGCGTCGGGAGCGCATGGCGCACATTGAGTTAGCAAGCCCCGTTGCTCATATATGGTTCCTGAAGTCACTCCCCTCTCGGATGGGGTTGCTCCTTGACATGACACTCAGGGAAATCGAACGAGTGCTCTACTTTGAAGCCTACGTTGTCATAGACCCGGGTATGACGCAGCTTGAGCGCGGCCAGACACTCTCTGAAGAAGCCTATCTTGATGCGATCGAGCAGTACGGTGACGAGTTCGATGCACGCATGGGTGCGGAGGCGATACATGAGCTGCTGAGGACAATTGATATCCCTATCGAGGTTGCCAAGCTTCGTGAGGAGATCCCGAATACCAGCTCGGAGACGAAACTGAAAAAGCTGACCAAGCGCCTGAAGCTGCTTGAGGCGTTTATGCATTCGGGCAACCGGCCAGAATGGATCGTATTGCAAGCCTTGCCTGTGTTACCGCCCGAATTGCGCCCCTTGGTGCCTCTAGATGGCGGCCGCTTTGCGACGTCTGACCTAAACGATCTCTACCGGCGGGTCATCAATCGGAATAATCGCCTAAAACGGTTGCTCGACCTCAATGCTCCGGACATTATCGTCCGCAATGAAAAGCGGATGCTGCAAGAAGCGGTAGATGCGCTACTTGATAATGGTCGTCGAGGCCGGGCGATCACGGGCACGAACAAACTTCCCTTGAAGTCTCTTGCCGATATGATCAAGGGCAAGCAAGGACGTTTCCGTCAGAATCTCCTAGGTAAGCGTGTCGATTACTCCGGACGTTCGGTGATCGTGGTGGGGCCCACACTTAAGCTGCATCAGTGTGGTCTGCCAAAGAAAATGGCCCTGGAACTGTTTAAGCCCTTCATATTCGGGAAGTTGGAGCGGCGCGGCCTTGCGACCACAATCAAGGCAGCTAAAAAGCTGGTTGAGCGTGAGGGACCGGAGGTTTGGGATGTACTTGAGGAGGTTATCCGCGAGCATCCAGTGCTGTTGAACCGTGCGCCGACACTCCATCGCCTGGGCATTCAAGCATTTGAGCCGGTATTGATCGAAGGTAAGGCGATCCAGCTGCACCCCCTTGTTTGCTCAGCGTTTAACGCGGATTTCGATGGTGATCAAATGGCTGTGCATGTGCCGCTTTCGGTGGAGGCGCAACTCGAAGCGCGCACGTTGATGATGTCCACCAATAATATTCTTTCACCGGCAAATGGCGAGCCCATCATCGTGCCCACGCAGGATGTTGTCTTGGGGCTGTATTACTTGACGCGTGAAAAGGTCAACGCGCGAGGCGAGGGTATGATATTTGCCGATATCGCAGAAGTTCATCGTGCGTATGAAAACCGGGTGGTGGATCTGCATGCCGCGATCACGGTGCGTATCCGAGAAGTCAGCCTAGATGACGATGGAGAACGGCGAGAATCCTGGAGACGGGTTGAGACCACAGTTGGTCGAGCGTTGCTGTCGACATTGTTGCCTGAGGGACTCGCGTTTGATCTTGTGAATATGCTATTAAACAAGAAGGCGGTATCACAGTTGATCGACGCGTGTTACCGTCAATTGGATCTGAAGGAAACAGTGATTTTTGCGGACAAGCTGATGTATACGGGTTTTGCATGCGCCACCCGGGCCGGGATCTCCATCGGCGTTGAAGATATGGTGGTGCCTGATGAGAAGAAAGCAATTATTGGTAAGGCCGAAGCTGGCGTTAAAGAGATTGAAAAACAGTATGCCTCAGGTCTGGTCACGAATGGAGAGCGATACAACAAAGTTGTTGACATTTGGTCACACACCAATGATCAGGTCGCAAAGGCCATGATGGACAAATTAGGAACAGAACATGCACGCGATCGAGAGGGCAAGGTCGTTAAACAGACTTCCTTCAATTCAATATTCATGATGGCTGATTCCGGTGCTCGCGGATCGGCTGCGCAAATACGCCAATTGGCCGGCATGCGCGGCCTCATGGCGAAGCCGGACGGCTCCATCATCGAGACGCCGATCACAGCCAACTTCCGCGAGGGCCTGGATGTCTTGCAATACTTTATTTCGACACATGGCGCGCGTAAGGGCCTGGCAGATACTGCATTGAAGACCGCTAATTCTGGTTATCTGACCCGCCGACTCGTCGATGTCGCCCAGGACTTGGTGGTAACCGAAGATGATTGCGGCACCACTTCAGGTCTGGTGATGATGCCACTGATCGAAGGGGGCGATGTAGTGGAACCATTGCGCGAGCGCGTGCTTGGGCGGATGCTCGCAAAGGATGCGTGCAAGGCCGATTCAAATGAGGTCATCGCCCCGGCGGGCACCCTACTCGACGAACAGTGGGTTGAACGACTGGAGGCGATGGGCGTCGATCAGGTTATTGTCCGCTCGCCGATCACGTGCGAGACGCGTTATGGGATATGCGCCGCTTGCTATGGTCGGGATCTTGGTCGTGGCCACCGGGTAAACATTGGCGAAGCGGTCGGTGTGGTGGCCGCTCAGTCCATCGGCGAACCTGGAACCCAGTTGACGATGCGCACGTTCCACATCGGCGGTGCCGCGTCGCGTGCTGCCGCGGTTAGCAACATTGAGATCCAGTCTAAGGGCAGGATAAGACTTCACAACGTAAAGCTCTTGCATCGGGATGCGGGCAATCATGTGGCCGTGTCTCGTTCTGGCGAACTTGCGGTACTGGACGAGGTTGGGCGTGAGCGAGAACGTTACAAGGTGCCCTATGGGGCAGTACTTACCGTGGTCGACGGGGATGCTGCGGCGCCGGGCCACGTTGTCGCCAACTGGGATCCCCATACCCATCCTGTGATCACGGAAGTCGCCGGGCGCGTGCAGTTTTCCGATATTGTCGATGGCGTTACAGTCAATCGCCATGTTGATGAGATCACCGGACTCACGAACATGGTTATCACTGACCCAAAGCAGCGTGGGATCAGTGCCAAGGATCTGCGACCCACGGTTAAGCTGATCGATGATAAGGGGAGAGGCAGGGGTAAGGGTAAGGAACTTTTGATTCCAGGCACTGACGTGCCTGCCCATTACTACTTGCCGCCAAGGGCCGTTATCAGCGTGGAGGATGGGGCCCGTGTGAACGTCGGAGATGCTATTGCACGTCTACCGCAGGAGTCGTTTAAGACCCGTGATATTACTGGTGGGCTACCGCGGGTAGCCGACCTTTTTGAGGCGCGCAGGCCTAAGGAGCCCGCGATTCTGGCAGAAATCTCCGGCACGGTGAGTTTTGGAAAGGATACGAAGGGGAAGCAGCGGCTGGTGATAACCGGCAAGGATGGGGAACCACATGAGGAGCTTATCCCCAAGTGGCGGCATGTAACGGTGTTTGAGGGAGAACATGTCGAACGCGGCGAGAGTCTAGTGGAAGGTCCACGTGTCCCTCATGACATCCTGCGACTTATGGGCGTGCACGCACTCGCGACGTACATTGTCAATGAGATCCAGGACGTCTACCGCCTCCAAGGTGTCAAGATCAACGATAAGCATATTGAGGTAATAGTCCACCAGATGCTGCGCAAGGTGGAGGTAACGGAGCCAGGGGATACCCAGTTTCTCAAGGGAGAACAGGTGGACCGTGCACGTGTGCTCGAGGAAAATGAACATGTCCAGGCCGAGGGCAAGGATCCGGCCATCTGGCAACCGGTCCTGCTCGGTATTACCAAGGCGTCTCTGTTAACAGAGTCGTTCATATCCGCGGCGTCTTTCCAGGAGACCACACGAGTGCTAACTGAGGCGGCCGTCAATGGCAAACGAGATGAACTTAGGGGGCTCAAGGAGAACGTGATCGTCGGTCGCCTCATCCCAGCGGGTACTGGGCTGGCCTATCACGCGGAACGCAAGCGCAAGCGTCAGCAGGAGGCCGAGGGGGTATTCGAAGCCGCCGAAATTGAGCCCGTGGCCACGGTTGCTGAGGAAGCTGTGGGTGTCGAACAGATGGATCAGGTGCGACACACGACGGGAGCCTAAATCCGGCTCCCTGCCTTGACAGGGAAGCGCGATAAGCCTTAAAATCCCGCGGCTTTGACAGGCCGGAGTTACTCCTGCCTGTTGTTTTTTTAGGAATTCCAAAATGCGCTGCGCCGCCTCAGTGCCCTGAGGCGACACGGCTTGGTTCCCCGCCAAAATGTGATGTGTTACCGGATCTTGGATGTTAGCCCATGGCAACGGTCAACCAGCTGGTCAGGAAGCCTAGAAGGCGCCAGCGCAGCAAAAGCAGTGTTCCCGCGCTCGAGGGGTGTCCTCAAAAGCGCGGCGTTTGTACTCGCGTCTATACCACGACCCCGAAGAAGCCAAATTCTGCACTGCGCAAGGTTGCGCGTGTGCGCCTCACAAACGGCCACGAGGTCACGACCTATATCGGTGGCGAAGGCCATAACCTGCAAGAGCACTCGGTGATTCTCATCCGCGGCGGCCGCGTCAAGGACCTGCCGGGGGTACGCTATCACACAGTGCGCGGTACTCTGGATACTTCCGGTGTTACGGCTAGACGTCAAGGCCGCTCGAAGTATGGTGCGAAGCGCCCCAAGGCCTAATGGCCCTCCTCATTGAGCCTAGGAATTCAAGCGGTCCTCACGGTGCTACTTAGATGCCAAGAAGAAGAATAATCGCCAAGCGCGCTATCCTTCCCGATCCGGTATTCCAGGATCAGACTGTGGCCAAGTTCATTAACATGTTAATGCGGTGCGGCAAGAAATCTGTGGCGGAACGAACCGTCTATGGGGCCCTGGAGCAGATCGCAGCCAAGGGAGCGGGCGAACCACTTGAGGTATTCAATAAGGCGCTAAACAACGTACGGCCCATCGTTGAAGTGAAATCAAGGCGCGTGGGTGGTGCAACCTACCAGATCCCCGTCGAGGTTCGTGCGGGGCGTGGTATGACGCTCGCGATGCGCTGGATTGTCGATGCGGCCAGCAAGCGGAGTGAAAAAGACATGGGGATGCGACTGGCTGGGGAACTCCAGGACGCTGCTGGTAGTAAGGGCACTGCTGTCAAAAAACGCGAGGATACGCATCGCATGGCGGAAGCCAACAAGGCATTTTCTCATTATCGCTGGTAGGGTCGGCCAAGGGCGATTTCCTATATATTTAAGGTACAGCAGAAGGCGGAAAGATGATCGTGGCAAGGGCAACACCGATTGAACGGTATCGCAACCTCGGCATCATGGCGCACATTGATGCGGGGAAGACCACGACGACCGAGCGAATCCTGTACTACACAGGAGTGTCGCACAAGATCGGGGAGGTTCACGATGGGGCGGCTATCATGGATTGGATGGAGCAGGAGCAGGAGCGGGGGATCACGATTACCGCAGCGGCAACCACCTGTTTTTGGCGCGGTATGGCCAACCAATACCATGAACACCGCATCAACATCATCGACACGCCGGGGCACGTGGACTTTACGATCGAGGTGGAGCGTTGCCTCAGGGTTCTGGATGGGGCCTGCGCAGTATTCTGTGGTGTCGGCGGTGTAGAGCCTCAGTCCGAAACGGTGTGGCGGCAGGCGAATAAGTACAAGGTCCCGCGAGTTGCCTTAGTTAATAAAATGGATCGGGCTGGCGCGAATTTTCTGCGCGTGGTCCAACAGATCCGGGAACGTTTAGGTAGCGTTCCTGTCCCGGTGCAGCTGCCGGTGGGTGCTGAAGACAAATTCCAAGGTGTTGTAGACCTTATCCGAATGAAGGCGATTTACTGGGATGATGCGACCATAGGTATGCGGTTTGAAGAACGGGACATCCCGTCAGAACTGCTTGATGCGAGTCGCGAATGGCGCGAGAAGATGCTGGAGGCGGCTGCGGAAGCGTCGGAAGAGCTAATGGACAGATATCTCGAAACGGGGGAGCTTTCAGCTGATGATATCAGGAAGGGATTGCGTCTACGTACGCTCAAGAATGAAGTGGTGCCTACATTATGCGGCTCTGCCTTTAAGAATAAGGGCGTGCAAGCCTTGTTGGATGCCGTTATCGACTATTTGCCGGCGCCCGTTGATGTGCCGCCGATCAAAGGGATCCTCGACGATGGCAAAGGCACTGAAGCCGAGCGCCCCAACTCGGACGACGCACCGTTTGCTTCACTCGCTTTTAAGATCGCCACAGACCCGTTTGTCGGGAGCTTGACATACTTCCGTGTGTACTCCGGAGTCCTTAAGTCAGGTGACACAGTGTTCAACCCGGGCAAGGGTAGGAAAGAGCGCGTCGGCCGGATCTTGCAAATGCATGCCAATAGTCGGGTCGAGATCAAAGAGGTGCGCGCGGGTGATATTGCGGCGGCTGTTGGACTCAAGGCTGTTACTACAGGTGATACCCTTTGCAATATTAATAATGTGATTACATTGGAGCGGATGGAATTTCCTGATCCCGTGATCTCAGTTGCTATCGAGCCAAAGACAAAAACCGATCAAGACAAGATGGATACCAGTCTGCAAAAACTCGCGACGGAGGATCCCTCCTTCAGAGTTCGCACCGATGAAGAGTCGGGGCAGATCATTATTTCGGGAATGGGCGAGTTGCACCTTGAGATCATCGTTGATCGGTTAAGAAGGGAGTTCAAGGTTGACGCCAACGTCGGCAAACCACAGGTCGCCTATCGTGAGACGATTCGCAAGACTGTGGAGAAGGCGGAAGGTAGGTTTGTCCGCCAAACTGGCGGTCGCGGCCAATATGGTCATGTTGTGCTACGAATTGAGCCGAACAAACCTGGTGCCGGATATGAATTTGTAAGCGAGATTGTTGGGGGTGCCGTTCCCAAGGAATACGTACCAGCCGTCAATAAAGGCGTTCAGGAGCAGATGGAAAATGGGGTCCTCGCCGGCTACCCGGTGGTGGATGTCAAGGTAACGATCTATGACGGATCGTATCATGAAGTGGATTCCAGTGAGGTGGCCTTTAAGGTTGCGGGGGCGCTTGGGTTTAAAGAGGGCGTTTCAAAGGCCCAACCGGTTTTATTGGAGCCCGTGATGAAGGTCGAGGTGGTCACGCCGGAAGAATACATGGGTGCCGTGAATGGTGACCTGAGTCGCCGTCGTGCGGTCTTGCATGGTGCGGAGGATTCGCCAGCCGGGAAGGTGATTCGCGCGGACGTTCCGCTCGCTGAGATGTTCGGTTACGCCACTGACCTACGTTCTGCCACGCAAGGTCGTGCCACGTTTACAATGGAGTTTGCAAGATACCGTGAGGTGCCTGCAAGTGTTGCAGAGGCGGTGATCAAGCAAAGCGAGTACCCCAATAGGCAGAAAAGCATGACGAGGTAACGGCTGTGTCAAAAGTAAAATTCAAGCGCACGAAGCCGCATGTGAATGTAGGGACGATAGGGCATGTTGATCATGGTAAGACGACGTTGACATCGGCGATGACGAAGATTTTGTCGGAGAGATATGGGGGCGAGTTCAAGGCGTACGATCAGATAGACAATGCGCCGGAGGAGAAGGCGCGTGGGATCACGATAGCGACGGCGCATGTAGAGTATGAGTCAGCGAAGCGACACTATGCGCATGTAGATTGTCCGGGGCATGCGGATTATGTAAAGAACATGATCACGGGTGCGGCGCAGATGGATGGAGCGATATTAGTGGTGAGTGCGGCGGATGGGCCGATGCCGCAGACCCGGGAGCACATATTGTTAGCGAGGCAGGTAGGAGTTCCGTACATTGTGGTGTATTTAAACAAGGCGGACATGGTGGATGATGCGGAGTTATTGGAGTTAGTGGAGTTAGAGGTACGGGAGTTGTTAGACACGTACGAGTTTCCTGGGGAGAAGACGCCGGTGATTGTGGGTTCGGCGTTGAAGGCCCTGGAGGGGGACGAGGGGGATCTGGGTGTTGGTTCTGTGATGAAGCTGGTGGAGGCGATGGACGAGTACATACCGGTGCCGGATCGTCCGATAGATCAGCCGTTTTTAATGCCGATAGAGGATGTTTTTTCGATTTCAGGTCGGGGTACGGTGGTCACGGGCCGAGTGGATCGAGGCAAGGTAAAGATAGGAGATGAGATAGAGATTATAGGGATCAGGGAGACGCAGAAGACCATATGCACGGGCGTTGAGATGTTTCGGAAGTTATTAGACGAAGGGGTAGCGGGGGACAACATAGGGGTATTGTTGCGTGGGACGAAGCGGGAGGAGGTAGAGCGTGGTCAGGTACTGTGCGTACCCGGGTCGATCACGCCGCACACGCATTTTGAGGCGGAGGTATACGTATTATCGAAGGAGGAAGGGGGTCGGCACACGCCATTTTTCAATGGTTATCGGCCGCAGTTTTATTTTCGGACGACGGACGTGACAGGGTCCGTCGAGTTGCCTGAAGGGGTAGAGATGGTGATGCCGGGTGACAACGTGAACATGAAGGCGAAGTTGATTGTGCCGATTGCGATGGAAGAGGGATTGCGTTTTGCGATTCGCGAAGGCGGCCGCACTGTTGGCGCTGGGGTCGTCTCTAAGATCATAGAGTAGGTGGCATGGCGGAACAGATTATACGGATACGTTTGAAAGCGTTCGATCATCGATTGATCGATCAGTCGACGCGGGAGATTGTGGAAACCGCCAAACGAACGGGCGCGCAGGTGAAGGGGCCGATCCCTTTGCCAACGAAGAAGGAGCGCTTCACTGTTCTCACCTCGCCGCATGTTGACAAGGATGCGCGGGATCAGTATGAAATCCGTACGCATAAGCGTCTCCTGGACATTATAAATCCGACCGAAAAGACGGTTGATGCTCTAATGAAGCTCGACCTTGCCGCTGGGGTCGATGTACAAATCAGATTGAGCTAGGCTTCCACACGCTGCAGACCATCATCGAGGAACACTTAGAAAATTCAACGCCAATCAAAGACGGGGTCATAGGTAAGTAATGTTTGGAGTGGTTGGACGCAAGCGGGGCATGACGCGCATCTTCACTGATGAAGGGATTACCGTGCCTGTCACGGTAATTGAAGTCGCGCCTAATCGCGTAATACAGGTGAAGTCAGTAGGGCGGGATGGTTACCGCAGCGTGCAGGTGAGCTGGGGTTCGCGACGACCTAACCGGCTTACCAAGCCAATAGCTGGGATTTTTGCCAAGGCCAAAGTTGAGGCAGGTCGCGGACTGGCCGAATTCACCCTCAATGAGGGTGAAAGGGAGGAACTCGCCCCAGGTAATGAGGTGAAGGTCGATATCTTTGAAGTCGGGCAGAAAGTGGACATCACCGGCACCACAATCGGAAAAGGTTTTGCTGGCACGATCAAACGCCACAACTTCAGTTCAGGTGATGCGAGCCACGGTAACTCCCTGTCCCATCGGGCGCCGGGTGCCATCGGCCAACGGCAGACGCCCGGCCGGGTGTTCAAGGGGAAGAAGATGGCCGGACACATGGGGGATGTCCGGCGGACTACCCAGAATCTGGAGGTCATGCGCGTCGATACGGATCGCAATCTGCTCTTGGTTAAAGGGGCAGTGGCAGGTGCCAAGGGGGGTGATGTCATCGTGCGGCCCGCGCGCAAGGGCCGTGGTTGAGGATCAGGTAATGGAGTTGAACTTTCATCGTGCTAAGAAGGGCGAAACTCGCAAGGCGGTCGAAGTTTCCGATTCCGTATTCGCTGCGGAATTTAACGAACCGCTGGTCCACCAGGTTGTAACGGCTTATCTAGCCGGTGCTCGCGCCGGTACTCGTGCGCAAAAATCGCGTGCTGAGGCGAGAGGAGGGGGTGCAAAACCGTGGCGCCAAAAAGGTCTGGGTCGGGCGCGTGCGGGTTCGACGAGAAGCCCCTTGTGGCGTGGGGGCGGTGTGACCTTTGCCGCGAAACCGAAAAGTTACGCACTGAAGCTCAACAAGAAGATGTACCGCCATGCCATCCGTTCGATCGTGTCGGAGCTGGTGCGGCAAGAGCGGTTGCTCGTGATGAAAGATTTCTCCGTTGATTCGCCAAAGACGCGGGAGCTGGCGGAGAAGCTGAGGTCGCTTGGAATAAATGATGTGCTGATTGTGGTAGAGAACGTAGACGAAAATCTCTATTTGGCAGCTCGCAATCTGCCCAGAGTTGAAGTGCGGGATGCGTCAGCAATTGATCCAGTCAGTCTTATTCATTTTGACAAGGTGCTGGTGACTAAGGGCGCGTTAGAGAAGATCGATGAATGGCTAACATGAATCAGTTGCGACTGATGAAGGTGGTACTAGGACCACGTGTGACCGAGAAAAGCACCCGGCTTGCGGAAGCCCACCGACAGTTTGTATTCAGGGTGGTCAAGGATGCAAGCAAGCCTGAAATCAAAAAGGCTGTTGAGTTAATGTTTAATGTTCAAGTCGAATGCGTACAGATTTGTAACGTAAGGGGTAAGAGTAAAGCTGTGCGTGGTATTCCGGGGCGCAGGCCGGGATGGAAGAAGGCCTACGTACGTCTAAAACCCGGCTTCGATATTGAACTCATAAGTGCGCAATAGTGGGTTAAGAGTAAGAGATGCCACTCGTTAAACCTAAGCCAACTTCTCCGGGTCGCCGCGGGGTTATCCGCGTTGTTACCCCTGAGCTTTACAAAGGCGAACCACATGAGCCGCTACTGGAGAAGAAAACCAAGATATCTGGACGCAATAATTGGGGTCGTATAACGATTCGTCACCGCGGGGGTGGGCACAAACGGCGCTACCGCGTTGTTGATTTCAAGCGGGATAAGGAGGGTGTGGGGGCCCGGGTGGAGCGCATCGAATACGATCCAAATCGCTCGGCGAATATTGCGCTGGTGCTCTACGCTGACGGCGAGCGGCGCTACATTATCGCGCCGAAGGATCTTACAGTGGGTGCGGAAGTTATTTCTGGCGGCGAGGCGCCTATTAAGCCCGGCAATTGCTTGAAGCTTCGCAATATTCCGATGGGGACAACGGTCCACTGCGTAGAACTGAAACCCGGCAAGGGTGCACAACTTGCCCGCAGTGCCGGTTGCTCGGCCCAGCTCGTGGCTCGGGAGGGTCAGTACGCGACGCTGCGGTTACGTTCGGGAGAGATTCGCAAGGTCTTGACGGAGTGTCGCGGCACCATTGGTGAGGTTGGAAATTCTGAGCACTCGTTGCGCGGGATTGGTAAGGCGGGTGCCAAACGGTGGCGCGGTATCCGTCCGACCGTCCGCGGCGTCGCGATGAACCCGGTTGATCACCCGCATGGGGGTGGTGAAGGGCGTACCTCCGGTGGCCGCCATCCCTGCACGCCGTGGGGACAACCGACCAAGGGCCACAAGACGCGGAAATCAAAGCGAACCAGCTACGCGATCGTACGGCATCGGCGCGGAAGCTAGCGAGGAGGCAAGATGCCACGGGCGGTAAAAAAGGGGCCGTTTGTCGACCTCCACTTGGCAAAGAAGGTGGAGGAAGCAAGGGCCAAAAATGATAAACGGCCAATCAAAACATGGTCTAGGCGTTCGATCATCGTTCCTGCGATGATCGGACTAACCATCGCGGTGCACAACGGTCGCAAGCATGTGCCGATCTACCTTACCGAGGATATGGTAGGCCATAAGCTCGGGGAGTTTGCCGCGACACGTATCTTTCGAGGACACGTCGGGGATAAGAAGACGAGCGCGTAATGGCGGGACAACTGGGTATGGCCACCACTGCAACATCAAAATACGCGCGCCTGTCGCCGCAAAAGGCACGGCTTGTCGCTGATCAGATCCGCGGCCTGCCTGTGGGACACGCACTGAATATTCTGAGCTTTAGCAGGAAGAAGGCTGCGGATGTGATCAAAAAGGTTCTGGAATCGGCGATAGCCAACGCCGAACACAATGACGGTTCAGATATCGATGAATTGAAGGTCACAGCCATATGCGTTGATGCAGGGCCGACGATGAAACGGCACCGTACGCGAGCAAGAGGAAGGGCCACAAAAATTCTGAAAAGGATGAGCCATATCAAGATTACTGTAGCGGACAAAGATTAGCGAGGGAAGAATGGGACAGAAATCACATCCGGTTGGCTTGCGCCTTGGGGTAATAAAGGATTGGTCTTCGACGTGGTACGCCGATTCGAAGCACTATCCGCAGTATCTCAACGTAGATCTTCAGGTGCGAAGCTTTCTGAGGAAGAAGCTTGCGCATGCGTCCGTGAGTCGTATTCAAATTGAGCGGGCCGCGCGTAATGCTCGGATCATCATCCACACAGCTCGGCCAGGAATTGTAATAGGAAAGAAGGGCGAGGACATTGACCGCTTGCGGAAACAGGTGTCAGACATGATGGGAATTCCCTCACACATTAGTGTCGAGGAGATCCGCAAGCCAGAACTTGACGCCCAGCTTGTGGCCGAGAGTGTAGCGCAACAAATTGCGCGCCGTATCATGTTCCGCCGCGCCATGAAGCGAGCTGTAACGAACACGATGCGGCTCGGGGCATTAGGCATGAAGATCAACGTAAGTGGGCGGTTAAATGGCGCTGAAATTGCACGTTCTGAGTGGTATCGCGAAGGACGCGTGCCGCTGCATACGCTGCGAGCAGATATTGATTACGGGTTCGCGGAATCCTACACGACCTACGGGGTCATTGGTGTCAAGGTCTGGATCTTCAAAGGCGAGGTTATCAGATCCACTGACGTGGAGGAGGAAGCCGCGCCAGAGGCTGGCCAAGCAAACTGATGCGATACCGATATGTTGCAGCCGAAGAAGACAAAATTTAGGAAGCAGAGCAAAGGGCGGAACCGCGGAATGGCGACATCCGGCAATAAGGTGAGTTTTGGCGAATACGGCCTCAAAGCCATTACCCGGGGACGCCTTACCGCGCGCCAGATCGAGGCCGCGCGCCGTGCAGTGACCCGCTATGTCAAACGTGGTGCCAAGATCTGGATCCGCATATTTCCCGATAAGCCGATTTCAAAAAAGCCGCTCGAAGTGCGCATGGGCGGCGGTAAAGGGAACGTGGAGTATTGGGTAGCACAGGTCCAACCTGGCCGTATGCTTTACGAGATTGAGGGTGTCACCGAGCCCGTTGCGCGCGAGGCGCTTCGGCTGGCGGCAGCAAAGCTGCCAATAAGAACGACCTTCGTGGCCCGGACTGTACTTTGATGCAAGCAATCAGTCTTAGAAACAAGAAACTAGAAGAGCTGCAATCGCTTCTTCTCGATCTTCACCGTGAGAAATTTAATCTGCGAATGCAGAACAGCGCGGGTCAGCTCAGCAAACATACTCAATTAAGGGCTGTCCGGCGTGATATTGCCCGTGTTAAAACCATACTGAATGAGCGCACAGTGGTGGACACAAAATGACGGATTTGGTGCAGAAGCCGAGGAGTCTTACGGGGCGGGTTGTGAGTAAGAAGATGGAGAAGACCATTGCAGTGTTAGTACGCCGTACAGTTAAACACCCCCTGTATCAGAAGTACGTTCGCCGTACTACAAAGTTGCTGGCGCACGATGAGAGTAACGAGTGTAAAGAAGGTGACGTGGTCACTATTGAGGAATGCCGCCCTATCTCGAAAAGGAAGTCCTGGCGTTTGCAGAAGATCGTAGATAGGGCACCACCGATTTCATGATCCGTTCGAGTCGGGATTACATTGGGCAGCCAAAAATGATTGGGTGCATGGATTAACCGAGAGCCACCATGATACAAATGCAAACAATGCTTGATTCTGCTGATAACAGCGGAGCGCGGCGGCTTATGTGTATCAAAGTTGTCGGTGGGTCTCGCAGGCGGTACGCCAATATTGGGGATGTGGTTAAGGTAAGCGTTAGGGAGGCAAACCCGCGCGGCAAGGTAAAGAAAGGTGAAATCTATGATGCCGTTGTGGTTCGCACGAAAAAGGGCATTCGGCGATTGGACGGCTCTTTAATCCGCTTTGATAGCAATGCCGCGGTTCTGCTTAATAATCAGCTGCAACCGATTGGCACGCGCATTTTTGGGCCCGTTACGCGAGAATTGAGAACTGAGCGTTTTATGAAAATTATTTCTCTTGCGCCCGAGGTGCTGTAGGCGAGGTAATTATCATGTGTAGAATACGCAAAGGTGATGACGTCGTTGTGCTAACTGGTAAGGACAAAGGTCAGCGCGGGATAGTGGTGCGTGTGTATCCTAACGACACGGTAACCGTCGAAAATATTAATATGGTCAAACGGCACACGAAACCGAATCCACTGCGAGGAACAGCGGGTGGGATTGTCGAAAAGGAGATGCCGATTCACGTTTCCAACGTGGCCTTGTATAACTCAGGCACCAAAAAGCCGGATCGGGTCGGATTCAGAGTACTCGAAGATGGACGCAAGGTGCGATATTTCAAGTCGAATAACGAAGTGGTCGATGCATAATAGCGGGTTCATGCATGGCTAGGCTGCAAAACTATTATCGAGACATCGTGGCTAAACAGCTGCAAGCACAGTTTGGTCACAAATCGCCTAACCAGGTTCCGCGGCTTATAAAGATTACGCTGAATATGGGCATTGGCGAAGCAGTTGCCGATAAGAAGGTGGTGGACAACGCGTTGGATGATCTTGCGCGCATATCGGGTCAAAAGGCGGTTGTTAACCTAGCGCGTAAGTCCATTGCCGCATTTAAGATACGAACAGGTTTTCCTATCGGGTGCAAGGTTACTCTGCGTGGGGAGCGTATGTATGAGTTTCTTGATCGTCTAATCAATATTGCGATTCCACGCATTAGGGATTTTCGCGGGTTGAGCCACAGATCATTCGACGGCCGTGGCAATTACAGCTTGGGTGTAAAGGAGCAGATCATCTTTCCAGAGATCGACTATGACAAGATTGATGCTATCCGTGGTCTGGACATCACAATAACGACGACCGCGCGGACGGATGAACAAGGTCGTGCCCTGCTTTCAGCGTTTAACTTTCCGTTTCGCGGGTAACAAGGCGAGGTTGTTATGGCAAAGCGTTCGATGATTAATCGAGAGGCGAAGCGGCTGCGCATGGTGCGGAAATATGCAGCGAAGCGTGCGGAACTCAAGGCAAGGACCAAAAATATGCAGCTCAACGAGGAAGAACGGCAGGATGCTCGCCGTAAGTTGAATAGGCTGCCGCGCGATTCGAATCCTATACGTATGCGAAATCGCTGTAGTATCACAGGACGGCCTCATGGCTTTTATCGGAAGTTCGGTCTTGGGCGTAACAAATTACGCGAGGCGGCCATGCGTGGAGATGTCCCGGGTCTCGTTAAGGCAAGTTGGTAAAACTGGCTACGGAACTATGGCGTTAGAAGGTAGGGTACAGGGCGCATGAGCATGCAAGATCCTATCGCGGATATGCTGACCCGCATACGAAACGCCCAGGCAATGGCGAAGAAGCAAGTCACAATGCCGTCGTCCAAGCTGAAAGTTGCCATTGCCAATATATTCAAGGATGAAGGTTACATCACCGACTATTCGACTGAGAACATCGATAACAAGCCAAGGTTGACGATTGTTTTGAAATATTATGAGGGCAGACCCGTCATTGAGTCGTTGAAGCGGGTTAGCCGGCCTGGCCTGCGCATATACAAATCGAAGGATCGGTTGCCGGCGGTAATGGGTGGATTAGGCGTGGCCATTATCTCAACACCTCGTGGTGTGATGACGGATCGGGCCGCCCGTGCCCAAGGGTTAGGGGGCGAGGTTCTTTGTGTCGTAACTTGATATCGAACCCGATGTCACGCATAGCAAACCGCCCGATTAACATACCCGCCAAGGTCGAGGTAAGCATCGACGGTCGAATTGTCACGGTTAAGGGACCTAAGGGCACGCTGGACTACGAAACGCATCCCTTGGTAAAGGTCAACAGGCAGGACAATTCGCTCACATTTTCGGCGTGTGACGAATCCAAGGCCGCGAAAGCACTTTCCGGTACGACCCGAGCGATTCTAAATAATATGGTAACTGGCGTTTTGCGAGGGTTCGAACGCAAGCTACAAATAATTGGGGTGGGTTACCGTGCGCAAATACAGGGAAAAGTCCTGGATCTTTCGGTCGGCACGTCGCATCCGATCAAATTCAAGATGCCGGACGGTGTCACCATCGACACGCCGAGCCCGACGGAAATCGTGATTCGGGGTTATGATAAACAAAAGGTGAGTCAGGCCGCCGCCCAGATCCGTGCTTATCAACCACCAGAACCGTATAAAGGCAAGGGCATTCGTTACTTAGACGAAATGGTCGTCCGTAAGGAAGCAAAGAAGAGTTAAGGTCGATGGCTGTAGGCAAGAAAAATGCTCGTCTGCGCCGTGCACGGCGCACTCGGGCGAAGATAAAGGAATGTGGAATGATTAGGTTGTGTGTGCACAGGACACCGAGGCACGTATATGCACAAATCATTGCGCCTGATGAGGCACGCGTGCTGGTGAGTGCGTCTACATTGGATAAAGAGGTTAAGGGTAAGGTGAAATATGGCGGCAATGTTGCTGCCGCAGCCGTGGTGGGAGAGATTCTTGCGAAACGTGCTGGAAAGGCAGGGATTGCTAAAGTTGCTTTTGACCGTTCCGGGTTCAAATATCATGGTCGCGTAAAAGCTCTAGCAGATGCTGCCCGTGAACACGGTCTCAAATTTTGAGGTATTGACATGACAGTTGTTGAGGCAATCGGAACAGGTGACGAGCTCTTAGAAAAGCTCGTTGCCATCAAGCGTGTTGCCAAAGTGGTCAAGGGAGGACGGCAATTCGGTTTTGCGGCGCTCACAGTGGTCGGGGATGGTAAAGGCAAGGTCGGCTTTGGCCGCGGAAAGGCTCGGGAAGTCCCGCTGGCGATTCAAAAGGCGATGGAGAACGCGCGCCGCAATATGATCGCGGTGCCTTTGAACGGTCGGACGCTGGCATACGCGATGACTGCAACGCACGGAGCCTCTAAGGTATTTATGAAACCTGCTTCCGAAGGCACGGGCATCATCGCCGGTCGGGCCATGCGAGCCGTTTTTGAAGTGCTCGGCGTTCATGATGTGTTGGCAAAATGCTTGGGATCAGAAAACGCCAACAATGTCATTCGCGCCACGATGAATGGGCTCCGTACGATGGCCGCGCCCGAACAGTTTGCGGTAAAGCGCGGAAAGACGCTCGAGGAAATACTGGGCTAGGCGGTGGCGAAGAAGAAACAACTCAAGGTTACGCTTGTCAAAAGCACCAATCGGCGGCTCTCCTCTCACAAGGCCTGCATCACAGGGCTTGGGCTTCGCCGTATCGGACACACGGTCGTGCTACCGGACAGGCCTGAGATCCGTGGGATGATCAATAAAGTCGGCTATCTTCTCGCAGTCGAGGAATGCTGAGATGCGGTTGAACGCTATCAGAGGGGCTCAAGGCGCTAAGAAGGCTCGCAAACGGGTGGGGCGCGGGACTGGCTCTGGGCTTGGCAGGAGTGGTGGCCGAGGAGACAAGGGGCAGAGAGCCCGTTCAGGGGGTTACCATAAGGTCGGCTTCGAAGGCGGCCAGATGCCCCTTCAGCGGCGCTTACCCAAGTTCGGATTCCGGTCGCGAATTGCGCGCCGCACAGCTGAAGTGCGTCTTAACGAGCTTGCCAAGGTGGGATCTGAGACGATTGATCTTGCGGCACTGAAGCGCGCGGGCCTTGTCCCTCACAGCGCGAAGCGCGTGAAGGTCATTGTCAGGGGTACGCTCGATAAGCCTGTGGCGCTGCGGGGTATCCGTGTAACGAAAGGTGCGCGTGCGGCGATAGAGGCTGCGGGCGGGAAGATCGAAGAATCAAATGGCAAATAGCGCCGTTACAAGCATACCGGGCGGACTGGCGGGCCTCGGAAAGCTGACAGAGCTCCGACAGCGATTGCTGTTCGTGCTGGTGGCTCTGCTTGTTTTCCGCATCTGTACCCATATTCCTGTCCCGGGGATCAACCCTGTCGCCCTGACGGAATTATTTAACCAGCAGCGCGGCGGCATTCTGGACATGTTTAACATGTTTTCCGGTGGAGCACTGGAGCGCTTCTCGATAGTAGCACTGGGAATCATGCCTTACATCTCCGCATCCATCATCATGCAGCTATTAACCCACGTGCATCCAGCACTGGAGCAGCTTAGAAAGGAAGGCGAGGCGGGCCGACGCAAAATTACGCAATATACCCGCTATGGCACGGTGCTCTTGGCGGCGTTCCAAGCGCTCGGGGTAGCGATCGCGCTTGAGGGCCAGCAGGCCGCGGGGCAGGCGATCGTCATCGATCCCGGGATTGGATTTCGTATAACGGCGGTCACTACGCTGGTAACGGGCACCCTGTTTCTTATGTGGCTCGGGGAACAGGTGACCGAGCGCGGTGTAGGCAACGGTATTTCAATGCTGATCTTCGCTGGCATTGTCGCAGGGCTACCGCGTGCCGTAGGGGGAACGCTGGAGTTATCGCGAACAGGCGAGATGAACGTACTCATGGTGCTGGCGTTATTTGTTTTGGCTATATTCGTGACTGGGTTTGTTGTTTTTGTTGAGCGGGGACAGCGACGGATAACAGTTAACTATGCCAAACGGCAGGTGGGGCGAAAGCTGTATGGTGGCCAGTCGAGTTACATCCCGCTAAAACTCAATATGTCTGGCGTCATTCCGCCGATTTTTGCTTCAAGCATTATTCTATTTCCTGCAACCCTTGGCGGCTGGTTCGGGACTGCCGAGGGACTAGGATGGTTGCGCGATATTTCCAACACCCTTTCGCCCGGCCAACCACTGTACGTTATAGGTTATGCGGCCGCCATTGTGTTTTTCTGTTTCTTCTATACAGCGATCGTTTTTAATCCCAAAGAGACTGCGGATAATTTAAAAAAGTCTGGCGCATTTATTCCCGGCATGCGCCCCGGCGAGCAAACCGCCCGTTATATCGATGGTATTATGACCCGGCTGACGTTCGCAGGTGCAATTTATATCACGTCAGTCTGTCTCTTGCCTGAGTTCTTAATCTTGAAATACAGCGTACCGTTTTATTTTGGTGGAACGTCGCTTCTGATTATCGTTGTGGTCGTGATGGATTTTATGGCGCAGGTGCAGGCACATTTGATGTCCCATCAGTACGAGGGTTTGTTGAGAAAGGCAAACCTCAAGACGCATGGCAGGCGAGCGGTATAGTGCGGAAGAGATCCTATGAAGGTAAGAGCGTCAGTTAAAAAGATATGCCGTAACTGTAAGATTGTTCGGCGCAATGGCGTGGTGCGGGTGATCTGCAAGGAGGCCCGCCATAAGCAGCGTCAAGGTTAACTATTTGAATTGTAACGGAGAATATTTATAATATTCGGTCTTTGGACGGGGTAGGGGAAACCAATCTATGGCTCGAATCGCTGGCGTCAATATACCAGTGAATAAGCATGCGGAGATCGCGCTGATGTATATCTATGGGATCGGGCGGTCTCGTGCGCGGGCTATCTGTAACGCGGCAGGCGTCAAACCAGATGCCAAGATCAGGAATTTAACCGAGGGTGAGCTGGATCTTCTGCGGAATGAAGTTAGCAAGTATGCAGTTGAGGGCGATCTGCGGCGTGAGGTTTCAATGAGCATCAAGCGCCTAATGGATCTCGGTTGCTACAGGGGTCTGCGCCACCGTCGTGGTCTGCCAGTTCGCGGGCAGCGAACACGGACCAATGCCCGCACCCGTAAAGGGCCGCGCCGGATCATCCGCAAGTAGTGGAAACGTTGGACCGTTATGGCAAAAGCATCCGCTAGAAGTCGAAAACGCGTCAAGAAGACTGTTGTCGATGGGGTCGCCCATATTCACGCGTCGTTCAATAATACGATGATTACGATTACTGACCGGCAGGGCAACACACTGGCCTGGGCAACCGCCGGGGGTAGCGGATTTCGTGGATCCCGCAAGAGCACACCATTTGCTGCTCAGGTCGCAGCCGAAAAGGTCAGTGCCGTCGCAGCAGGTTTCGGCATGAAGAATTTGGAGGTCTTCATTAGGGGCCCTGGCCCGGGCAGGGAGTCGGCCGTTCGGACGCTAAACGCACGCGGGTTCAAGATCACGAATATTACCGATGTCACGCCGATCCCTCATAACGGTTGTCGTCCTCCCAAGCGGCGTCGAGTTTAGAGAGCGCTACCTGTGGCAAGATATCTAGGTCCGAAATGCAAACTCAGTCGCCGAGAAGGTGTTGATCTGCTGCTGAAGAGCCGGGCACGCGCACTGGAATCAAAATGCCAGATCGATAAGGTGCCGGGGCAACAAGGCGGACGGCAACGGCGCCTTTCGGACTACGCACTGCAGCTGCGCGAAAAGCAAAAATTACGTCGCATGTACGGGGTCCTGGAACGTCAGTTCCGAAACTACTACAAGGAGGCAGCGAGACACAAAGGCTCGACCGGTGAAAACCTCCTGAGGCTCTTGGAGTGCCGTCTGGATAACGTTGTTTATCGTATGGGTCTGGGTAGTACCCGTAACGAAGCACGGCAGCTAGTGAGCCATAAGGCGATTCAAGTCAATGGTCAGTGCGTCAATATTCCTTCTTTCCAGGTTAAACCCGCGGACGTCATCGCGGTGCGGGAAAGGTGCAAAAAGCAATCGCGTATCCAGGATTCAGTGGCGGTAGCGGAGCAGTACGGTTTTCCAGAGTGGATTGAAGTCAATGCAAGTAAGATGGAGGGCGTAGTCAAGTCCATCCCCGAACGGAGCGATCTGCCGCCGGACATTAATGAGCAGCTTGTTGTAGAACTCTACTCCAAGTGAGCTTACTAGAGGGTTAAATTACATGCAGGTACCTGTTACTGAATTACTTAAGCCACGCCGCGTCGATGTAGAGCCGGTCAATGAGCGTTGCGCAAGGATCACGATTGAACCCCTCGATAGAGGCTTCGGATACACACTCGGCAATGCGTTACGCCGAGTTCTTTTGTCTTCCATGTCGGGTTGCGCAGTTGTTGAGGTTGAAATCAAGGATGTACTGCACGAGTACACTACGATCGAGGGTGTCCAGGAAGATGTGACGGACATTCTCTTGAATCTCAAGGGATTGGCGATACGCATGCACGCAAAGAACGAAGCCACGTTGACACTGAACAAGCGAGGTCCGGGGCAGGTGCGTGCGAGTGACATTACGCTGGACCACGACGTCGAGATCGCCAACCCGGACCATGTGATTGCCAATCTCACCAAGGCTGGCGAATTGAATCTGACTATGAAGGTTATGCGCGGACGTGGTTACCAGCCCGCGGTCGTAGGGACGGCCAGTGATGAGGATCGGGCGATCGGCAGGCTAAAGCTCGATGCATCCTTTAGTCCAATTCGCCGGGTGTCGTATGAGGTGCAAAGTGCCCGCGTAGAGCAGCGAACTGACCTCGATAAGTTGATCATTGAGCTTGAGACCAACGGGACGATAGACCCGGAAGATGCGGTACGGAAGGCGGCAGCCGTTCTCCAGAAGCAGTTGTCGGTGTTTGTCGATCTGGAGGCCCACGAACAGGCGATTCAAGCTACCGCCGCTGAACCGGAGATCGATCCTATCCTGCTGCGTCCAGTGGACGATCTCGAGCTAACGGTTCGATCGGCCAATTGCTTGAAGGCCGAGAGTATCTATTACATCGGTGATCTCATCCAGCGCACGGAGGTCGAACTGTTGAAGACGCCCAATCTGGGCAAAAAGTCTCTCACTGAGATTAAGGATGTGCTTGCGTCTCGCGGCTTGTCCCTTGGCATGCGCCTGGAGAAGTGGCCTCCTCCTGGGTTGTATGACGACGATAATTCAAAGCCTTCTGCCGGCCTGCTGGGGAGTCGTTAAACAGGAGATCGAATGCGTCATTCGTTTAGCGGAAGAAAATTCAGCCGTACTAGCAGCCACCGTCGAGCAATGTTTCGCAATATGACGGTGTCGTTAATGCGGCACGAGCTGATTAGCACGACGTTGACTAAGGCGAAGGAACTCCGTCGCATTGCTGAGCCGCTGATCACAATGGCCAAGAACGATTGCCTCGCGAATCGACGTCTGGCCTTTTCCAGGCTGCGGGATCGGGATATTGTTACTAAGCTCTTCACTGAACTTGGGCCACGTTATAAGGAGCGGCCGGGCGGTTACCTTCGCATATTGAAAAGCGGGTACAGATCCGGTGACAGTGCGTCAATGGCCATCGTGGAGATGGTCGACCGACCAATCTCAAAGAGCAGTGACAAGGGAGAAAATGCTAGTGCATAAGGCAGCTAATGTGTCGTTTTTTTGAAAAACCGGGCTTGCCCGGTTTTTTTTCATTATGAACTATCGCAGCGACACAAACCTATGATCGTCCTGGTGACGGATTTTGGCTTAGTGGGACCCTATGTTGGCCAGATGCAGAGTGTGTTATTGCAGAACGCGGCAGGGGTGCCTATCGTCAGTCTATTTGCTGATGCACCAAAGCATAATCCGCGCGCGACTGCCTACCTATTAGCAGCCTACGTGCGTGATTTTCCCGAGGGCAGCGTATTTCTGTGCGTGGTGGACCCGGGCGTGGGGAGTGCGGTGCAAAGATCCCTCATCATGAAGGCGGATAACCGCTGGTTTGTGGGCCCTGAGAATGGGCTATTTGCTATCGTGGCAAGGCGCGGGAGGGATCTCGAATGCTGGGAGATTCAATGGCGGCCCAAGCACCTTTCATCCAGTTTTCATGGTCGGGATCTTTATGCGCCGGTTGCCGCGCGTATTGCAAGGGGTGAGACACCGCCCGGCACGCGCATACTCTTTCCACATCGTTATGATTGGCCCGATGACCTGCCTGAAGTCATCTATATCGATCACTTTGGAAATGCCATGACTGGACTTCGTGCCTGCACTCTCGCAGACGACGCAAGCATTTCGCTAGGCCAACGACTGCTGGTGCATGCACGCACATTTTCTGACGTACCTGTCGGTCAGGGTTTCTGGTATGAAAATGCGAATGGCTTGGTTGAAATCGCGGTGAACCAGGGACGAGCGGATGATGCACTCGGTTTAAAGATAGGGGATCCGGTGGGCCTGAAAAAATAGGAGGCACTTCCTCAAACCCTGTGGTTTCCGCGTCAGTGTTTCCCTACGAGGATGGGCCTTTGAGTTTCTTTCTCAATAAGGTATTGACCTGCTGCGGGTTTGCCTTGCCGCGGGACTTCTTCAATATCTGTCCGACAAAATGACCAAACAATTTTTCCTTCCCGCTTCTGTATTGCGCCAGTTGCTCAGCATTTTCTTCGAGCACTTCGTCGATGAATCGCTCGATGGCTCTTGTATCGGTGACCTGCTTGAGTCCCTTTGCTGCGATGATCGCGTCTGCGTCTCCCTCGCTCCTCCACATCGCCTCGAATACCTCCTTTGCAATCTTTCCGGAGATGGTGTTATCGGCAATCCGCGCCATTAATGCGCCAACCATCGTGGGCGATACCGGGCTTTCCGTGATCGATTTACCTTCCTTGTTTAGTGCACCTAGCAGATCACCCATTACCCAATTTGCACATAACTTCGGATCGGATCCAGATGCCCTTACCGTCGCTTCATAGAAATCCGCCAGCTCACGACTTGAGCTCAGCACGCCAGCATCGTATGCCGAGAGATCATAATCAGCCATAAATCGCAGCTTTTTCTGCCGTGGCAATTCAGGTAGTTCAGCTCGGACGCTTTCAATATAGCGCTCGTCTAGCTCGAGCGGGAGGAGATCAGGATCCGGGAAATAACGGTAATCATTCGCTTCCTCCTTGCCCCGCATCGAACGGGTCTCATTCTTGTTCGCATCATAAAGCCGTGTCTCTTGCAGGATGCGCTCTCCTGCTTCAAGCATATCAATCTGCCGCTGCAACTCGTAGTTGATGGCACGCTCGACGAATCGGAAAGAGTTTAGATTTTTCAATTCGGCTCGTGTCCCGAAAGCCGTTGCACCTTTCGGGCGCACTGATACGTTGGCGTCGCAACGGAATGAACCTTCCTGCATGTTAGCATCGGAGATCTCGAGATAGCGCACCAGTGTGTGGATCGTCTTCATGTAGGCGATTGCCTCCTTTGCCGAGCGCATGTCGGGTTCGGAGACGATCTCAAGAAGCGGTGTTCCGGCCCGGTTGAGATCGATCCCCGACATGGAAGCAAAGCCTTCGTGCACCGATTTGCCAGCATCCTCCTCGAGGTGGGCACGCGTCACGCCAATGATTTTTGGTTCCTCGCCATCGGCTTGGATCTCTACGTATCCTCTGGACACGATGGGGAGTTCGTACTGACTGATCTGGTAGCCCTTGGGGAGATCAGGGTAAAAATAGTTCTTGCGGGCGAATACGGAACGTCGAGCGATTGTGGCGTCGATAGCCAGCCCCAATTTGATGGCCATGCGCACGGCTTCTTCGTTCAACACGGGTAGAACGCCCGGGAGCCCCACATCCACGTCGCACGCCTGCGTATTCGCCTCGGCCCCGTACCTCGTTGAGGCGCCTGAGAAAATCTTGCTTTTGGTTGCGAGTTGTACGTGTATCTCTAGCCCGATCACCGGTTCCCAGTCCATGACCCACACCTCTTTTTTGTGGTGCAGCACACCGCTTAAGGATGCCATCTGTGTACAGGGAATGCACGTCCGGCGGTGCGGTAGGGATAGGTGTTCGCCCGTGGCGACACGTCAACTAAAGCCTTCCGGCCGCATCCGATGCCATTCAGTCTCCTGCTGAAAGCGGTGGGCTACGTTGCAAAGACGTGCCTCAGAAAAATAGTTCCCGATAATCTGCAAGCCAACGGGTAGCCCGCCGACGAAACCGACTGGCATCGATAGGCCTGGTAATCCAGCGAGGTTTACCGAAACCGTATAGATGTCAGAGAGGTACATCGTCACGGGGTCATCTGTCTTCTCGCCCAGTTTAAATGCTACAGTCGGCGAGGTTGGTCCAACGATCAGATCCACGTCCTCAAACGCTTTCTTGAAGTCCTCACTGATGAGGCGACGTATCTGCTGCGCTTTTAGATAATAAGCATCGTAGTAGCCGGCTGATAATGCATAGGTGCCAATCATGATCCTGCGTTTAACTTCGGCACCGAAGCCTTCACCGCGGGAGCGGCAATACAGATCCGCAAGGTCTCTCGGATCTTTGCATCGATACCCGTAGCGTACGCCATCATATCGCGCTAAGTTGGAAGAACACTCTGCGGGGGCGACGACGTAGTATGCTGGTATCGAAAGATGGGTGTTGGGCAGACTGATCGTACGGGCTTTAGCGCCCAGTGTTTCAAAGACCTTGATAGCAGCGTCGATAAGTGCCTGGATTTCACTATCGACGCCCTCACCGAAATATTCTTTGGGTAGCCCGATGGTCAGGCCCTGAATGTCATCGTTAAGGCGGGCTGTGTAATCTGGAACGGGACGATCGACAGAGGTAGAATCACGTTTATCGAAGCCCGCCATGACCTTCAGCAGCATCGCAATGTCTTCGGCGGTGTGCGCCATTGGGCCACCCTGGTCCAGACTTGATGCGAAGGCAATCATTCCGTAGCGGGAAACCCGGCCATAGGTCGGCTTGAGACCTGTGATGCCACACAGGGAAGCCGGTTGGCGGATGGACCCCCCTGTGTCGGTGCCAGTGGCTGCCGGGGCAATCTGGGCAGCAATGGCGCACGCAGATCCTCCTGATGAGCCACCGGGGACCCTCTCGGGGTCCCAAGGGTTCTTTACCGGGCCGTAGTAACTCGTCTCATTAGACGAGCCCATGGCAAACTCATCCATATTCGTCTTCCCTAGCATCACCATCCCGGCGTCATGCATATGTTCGATCAGGGTGGCGTTATATGGGGCAATAAAAGAGTCGAGCATACGAGATCCACAGGCAGTCTTTACGCCGAGCGTGCAAAAAATGTCTTTATGGGCAATGGGCAAGCCCGTTAATGGTCCACCTTGGCCGGATTTTAGCCGTCTGTCAGCAGCCTTTGCCTGGGCTAGCGCATGCTCACGTGTGATCGTTGTAAAGCAATTGAGTATGGGGTTGAATCGTTCGATGCGATCGAGAAATACGCGCGTCAGTTCTTCACTGCTTACAACCCGCTCATGGAGCGCTGCTGATAGTTCGGCAAGCGTCTTTTGGTGGAGATCATGTCCTGCTTGTGGGGCTGCCACAGAGGTCCCTATCGATCTCGCGCCACAGCTATTTTATTATGTTGCATCATGATGGAGTTCTTCGAAGCGTCTCGAACGCGGCTTGTCCAACGATCGTGCCTGTTATTCTTTGTTATTCAATGACCTTGGGTACGAGGTAATGTCCGTTCTTGACGAGCGGCGCAATACTTTGGAAGCGATCCCGTTCGTTAGTCTCCACCACCTCGTCTCTTCTAAGCCGGGCGGTGATCTCGAGCGGGTGGGCCAAAGGGAGCACCCCTTCGGTGTCTACGGTGTTCATCTGCTTCACGAGTTCGAAAATATCGGATAGGTCGCGCGCGTAGTCAGAAACCTCTTGTTCCGATAGTGCCAGCCGTGCGAGCCACGCGATCTTTTCCACATCCTTCTTTTGTAGGGACATAAAGACTCCGTCGTTATTGTTTGAATTTGAAAAATTTATCACAATCCATCGCTTGCCCAAAGTCCTTCCCGTTGCTACAGTAGCATTAAGCACATTCGTGGGAACAGGCCTGGGCGGGCAAATGCGCGGATCCTCAGCGTGGCCTGTTACGCGTAAAGACGCCAATCGCGTAGCGGCAGGCTTTTCTTTATTCTATATATTCTATGCTCATGTGCGACGGCGATCGTTCGGAAGGCTTGGCTCCCTGAACGGCCACGGCGCGATGGCTCATCCTCTATCATCCATTACAGGATTACAGGAAATATAACGCATGTTCAATAGGTTACGTGGTCTCTTCTCGAATGACCTGTCGATAGATCTGGGTACGGCAAACACGTTGATTTATGTGCGCGGCAAGGGGATCGTGCTGAACGAACCCTCTGTGGTTGCCATCCGCCAGGGCCGTGACGCCATCAATATGAAATCGATTGTCGCTGTGGGGGCAGAGGCCAAACGCATGCTGGGTCGCACACCGGGCCACATCGTTGCCATTCGACCGTTAAAAGACGGCGTAATCGCCGATTTCACCGTGACGGAGAAGATGCTGCAGTACTTCATTCATCAGGCACATGGGTCTGCCTTTCTTAAACCGAGCCCACGCGTGCTGGTTGGTGTGCCTTGTGGTTCTACCCAAGTAGAACGGCGGGCAATACGGGAATCTGCCGCCGGTGCCGGGGCCCGGGTGGTGCATCTCATCCCGGAACCCATGGCTGCGGCGATCGGCGCCGGGATCCCCGTCAGTGATGCCCGTGGTTCGATGGTACTGGATATCGGCGGTGGTACCACGGAGGTGGCCGTCATCTCCTTGAATGGTATTGTCTATTCGGCTTCTGTGCGGATCGGGGGGGACCGGTTCGATGAAGCAATTGTCAGCTATGTGCGCCGTAACTATGGCAGCCTAATCGGCGAGGCTACTGCGGAAAGAATCAAGCACGAGATCGGCTGTGCCTACCCGGGCAACGAGGTGCGCGAGATAGAGGTTAGGGGGCGCAATCTTGCCGAAGGGATCCCCCGCAGGTTTACACTCAATAGCAACGAAGTATTGGAGGCTCTGCAAGAGCCGCTATCGGGCGTTGTGGGCGCCGTCAAGGCCGCTTTGGAACAAACGCCGCCGGAACTCAGTTCCGATGTCGCAGAGCGAGGACTCATACTGACAGGCGGTAGTGCGCTCTTGCGTGACATCGACCGGTTATTGATGCAGGAGACGGGTCTGCCGGTCATCATCGCGGAAGATCCGCTCACTTGTGTTGCTCGTGGCGGCGGCCGGGTGCTGGAAATGATCGACGAGTATGGGCCCGATATTCTAGCGCTCGAATAGCGGGGCCTGTGCCGCGCAATTTTTCTTGAGGAGCGCATCATTAAACCGTTGTTCCTAAAGATCCCGGCAGCATCCTTACGCCTGGCAGTGTTCGTCATTGCCTCGGTCGTATTAATGACTATCGATCACCGCCAGCATCATGTCGAGACCGTGCGGTCAGCGCTTTCTGTGGTGGTTTACCCATTCCAATACTTGGTCAATCTTCCAGTGGAGATGGGCCAGTGGGTGGTGAATTCTCTCGTGACTCGCGAGTCTCTTTTGAAGGAAAACGCAAGGCTTCGAGAAGAACATCTTCTACTTAGCTCGAAACTTCAGAAGTTTGCTGCCCTTGAGGTGGAGAACCAACGTCTCAATGAACTCTTGGAGTCGTCTTTTAAGGTCGGCGAACGTGTGCTTGTTGCTGAGCTTCTGGCGGTGGAGCTTGAGCGCTTTCAGCGTCAGATTGTGATCAATAAAGGTAGCCGGGAGGGCGCCTTTAACGGACAGCCTGTTGTCGATGCCGCAGGCATCATGGGCCAGATTGTGCACGTTGGTCCGTTTTCTAGTACCGTGATGCTGATAACAGATGCGAGTCACGCCATACCTGTTCAAGTGAACCGCAACGGCCTCAGGGCAGTGGCGATCGGTACAGGTGCCACCAACAACCTTGAACTAGAATATATCCCAAATAATGCGGACATCAGAGTGGGTGACCTCATCGTTTCCTCGGGGCTTGGCAGCCGATTTCCACCAGGTTACCCAGTGGGTCAGGTTACCCGCGTTGCTATAGACCCGGGAGAGCCATTTGCCAAAGTGACGGCAATACCCAGTGCAAAACTCGACCGAAGTCGCGAAGTGTTGTTAGTCTGGCCGCAGGATCAGACAGGCGAAGTTAACCAGGCACCAGCCAATTCTGGAAAGTCTTGAGCCTCGCAAAACGCCAGGGTAATTGGGTTATTTTGCTGAGTTTTGTGGTCGCCTTCATGCTTGACGTCATGCCGCTGCCCGAGTGGGCCGTTGACGCCCGTCCCGCATGGATAGCGCTGGTCCTGATTTACTGGTGCATGGCCTTGCCAGAGCGTGTAGGAATTGGCATCGCCTGGGTGTTGGGGTTGCTGTTGGATGTTTTAGAGGGGACACTACTCGGCCAACATGCCCTGGGGTTGGTCGTCATCGCTTACATTACGTTGCAGACCCACCGTCGCGTACGCGTGTTTCCTCTCTTGCAACAGGCCGTATTGGTGGGTTTGCTTTTGCTTCTCTATCTGCTCCTGGCTCTGTGGGTGATGGGCATTGTAGGCCGACCTATTGGGCAGTGGTCCTATTGGCTGCCCGCACTGACGAGTATGGTATTGTGGCCTTGGATATTTATCGTCCTTCGTGACCTTCGCCGCAAATATAACGTTTCCTGACATAAGCAGCAGAGTTCGATGGAACGTCAGCTAGTTTTCAGAGATGTAAGTCGCGAGAGCCGCGTATTCAAGAGGCGCATCGTTATGGCTGGTGCAGTCATGGCCATACTTGTCTTATTAATTATTGCGCGGCTAATTGATTTACAACTGATTAAACATGTGCATTTCATTACCCTGTCACACGAGAATCGAGTCAAAGTTTTACCAATCCCACCGATCCGCGGATTAATTTATAGCCGCGACGGTATCTTACTTGCGGATAATCGGCCAGCGTTTAGTCTGGAAATAATACCGGAACAGATCGATGGTATGGATGGCACGATCGCTGAGTTGACAAAAATTATTAATATCAATGTGGTTGACACTCAGCGTTTCTATAAGCTGTTACAAAAACAACGTCGTTTCGATGCCGTGCCACTGCGCTTCCGCTTGAGTGACGAAGAAGTAGCGCGTTTTTCGGTAAACCGCCATCGTTTCCCAGGGGTCGAAATCGCCGCGCGGCTTACTCGATATTATCCACTAGGGCCTTTGACGGCGCACGCCGTGGGTTATGTCGGACGTATAGACGAAAATGATCTTGAACGTGTCGATGTCTCCAACTACAGCGGTACCATGCATATTGGGAAGCTTGGGGTAGAAAAGGCCTATGAAGACGTGCTACATGGGCGTGTGGGCTACCAACAAGTCGAAGTCAATGTACGTGGTCGCATTTTACGTGTATTGGATCGAACGCCTGCTCTGCCAGGAAAAGACCTCTTTATAAGTCTTGACGCTTCCTTGCAAACGACGGCAACCGAAGCTCTGGCTGGACGCCGCGGGGCGATTGTTGCAATTGAACCTGAAACGGGTGGTGTACTTGCCTTGATAAGTTCCCCGGCTTATGACCCGAATGCATTCGTTAACGGTATTGAACCGGAATCTTTTGATACGTTACGACGCTCGCCAGGCAGACCGCTCTTTAACCGTGCATTGCAGGGGAATTACCCACCTGGCTCCACGATTAAGCCATTTTTGGCGCTTGCTGCTCTTGAATATGGTGTAAGGGATCCAGATGAGCAGACGTGGTGTCCAGGTTGGTTCAAGCTCAAGGGGAGCAGTCTAATCTACCGTGATTGGAAGCGGGGTGGACACGGAAATACCAATCTCCCACGCGCGATTATCGAATCGTGCGATGTGTATTTTTACAGCTTGGCCAACGACCTTGGTATTGATCGCATCACTGCGTTCTTGAACCGTTTCGGCTTAGGCAAAAAAACTGGCATCGATATCATGGGCGAAGCGGATGGCCTTATCCCCTCGCAGGACTGGAAGCTCAAAAACTGGCACCTGCCATGGTACCCGGGTGAAACCGTGATTAATGGGATCGGCCAGGGCTTTACGCTTGTCACACCGGTGCAGCTCGCATCTGCAACTGCAACGCTTAGCGCGCGTGGTAGGCACATGCAACCAAGACTCGTTATGCGTATAGAAGACCCGATCACCTTCAGCCCAGCAGAATTGCCGGATGCCACACGGTCTTGGGTTGAGATTATTGAGAAAAATCATTGGGACCCGATCATTTCTGCAATGGTAGACGTGGTGCACGGCCCAACGGGAACTGCTCGCACCAGCGGAAGGGACGCTCCCTACCGTTTTGCGGGGAAGACTGGTACCTCGCAGCTGGTTAGTATCGACCATGATGAGGAAAATGATGGGCATGAGTTGCCTGAAGACTTGCGTGACCATTCCTTATTTATAGGGTTTGCTCCTGCTGATGATCCGCGCATTGCCGTGGCTGTCATTGTTGAAAATGGCGGCAGCGGTAGTGCAGCTGCAGCGCCGATCGCCCGTAAACTCTTCGACCATTATCTTTCTGGATCGGGAATTTAAGAGAAACAACCGATGAACGCGCAGCAAGATCTCCTGCAACGTCTGCACATGGATGTGCCCTTGTTATTTCCCGTCATCTTGATATGCGGCATTGGGCTGGTGGTGCTATACAGTGCGGCCGGTCAAGACACCGATCTAATTGTTCGGCAGGGCATACGGATCGCCGTGGCCTTGGCGTTGATGTTTCTCGTGGCCCAGATCCCACCGGATCAGATCGCACGCTGGTCTCCCTGGTTCTACGGATTGGGTGTTGGCATGCTGGCGTTGGTCCTCGCCGTCGGCGATGTGGGTAAGGGAGCGCAGCGCTGGTTGGATTTGGGCCTGTTTCAGATTCAGCCTTCTGAGATCATGAAGATTGCTGTACCGATGGTGGTCGCGTGGTACCTCGCAGATAAGTCATTACCGCCCGGGTTGCTTCGCCTCATCGTTGCCAGCTTGTTGATCATTATTCCCGTCGTTATGATTGCCCGCCAGCCTAATTTGGGAACGGCAGTACTCGTAGGTGCGGCAGGTGTTGCTGTTCTGTTCTTGTCAGGGGTCCGGTGGCGCGTGATTGCTGGCGTATGCTTGCTAACGGCGTTGTGTATCCCGCTAATATGGTATCTGATGCACGATTATCAAAGGGTGCGCGTGTTGAATTTTCTCGATCCACAACAAGATCCTCTGGGTGCCGGTTGGAACATCATACAGTCGAACATTGCCGTAGGCTCTGGAGGGCTATACGGCAAGGGCTGGTTAAATGGGACTCAATCCCACCTCGAGTTCT
This sequence comes from Gammaproteobacteria bacterium, assembly GCA_022614965.1. Lineage (GTDB taxonomy): Bacteria > Pseudomonadota > Gammaproteobacteria > JAKEHO01 > JAKEHO01 > JAKEHO01. Next base: position 39,564 of record JAKEHO010000096.1, read on the forward strand.
TACCCGAGCGCTCGACGGATTTTGTGTTTGCTGTCTATTGTGAGGAGTTTGGTTTCATGGGCGTATCGTTGCTGTTATCACTGTATGCATTTGTCATCATTCGAGGACTGTACATCGCGCTTCATGCTCAGAACACCTTTGGTCGTCTACTGGCTGGAGGATTGATATTGACGTTTTTTGTCTACATCTTTGTCAATATGGGCATGGTCACCGGACAGCTCCCAGTTGTTGGCATTCCGTTGCCATTAATAAGCTTTGGCGGCACCTCTTTGGTAACTCTTATGGTGGCATTCGGTATCCTGATGGCCATTCATACGCATCGGAGGCTACTGTCTGATTAGCCGGGAAAACCGACACGTATGTTAAAACACATTGGCTATTCCCTGGCGCTCATAATCGTTTGGGCCAGCCTCATCGGCGCCAATATCATAGATCAAGCGGAACTAAATAAATTTATCGATTCTATGGTGCAACGGCACGAGTTTGACGGCAGCGAGCTGCATTCGCTGTTTCAGCAAGTCAAACTAACGCCCGAGGTAATCGAGGCCGTGTCGAAGCCTGCCGAGCGCAGGCCATGGTACCGGTATCGGCCTATATTTCTGACCGAGGAACGTATTGGCGGCGGTGTTGAATTCTGGAGTGCTAACGCAAAGACGTTGGATAGCACAGCGACAACCTATGGTGTCGCACCCCAAGTCGTAGTCGCCATCATCGGGGTCGAAACCCGCTATGGTGCAAGTACGGGCAGATACCGGGTAATGGATTCCTTGACGACATTAGCCTTTAATTATCCTGAACGCAGCGCGTTTTTTCAGGATGAATTAGAAAATTATTTATTGTTGGTGCGGGAGCAGAGTATCGATCCGCTCTCACTCAGAGGGTCATACGCCGGGGCTATGGGAATGCCACAGTTCATCGCCAGTAGTTACCGCCGCTATGCCGTGGATTACGACGGAGATGGCGTCAGCGATATCTGGAGCAACCCAACAGATGCAATTGCCAGCGTTGCCAATTACTTGAAGGCGCATGGCTGGCAAGCGGATAGGGCGATTGCGATCCCTGCAGAGGTTAGGGGTGATCAATATAAGGGGCTGATCGAGCTGGGGATTAAACCTCAGATTGCGCTCGCCCGAATCAATGATTACGGCATCCAGCTCGAGGAAAACGTCCCTGATGATGCGTTTGGATCCCTCGTTGCCCTCGAAACCGCCGAAGGACAAGAGTACTGGGTGGGCCTGACGAATTTTTACGTCATTACGCGATACAACCACAGTCCATTGTATGCAATGGCAATATACCAACTTTCAGAGGCGATCAAGTCCCGGTATGAAGCGGAGCATAAGGATTGAAAACCGGATGCATGAGGCCGTCATACTGCGGCTTGCACAAGTGTCATCTCCTCACATCAATCTAGGGCAAGCCCTGACAAGCTTGGTGCTGGCCACGCTACTGGGGGCCTGCGGCGTTACTGAGAAACGTGACGGTCTGCCTGAAAAGCCGGTCGATGTATCGTCCATTCCAGATGCCGTGCCCCGGGTTGAAGCGCCGAGCCCCTACGGCAATCCGAAGTCGTATGTGGTCGATGGCAACCGGTATTACGTGATGGACCGTAGCGACGGCTATTTCGAACGCGGAATTGCCTCATGGTATGGAACAAAGTTTCACGGACAACGCACTTCCGGCGGTGAACCCTATGACATGTACGCAATGACGGCGGCACACCGTACCCTGCCGATACCGACCTACGTACAGGTGACCAATCTACGTAATGGTCGCAAAGTGATAGTCCGCGTCAATGACCGGGGGCCATTTCACCCCAACCGTGTTGTCGATCTGTCTTATGCCGCAGCAAAGAAACTTGGTATTGTGGGGACCGGCACTGGCCTGGTGGAGGTGCGCGCAATTGATCCGAAAGCGCCAAAGGAGGAGCCGGTCCTGTTAAGGAGCGCATCTGCGAGCACCAGCACAGGGAGCTTCTACTTGCAGGTTGGCGCATTTGCGAACCTGGCAAATGCCAAGAAGCTCAAAGCACAATTAGCAGCGATGGGGGAGGCGCTGGTGCGTATCACCCAGGCCGTCGTCTCGGGCCAGACCTTCTATCGTGTGCAAATCGGCCCAATCACGAGTGTCGAGGCCGCCGATAGCTTGGTCAATACGCTGGCAGGGCTCGGTATTGCCGATCATCAAATCGTTGTCGATTGATTCGATTGGTACTCCCTCGATATCTGCGCGCAATTTTGCATAAAATAGCTGGTCTTTTTACTTTGAAAGGATCAGTCCTTATGCAATATCTCCGCCACTGCCTGGCGCCGCTGTTGCTGTCTGTTGCCGTTAGCGGCTTTGCAGCGGCTCCAGTGTTACCGTCTCCGCCGACAGTCGATGCCCAGGCGTATTTGCTGATGGATTACTATAGTGGCGAGTTTCTTGCGGCAATGGGAATCGACGATCCCGTGGAGCCTGCAAGTGTCACGAAGTTGATGACCGCCTACGTGGTTGCCAGTCAATTGGCTGCTTCCCATATCAGCCTCGACGACAGAGTGACAATCAGTGAGCAGGCATGGCGGATGGGGGGATCGCGAATGTTTGTCGAGGTAGGCAGGCAGGTCAGTGTTGAGGATCTGCTCATGGGCGTGATCGTGGAGTCAGGAAATGATGCAAGCGTCGCGCTTGCAGAAAAAATAGCCGGCAGCGAGGAGGTCTTTGCTTCAATGATGAACCAACAGGCAAAGCGGCTGGGCCTGAATGGAACCAATTTCGTGAACAGCACAGGACTCCCGGATCCGAACCACTACACAACCGCGCGGGATATGGCGATCCTCGCCGCGGCATTGATACGGGATTTCCCCGATATCTATAAGATGCATTCAATACGCGAATTCACGTATAACGGGATCAAGCAGTACAACCGCAATCAACTGCTATGGCGCGATGAATCGGTGGATGGCGTTAAGACAGGTCACACGGAGTCGGCAGGTTATTGTTTAGTAGCATCCGCCCAGCGTGGCGACATGCGATTGATTTCCGTGGTGGTGCGTACCGCCAGTGAGAAAGCGCGCGTCAATGCAAGTCAGGCACTATTGAACTTCGGATTCCGTTTTTACGAGACCCATAAGCTCTATGGGGCATTCGAACCATTGGCCAGCGAGCGGATCTGGAAAGGGAAAATTGAGCTTCTGCAACTGGGGCTGGAGGATAATCTCTATGTGACCATACCGCGGGGGCAGTACGAGCAGCTTGATGCAACTCTTCATTTAGACACACCGATTGTTGCCCCAGTGGAGAAGGGACAGCCGCTGGGTGCGGTGAAGGTGGCACTGGCGGGGGAGGAGCTGGCCGAGCGTGCGCTTATCGCTTTACAATCCGTTCCCGAGGGGAGCCTTTTCCAACGGATGGCCGATAGGATCCGATTGCTTTTTAAATAGGAAACGGGATGTCTATTGTCTATTTAAATGGAAGCTTTTTGCCGATCAATAAGGCCCAGATATCTGTACTCGATCGGGGGTTCATGTTCGGCGATAGCGTCTACGAGATCATCCCAGTCTATTCAGGGCAACTCTTCCGGCTAGAGCAACATTTACAGCGACTTGCCAGGAGTCTTGAAGCAATACGATTGGCGAATCCGCTGACGCCCCTTAAATGGCAGCAGGTACTCCAGCGTTTGGTGGATGAAAATGGGGCAGGGGATCAATCCGTCTATATCCAGGTAACGCGAGGTGTCGCGGAGCGTGATCACGTGATTCCGCCGAACATCGTCCCCACTGTGTTTGCCATGAGCAAACCGATGAAATGCGAACGCGCGCAGACCGGCATTGCTGCGGTAACCCTCATAGATTTTCGTTGGAAGCGTTGTGACATCAAGGCGACGACGCTGTTGCCCAACGTCCTGCTTCGCCAGGAAGCTGACGACAGGGGAGCGACAGAAGCCATACTGCTGCGAGACGGACGCGTCACCGAGGGTGCGGCAAGCAACGTCTTTATCGTCTCAGGAGACCTGGTTAAGACTCCGCCCAAGAGTCATCTCCTATTACCGGGTATTACGCGCGACTTGGTTTTGGAGCTGCTGGCATCTGCAGGTATCCCTGCCAAGGAGGCCGAGATCGATGAAGGGGAACTTCGTTGCGCTCGGGAGATATGGGTAACGAGTTCGATGCGGGAGATCGTGCCCGTTGTAGTACTGGATGGGCAACCTGTCGGTGATGGTCGAGCCGGGCCTCTGTGGGAGCGGGCCATATCGCTTTACCAGGCGTATAAACAAGCACTGGCGGTGCCGCAGGCGGCCAACGTCTCATGAAGTGGTCAATAATTTTTCGCGATGATGAATGAGGGGAGCCGGCCGTTGGGCAGGGTGATTCCAGACGATAGAGCTTGGGGATCGCTAATCTTTAACGTGTATCGCATGGAGGATGACGGTGCGTCCGTCTAATGTAGGAACCCGGTAGGCTGGCTGCACGCCGCCAGACCATCGGACCTTAGGGGCCTAAATTCAAGATTGTGTGGCAGGCACCATGCCCATCGTTGATGCGGAAATCGAATTAAGCTGTGCGGGGGCGAATGAAACCTTCAGCGGACCGGACACCGAAAAGCACTATCCCCCCGATCTTGAGCTCGAGCCGCTCCATATCGATATTGATCTTCATGTTGATCTTGAAAATGAGGCAGCAAGCGGTACCGTCATCGCCACAGTTAAAGCTCGACGTGATGGCGTACGGCAGTTGAGCCTCGATGCACTGGACTTCGAAGACCTTGAAGTCTGGGATGTCGATGACAGGGATCTGAATCACCGGTACGACGGCCGTTCGATTATGATCTCCTGGAAAGACCCCTTTGCCCAATCTGAGGAGCGTCGTGTCGCAGTCTGCTACCGGGTGATCCGGCCTGTCAGCGGCCTCTTTTTTTCCAAGCCGACCGATGCCTACCCAGACGACAGCTGGTATGCCGCAACCGATCACGAAACAGAACGGGCGAAGTATTGGTTACCCTGCATTGACTTGCCCAACGTCAGAACGACGCTGGATTTTCATCTACGTGCCGATCAGCGTTTTACGATACTCGCCAACGGCAGCCTGATTGACGAGATTGTGCATGATGATGGGACCAAGACTGCTCATTGGCGCCTTGCCCATCGTTGCCCGAGTTACCTTGCATGCTTCGCGATTGGCGAGTTCATGCGCGTGGACGACGAACCGGTCGGCGATATTCCCATTGCGTATTTTACTGTTCGAGACTTCAACGATGAGGACTTGCGGCGTTCATTTGGGCGCACCCGTGACATGCTCTTATGGATGATAGACAAACTCGGAATGCCGTATCCATTTCCGAAATACTTGCAGTTTGCCCTGCCATGTTTCTATGGTGCGATGGAAAATATCTCGCTGGTCAGCTGGAACGATATATTCATCCTTGACGAGATCTTGGCGAAAGAGTGGCAGCAGCTAGTCGATGCGGTCAACGTACATGAAATGGCCCATAGCTACTTCGGTGACGCGGTTGTCTGTCGGGACTTCGCTCATGCCTGGCTCAAGGAATCGTGGGCGACCTATATGGAGCAATGCTGGCTTGAGGATACCTGCGGCGAGGATGACGCGCTGTATGAGTTTTACCGCAATGCTGTGGCCTATTTTACCGAGGCGAGTGAGCGTTACCAGCGGCCCATCGTAACGCGGCAGTTTAGATCATCCCGTGATATGTATGACAAGCACCTTTATCCGGGCGGGGCCTGCCGCCTTCACATGCTGCGGCTTGTTCTGGGAGATGAAGTATTTTGGGGCGCGGTTTCTGATTATTTGAGGCGCTATACCGGCAAGGTCGTCGAGACGGACGATTTTCGGCGAGTTTTGGAGGAACATTCCGGGCGTTCCTTGGGACGTTGGTTCGATCAGTGGTTTTTCACGCCAGGCTATCCTCTACTCAATGTGCGCTTTAAATATGATGAGGCCAGCATGCACGGTACTTTCGAGATCGAGCAAAAGCAGGTCGATCGCGACAAGGGTATACCGCCTTTCGTCATTGAGACGGAGCTCGGCTGGACGGTGGATGGTCAGGATTATTCCCAACCGGTGACCCTCGAACACCCGAAACACACGTTTGTCGTCGATATCGCTAATGCGCCGACCCAAGTACGCTTCGATCCAAAGATCAGGGTACTTGCAAAGCTCGACTTTAACCCAGGCGATACCTTGCTTCGCCACCAGCTAACTGAGGCCAAGGATGTCGTTGGGCGGATCCTGGCGGCCACGGAACTGGCAAAAACCGGAAAACACGGTAACGTGCAGGCGATCGTGAACGCGTATTCCAGTGAGGCATTCTGGGGTGTGCGCGTTGAGATGGCAAAGGCCTTGGGCAGGGTCTCGGTGGAGGCTGCGCTTCAAGGTCTCCTGCAGATCATTGCGATCGAAAATGATCCAAGGGTTCTGGAAACGGTGTTTCATGCGGCGGCGAAATACCGGGATCCACGTATTAAAGATGCGCTGCTCACCCGTCTCGAAGTGGATCTTCCCTATCGTGGCCAAATGGCGGCCTATGAGGCCTTGGGTGCGCAACGCGTGGATGCGCCCTGGGAGTTGCTTGTGGAGGCGGCAGCCAAGGAGGACTTCTCGGGCTTCGTACAAGGCGGGGCATTTCGAGGGCTCGCCGCCACCCGAAGGACGGAAGCAGTCGAAATCCTGCTGGAGCGGGTTGGCTATGGGACGACGCGGCACAGGGCCCGGCCCGCGGCGGTGGCGGCCCTCGCCGAGCTTGGCAGTATGCAGGAGCCTGGGAGACGTGAGCAGGTGGTGGATGCGTTGGTTGCGCTGCTCCGAGACCCGGTAGAAAAGGTTCGGCGTGCGGCTGCCGAGGGGCTCAAAACCGTACATGCCACCGAAGCAATCCAGGCACTGGAAGCCTATCGCGGGATATTGCCGCATCAAGAGCAGGTTAAGCTGGATCGGATGTTGGATAAACTCAGAGCGGATGAAAAGCCGACAGAACGTTCGCTGCAAAAACAGCTGGAGGAGTTACGGGATAAATTTCGCTCTTTGGAGGATCGGCTTCAGAAACTCGAAGCTACCAGCGAGAATTAAGGGCCCGGAGGATCTGCGTCAACGGTAATTGTGTCTCTAACCATGGAGATCTTCAAAGAGTTCGTCATTGAAGCAGCGCACAGTCTTCCCAATCTGCCGGAAGGGCACAAGTGCCGGCGGCTGCATGGACATTCATTCTATATTGCGGTGCATGTCAGCGGGGCGGTCAATACCAAGTTGGGTTGGGTGATCGATTTCGCCGAGATCGGTGACAAGTTCCAACCGATATTCGCTCAGCTCGATCACACTTATCTCAACGAGATTGAGGGCTTGGAAAACCCCACCAGTGAAAACCTTGCACGTTGGATTTGGGATCGACTGAAAGTATCGCTTCCGGGGATCTCGAAGATCGTGGTCCGCGAGACCTGTACCGCTGGGTGTATCTATGAAGGCAGTTGATTAGTGGACGCCTAAAGGGAGCGGCGCCCTCGCGTGAGATCGTAGCTGAGCGTTAGATGCTACGGCTTTTCGTGCCCGTATCATTCCCTGGTTTGAGGGTCAGTGCCCCTTGGTAATCAAATGGCACTGGTGCTCCAAAGGTGCCAATCTTGATCTTTCCTTTGAATCGGTACGCCAGCGCCTCGCTCTGGCTGAGTTCTTGAAACTGGCGGAGTATGCTCGCTAGCGTGCTCGTGACGGCGACACTGGTCATTGCCTCGCCATAGCCCGGAACATTTATGGCCTCGTTGCTTACACCGCTCGCAAACTCCTCACCATTAATTTCAAGGTCGAAGCGCATACCCTTGATGTCCAAATCGTAATCGTTCGGATTCTGCACACGCAGCGTCAAGCGATACTGTTGCTCGAACAGAGTGGCATCCTGCAGTTCAATGTTGGTGAGCGTCAGGCGTGGCGGTTCAAGCGTGGACGGGATCAAAGCACAACCGCCAAAGACAAGGCTCGCAAAAAGGTAGCAAATAAAACGGGTGTAGAATTGGCTCATTATTTGTACGCGTGGCCAACGGGCCCCTAGTCTATTTTTTATTGACAGTATATACCAACGGCGCAGTACTTTGGCGGGCGAAATATGCCCATTTGGGCCGCACCACCGGCGGGCTGGACGTGGGCCCTATGTTAGAATACTCATGTCTGTTGACTGTGGTTAACGTGTGAGATTAGGCCGTCGAGGCGCCAGATCGACGGACGTTATTGAGACTACAGAATTGTTGGGTGATGGGATAGGGCCAGTGCTGTGTGGATCCGTCCATGCCGTGGCGGATGAGCTGCCGATGAATTTTCGCTTCCATCCAGCGGATATTTCTCTCGAGGCTGGTGAGCTGAATGCGCGCGTGCTCTACGATGAGGCCTGCTCTTTGATGCATCGGACGGGGCTTGCGTTGAAGTAGCCGACCACCACCAAGACGGAAAGCCCCAACGCCGTCATTCGCCAGCTATGTCGGTTTAGTGTGATCCTCCGCCCTGTCATATCGATTAAGCGGATCTCGTCAAACTTTAAGGAAAATGTGTTTCTGTACATCGTTCGTATCGCCACTGGGGGCACGTACGACGATCGAGCGCGCCACATCGGAAAGGACGCCGCGGTCACCATACGTATAGTTAAACGCGAACCCACCAGATAGGCCGCAACGTTTGCCTTTAAGCGGGCGAGGGCCAAGGGGCTCCGGGTTACTTCCTCGTCGAAACGTACCATACAGCGCATCACAGACGGCCTCTTTCAATCGGTCGTCGAAGAGGTGCGTCGCGGATTTCCTGACGTACCTCATAAAGTGGAACTCTTCGACGCCTTGCTCGCGAAAATCATCCTTAGGCCACACGACTTTCAAGTAGTCTTGGTTCTGAATGAGTACGGCGACTTTCTTGCTAATATGGCAAGCGGATTGGTCGGAAGTCTAGGTACAGGCGCAAGCGGCAACTCCAGTTTCGATGATAATGACGAAGTCAACGTTGCCATGCTTGATCCTGCTGATGGCACGGCACCGGACATCGCTGGCCAGAATAAGGCGGATCCTACGGCCATGCTGCTGGCCTTCGGCATGCTGCTCGATGATATTGACCGCTATGACATTGGTCACGCGGTACGCCTTTCCATCCTTTCTGCAATCAGCGACGGGGAGCGCACCGAGGATATAGGCGGTTTCCTTGGTACGAGAGAGTTCGTTCAGCGGGTGATTGAGCGCCTACCGGATCACCTCCCTGCGCATGCCGCGTGAGAGCGCTCGCAGGAAGTTCGCAACCGCTAGGTCTTAAGCCCCATGCCCCGATTGAGCACGTACAGGCTCGCTGCAAACAAGGCAACGATAAAGAGAATGATGATCGCAAACGCCGTGAAGATATTGATATCCGATACCCCAAGGATCCCATAGCGAAAGGAGTTCACCATATAGAGGACCGGATTTGCACGCGAGACTGTCTGCCAGAACTCCGGTAACAGCGTAATGGAATAAAACACACCACCAAGATATGTCAGCGGCGTGAGGACGAATGTTGGAATAATGGAAATATCGTCAAACTTTGTTGCGAAGACGCCATTTAGAAATCCGCCAAGCGAAAATAAGATCGCCGTCATCAATACCACGGAACCCATCACGAGGAAATTGGTGATGTGCAATTGCGTAAAAAATAGCGCAACGCCCGTGACTACCACGCCGACAACAAGACCTCGTACGACGCCACCGGTGATGTAACCAGCCAGAATTATGAAATTGGGTATGGGTGCGACTAGCATTTCTTCAATGTGTTTTTGGAATTTGGCGCCAAAAAACGAAGATACGACATTCGCATAGGAGCTGTTGATGATGGCCATCATGATGATGCCCGGCGCAATGTATTGTACGTAGGTAAAGCCTCCCATATTTCCGATCCGCGGCCCAATGAGCTGTCCAAAGATGACGAAATAAAGGGCCATACTGATGGCGGGCGGCAGTACCGTCTGTACCCAAATGCGCATGAAACGGGTCACTTCCTTTGTGACGATCGTTCGATAGGCGATATAGCTCCTTCTAACGTGCATTGATTTTCTCGGCCTTACTTTCCTCTGGCCCCACCCGGTTGCTATCGTTTTCGACGAGTCGCAAGAACAGCTCCTCCAGCCGGTTTGCCTTGTTCCGCATACTCAATACTTCGATGTGCTTTTCTGATAGTAACTTGAATAACTCATTGATGCTCCGATCTTTTGAAACGTCAACTTCAAGTGTCGATTCATCGAGAAGTTGAATTCGGTAGCCATCAATGGCAGGTGGATTTCTGAGGCTACCTCTCAAATCCAAGATAAAGGTTTCAATGTTTAGCTGTGAGAGAAGCTGCTTTATTGATGTGTCCTCGATAATCTCGCCCTTGTCAATGATGGCAATGTCTTTGCACAGGGATTCGGCCTCCTCCAGATAGTGGGTTGTTAACACAATCGTTGTCTCCTGCGAATTGATTTCCTTCAGAAATTGCCACATGGATCGCCGCAGTTCCACATCAACGCCTGCCGTTGGCTCATCCAGGATCAAGAGCTTGGGTTCGTGAACCAGCGCCCGAGCGATCATAAGCCTGCGCTTCAGGCCGCCGGATAAAGTTCGCGAGGGATGATCCCGCTTCTCCCACAATCCCAGTTTTTTGAGGTATTTCTCGGCGTGCTGATAGGCGAGATGCTTCTCCACCCCATAATAACCGCCTTGATTCACAACAATCTGCAGGCTCGATTCGAATTGGGAGAAATTGATCTCCTGTGGCACAAGGCCGATGTAGGATTTCGCTGCTTCCAACTCCGTATCAATATCCTTGCCAAAGACAAGGACCGTGCCGGCTGTCTTTGTCACCAGCGAGGTGATGATTCCGATGGTGGTGGACTTACCCGCGCCGTTCGGGCCAAGCAGCGCCCTGAAATCCCCCTCATTGACCTCAAGATCGATGCCCTTTAAGGCTTCGAGGCCATTGGCGTATGTTTTGCGAAGACCGTGGATTTCAAGGGCCTTCATCTGGGCTGGGATCGTCTGGGCTGGGATCGTCGGGTCATGGGCATTTCTATTCTACACTAGGGGCGCTCTGTGCAGGCAGTGGCGTGACGTGAGGGGCGTAGACATCTCTGAGAGCCGCGGGCAGGTCGGATTGCCTTGGGCAAGGATGTCTAAACGCCGACACTATCAGGTTCGGCGGGGCGCTGTCCGGGGCGGTGAGAACGTTAGGATGGATGATTGGCGGCGGCGGAGGCCAACGTGTCTTGCAAAGGCCAGCTGTCTGTCACGCCCGCAGCCGCAAGGAGCGATCGGGCGAGCCCGACATTTTTGTCTTTGAAGGGCCCTGCCACAACACGGTATCTGCGCTCGCCGTCGATCTCTGTGGTGAGGACCGTAGAATTGAAGGCTTCATGTCGCGCACGGCAGCGTTCTGCATTGTCTGCATTGCGAAAGCTCCCGATGACGAGAAAGATCTTAGGTGCGACCGTTGCCGGCATTTCAGAGGATGGTTCCGTTGCATGGTCCGCGCTGAGGCTTGCGGCCATCTTCGCTGCTTGTGAAGGATCGGGGCCATCCACTACCGCGACAGCCTCCTCTGGCGGCGGATAGGCGTGACAAATCTGGTTCCCTACCACGATCCGGTGCACGGCACAGTCCTCGTCGAGCGCAGCGGACATCGCGTGATCGCTGAGGCCCTTGCCGGTGGTGAGGTAGCTGGCCGCACCGCCCGCTAATAGACCCAGCTGGAGTGCGCCGGGCGCTGCACAGCCTGTGAGCGAAATGGCGGTAAAGGTGAGCGCAAATGCGTGTTTTGGATCGACCATCCAGCCCCCCGGGAGGCCGCTAAACCGGATCGCCAGGCAACCCCCCAAATTGCCTTGCCAATTTTACCGAAGAGTTACGTACAAACAATAGCATAGGAAGCTTTTATAAACGAACTTTTAGGAAGTGCGCGCGCCGGACAGAAGCGACTGTGGTGCATCCTCGATAACGGGGCAGCGATAGCTTAGGCGCTGGCGGCGGAAAGTGGCCCTTCCACGAGCACCCACAGCGTCGGTGCCGTGGCGCTATACTGCGGCCCACAGGAGATGCGACTTAGGAGGGTAGCCGATGGGAAAGCCTGCGGTGTGGTTTGTGGATGATTTGTCTTCGAACCGCGAACGGTTTCGAGAAAGCCACAAAGACGCATTTATCGTGACCACCTTCCGGGATCCTGCCGAAGTGTTGGATGAACTCGCGCAGTCCGGCCCACCCAATGCATTACTTTGCGACATCTATTTTTATCAGACGGAGGAGGAGGCGAAGATAATCGAAGAGAGAATAGGAAGTGCTGCAAAACAACTACGGGGACTTGCCGCGGAAATTGGAGCTGACAATAAGGATGCGCAGAGAGGTATTGCGCTGATTGAAGAGGTAGCGAAAAACTATAAAGGCAACCCTCCATTTCCAATCTACGCTTATAGCTGCAAAGGTCCGTATATATTGGATGAATCCGGATTCGACCGGATCGTCCAGTCGGGTGCACGCTGGCTATTCAAAGGGCGCAATACGCTGGAGGCAGAACGGCGCGTCATAATTCAAGATATCGATGCGTTCAAAACAAAGCGGTGGCAAGAATGGGTTCACACGAAGCTTTGGGTGATCGTGATTGTGTCTGCGATCGTAGGCGCATTGGTAGGAAAATTCCTATAAGATGGAGGCGACGCTAACAAAGGTTGCAAAGGTTGCACAGTGCAGCCTTCCTTTTGCTGCTTCCGATCCTTGTGCGGGGTCTTCTTTGCACGTATAAATAGGGGCTACGCTGCAGCTTTGCAATCGGGTGTGGGAGAATAGACTCCTTGGATCGCTTTAGGCAGCGTAAACGCCATAGACCCTGTCCCCGGGATCACGCGGGTAAGTAGCCAATGGGACCGATACACCAGGAGATTTCATATCATTTCTAATTGACGCTCATCCAAACAACGACTCAAACGGAGAAGAAGAATGAGCATTCGTAAGATTCTGATTATTAGCCTTGGCTTTCTCACTGTGCTCGTCATCGCCGTCCTGATCGGCGCAAGTTTCGTTGATGTTAATCAATACAAGGGATTCATCGCTGAGAAGATCAGCGCGGCGACAGGGCGCGACATGAGTATATCAGGCGATTTGGAGCTGGCCATTTCACTCGCGCCGGCTGTTGTGGCAAATGGAGTGACTTTTGCCAATGCGCCGTGGGGTTCAAAGCCTGAGATGGTCACGGTCAAGCGCGTTGAGGCTAAGGCGGCGCTCCTGCCGCTCGTTTTCGGCAAGATCGAGGTCAAACGTTTCGTCTTAATCGAGTCGGATATTCTGCTGGAGACCAATGCTGAGGGCCGAGGTAACTGGGAGTTCGGCAAAGCCAAGGCGAAAGAAGAAGAGCCGAAAAAAGCAAGCGATAGTGAATTGCCAGCGCTCGATATCACAGAGATCCGTATTGAGAATGCGCGTATCACCTACCGCGACGGTAAGACGAAACAGACGACCCAGGTGGGCATCAAGCGTTTGACCGCGAATGCCCGCAGTCAGGGTAGCCCAATTGAACTCAAACTGGCGGCTAGCTATAACGATATCCCGATTGATGCATCCGGGACGCTGGGTCCACTCGGTGCGCTCGTAAAAAACGAGTCGTTCCCGATCATGATGACAGTCAATGTCGCTGGAGTGAAGGCTGATCTAGACGGCACCATCGATAAGCCTAAGGACGCCAAGGGTATAAAGCTTGTTACCCAATTAACAATCGCCGATCTTAAGAGCCTATCTAAACTAACCGGAAAAGAGCTTCCATCGGTTGGCCCTATTGGGGTAAGGGCCACGTTGTCGGACGAGGAGGGCGTGTATTCCGTTAATGACCTGAAAGGTACACTGAAGGCCGGCGATGCTGACGTGGCATTTGAAGGGTCCATCACCAATGCCCTGCAGGCGAAGGGCGTGAACCTGGCCGTCTCGGTGAAGGCAACTAACCTCAAGGGCCTAGCTAAGCTTGCTGGTACCGAATTGCCCGATGTTGGTCCGTTACAAGTCACGGCAAAGGTGTCCGATCCCAAATCAGGCGTCTACAACGTCAACGATCTCAAAGCCAAGCTCGCCAAGTCCGATCTCGCAGGCGATGTATCTGCAGCTGAAGCCGGCAAGCGGCCCAATGTAACCGCACACCTCACCGCTTCGCTGATTGACCTGACACCCTTCATGGGCGAGGACAAAGGCAAAGCGCCTAAGAAAGAGGCAAAGGAAAGCGACCGGGTATTCCCTTCCGATCCGTTGCCGCTGGATGGGCTTCGCGCGGTGGACCTGGAGGTGACCTTAAAGGCGGATCGCATTCGTACCCCGAACCTCGTTCTCGATAAGGCTAATGTCGCGGTTAAGCTCCAAAATGGCCAATTGACTGTGAAACCCCTGACCGCCAGTGTCGGGGGAGGCACCTTCGCTGCGGATCTGAGCCTGGATGCCAAGGGCAAGACGGCTCTAGTGTCTGCGAACATTGATGCGAAGCAAGTTGATCTAGGAACCCTGCTAAAGGAAACAAAGCAGGCCGATCTCATGCAGGGTGGAAAGACCAATGTTACGGTCAGGCTCAAAGGTAACGGTGATTCCGTGAGCGCGATCATGGCCGGCCTCAACGGCAACTTGTTGGTGAATGTCGGTGAGGCGCGCATAAACAACAAGGAGGTGGATAAGGTCGCAACCGGTGTGTATGCCGCGACCCGGGGGATGATCAATCCTTTCGCGACGACGGATCAGTACACCGACCTGCAATGCGCGGTCATTCGCTTCGATATCAAGGACGGCATCGCAAAGACCGACAAAGGCATCGCCGCCGAGTCAGCGAAACTCATTGTTGTGGGTAGCGGCGAAGTTGACCTGAAGACGGAACAATTGCATCTCGGCATGCATCCCGACGCGCGTAAGGGGATAGGTGTAGGATCACTCGCCAAGTTAGTCGTCATCGGCGGCACACTCGCCCATCCGAAACCGGAAGCGGATCCGAAGGAGCTTGTAACGAAGGGGGCAGAGATTGGCGCGGCGGTCGCCACCGGCGGGCTGTCGGTACTCGCCCTGGGGCTATTTAAGTCGGGAAGCGCGGATGAATACCCCTGTGCGACGGCCCTTGGCAAGGCACCAGCCAAAGCGGCAAGCAGCGCAGGCACTCAGCCGAGCGGAGCGCAGCAGCAGAAAGCGGCGAGTAGCACGGAAGCCCAGCCAACCCTATCGAAGGAGGAAACCAAGGAAGAGGGTGCCGGCGGGCTGCTTAACGGGATCAAGAAGGGCATATTCGGAAAGTAGGCCCTTGGGCACGTGGCGCCATAGATGTATAGATGTAATGTGATCCCCCGAGATCCTGACCACCGAGCAATCTGATTGCCCTACCCAATTTGGGGATCGCGGACACGAGGCGAGCAAGACCTGTTTGATCGCGAGATGCGACGGATGGGATGCTTCGTTAGATCTTGGCAGACGCAGATGTCTGGTTTGACTGAGCGAGCGCTGCACCCAGGGTGGGGGCCTGGGGTTTGGGAACACCCTATTTGCTACACGATGCGTGGCAGGGAAAGAGTTAATTACATCCGTGCCGATCAGGCGCACGAGCGGCACTGTGATACAGCACCATGAGCGTCTGATCATCCTCTGCTGGATTTCCAGCGCGATGCGCCGCTGCTGCATCAAGCACCCTGCGGTTGAGCTTTGCGGGCTCGCTCCCATCCAGCTTTCGAACGACCGTAAGTAGGCCCTGTTCACCGAGCGTAAGGCCACGAGGACTCCGCGCCTCAACCAACGAATCGGTGTATGTCAGGACGATATCGCCCTGTCCCAGGGCCACGGCAAACTGCATATAGCTTGTCGGCTCAATTACACCCAACGGGAGATTCAGCGGTTTCCCGGCGTGATTTGGGATTTCATAATCCAATAGCTCCCAGGTGCGTGTTCGGGCATGATACCAAAGGGGCCTCGGGTGGCCTGCGTTGCAGATGATCATGTGATCGGTCGAGGTGAAATACGTCATAAAGAGCGCAGTTGCAAACTGACCGGATAGGCTGCGCGTAGAAAACTCCCGATTGATTGTCTGGGCGAAGCGTGTCTGGTCCATTATATTCATATGCTTACGCATGAGACGCCGTAACTGGGCGGCTGACTCGCCAACGCTTGCCCCATGACCGGCGATATCCGCTATCGCAAAGCGCGATATTGCGCCGGCCCCGCAGATGGACACATACTGAAGGTCGCCACCCTGGATGCTTCCCCCGAACGGCTCAGACGTGATCCAGGCATCGATCCCCGGTACTCTGAATGCACACTCACTGCGCTCGTTGCCACCCCACACTTCCATCCATTTAAGCGGACGAGCGTCTGAACCCATTGTTGGTTTTGCGGCGATGCTCATGGGTGTTTGCATTAGGCTTGGAACGTGCATGAGGAGAAGGACCGGCGATGGGACGGATTGATTAATGCGAAGATTAATGCGAAATGGCGCCGTTTGTGCTCGCTGCCCATATTGGTGCTGTTCCCAACCATAAACGCACAAAGCCGGAGATTGACTTGTAGCTTAAACTTTTTATCGTCTGACCAATGGCTTGTGTTCATCAATCAACGCGAATTTACCGATTCGCCGTTCTCGCTTACCCATGCTTCGTCGACTCGGCAACAAGTTTGACCCCAAGGCCCTTACCGTTGAATGACAGATTGCTTACAGAACGCTTACAGATTTGAATCAAACCGATGAGGAGAGGCGGGGCGCCTGGAACAGGATCACAGGTATCGGGTTGTGCTTGATGAATTCTTTAGGATGGGCAAATGGAGTAAAAGGTCAACGTTCAGGGCGTATCAGGACACTTGGCGGCGTCTCTGGCAAAAGAGGCGTAGGAATCAGGGTTTCTAAGGGACTCTTCAAAGCTCATTCTTGCGTACATCTCGGGCCACGCCTCGTACTTTTCAAATGGCCAACCTAAAAATGATTTGCCGCTTGCGGGTACACGGTGCAAGCTTTCGTGAATTATCGCGTGGGCCAGTGCCTCCACATTCGAAGGATAGTTTGGGAATACGAGTTCGGTGAACAGGTAGTTACATAAATGGGTCTCAGACGTGCCTGACCTCCCGGTGTAGGCAGGTTTCTCGTCTAGACAATAAAGCCCGCCATAGGTGTAGGTCACACCACTAGCGTTTATCCCGTACCGATCCGTTGTAATTACCGGTAGTTGGTGTCGCACGAGATCGAGCGCAACCGTCGTGTCCTCATCTGTTATGACCTTGAAGTGTTTTCGAAGCAGACGGTCGACACACTCGCCAATTTCCTCATTGGATGTTGTTATGGACTCGGTCCTCTCTATCCAGCGATTCGCCAGAGCGGTAGCCCTGCTAACAAGATCGCGCGCCGTGACCTCTCCAAGCAGCGCCTCAGCATTATTGGTAAAAGCGTCTGGATTTCCGGAATTCACTTGATGTCGCTGTAAGTATTCGCGTTTGTCCGATTCAAACTTCGCGGCAAACTGCGCGTCTAGGATCGGCAGCTCATCCGCGAGGCTGCTGAAGATGCCCAAGCCGAGGCCGATAAAAATATTGGTCGATAAGCTGAACCGAAACATGATTACAATTTCTTTCCCTGGCAACGAGTTAGTAGCAGGACGCCTGTCTTGAGGCGCGCGCAACAGTACGGGAGCGCCAAAAATACTTGGCGGGATGAAGCAGCCGATGAGGGGGGCGAATCAACCGGGCCCAAACCGTTTTTTTGTCGCGGTGGGATTCTATTGGCTCGTCACGCGCTGGCTTACGACCTGAGCGCGCCAGGCACCGTGCCAAACAAGCGTCAAGTCGGAAAGCGTCGGGTCTTTGCTAAGCGCTCGTTTGCCTGTCTGAGGGCTTCAGCCTCAGCCTCCTCTCTTGTGTCGCCCTCGCCCTTGGCGATTTTTGCACCGGGGCTTACGTTATCGATCTCACAGTGGTAAACCTTGCCCAGCTTGTAAGACACAATGTTGATATCCCAGCCACTGGCCCGGTCTCGTCGCTCAACATACTCTTTGGGACGAAACGTGCCCTGTCCGCCTGCGTTCATGGTCGACTCCTGATGGTTACCGGCCGGTGTCTAGCGCTCGGCACCCCGTTCAACAGGTGCCTGCACAAGGTTTCCCCATTCCGTCCAGGAACCGTCATAGTTCTTCACATCCCGGTAGCCCAAGAGGTATTTGAGTACAAACCAGGTATGACTCGACCGCTCCCCGATGCGGCAGTAAGCCACAACTGTCTTGTCGGGCCTGATACCGTGTCCCTCGTAAAGGGACTTAAGCTCATCGGCAGATTTAAACGTGCCATCTTCATTGCACGCCTGGCCCCACGGAATACTCTTTGCGCCCGGGATATGGCCGCCTCGTTGACATGTTTCCGGAAGGCCCGGTGGCGCCAAGATCTCACCTGTAAACTCTTGGGGGCTCCTAACGTCCACCAGACCTGCACCGTTTTTGCTTTGGTATTTCTGAACCTCCGGCAGAAAAGCGCGAAGGGACAGGTCCGGGTCTTTGGCCTTATAGCGGGTCTCCTTTACGTTCGGTACGTCTTTCGTCAGTTCGCGTCCCTCCGCAAGCCATTTCTTGCGGCCTCCGTTCATCAGACGGACGTCCTGATGGCCGTACATCTTCATCTGCCACAGGGCCCACGCGGCGAACCAGTTATTGTTGTCCCCGTACAGGATGACAGTGGTGTTGTTATCGATCCCGGACTCCTCCATCAGCCGCCCCAAGTTATCCTTGGGGATAATGTCCCGGCGTACCGTATCGCAGAGCTGTGTGTTCCAGTTCCAGGCGATGGCCCCGGGCACGTGGCCCTGTTCGTAGGCAGACGTATCAACGTCGACTTCGACCAGACGAACATTCGGATCGCTGCGGTGCTTGGTTACCCAAGCCGTGTCGACAAGCATTTCGGGGTGTGCGTATGTGCCCATGTTTCCTCCTCCTCGGTTTCTTCGAATCGGGGACGACAAGCCCTTTCCCCGATCCGGGTCGATCGGTCGATCTATGCAAAAATCAATACCGGCTTGACAGTACGCGCACCGGATGCTGGCTCCGAAGCTAGGGCATCCGGGAGCGTTGTAAGGGCCTCCAAAAAGGGCACCCACCGCCCCGCCGGCCTGGTCACCCCCTTCCGCGGGGTGCCAACAGTCCCGTGGCCCTCTATATTATACGCGAGTCTTCACGTAGCTCACCTATTGGGGCCGCCGAACGGAATCGGGTCGTCAGGCATCGCGTGGGTATCCTTATGGTTCCTTTGTTTTTGTATATTTTTTTGTTGCAAGCTCAAAGCGTTCCGCTACGGCCTCAACAGTGATCCATTGCATACCATCTGACCGGTACTCTAGGTTCGCGGGATAGTCCTCGCCGGGGTAGCGGGCATACCCGTCCACGATGAGGTCCTGGTACTTTCGGTACGGCCCGGCGCGCTTCGGGTTTGTATAGCCGTAGAGGCCAATCACCGGCACCTCCAGCGCGCGGGCGATATGCAGGGGCCCGGTGTCGGGGCTCACCACGACGTCGCTCCCGTCGATCAGGTAGACCAGTGGCCGCAGGTTATTGCCCAGCGCATGCAGGGGCTTGGCGCGGGTGCGGCGCATAATGTCCTGTGCGGCCTCTGCCTCTGTCGGCGAAGCCCCGCCGACCATTATGGTTTGATGCCCAAAATCGCCTTCGACGATCTCGAAAAGGCGGGCATAGTGCTTGGCTGGCCAGTTCCTTTCCGGTTCGGTGGTGCCGACCACGACTGCGCAGACGGGTCGATCGATCGGGTCGAAAAACTGGCGCTGTGCCTTCCTTTCCTCCTCGGTGATCACGATACCCCATTCCACAGGATTCGGGTCGATGCCAAGATAGGTCAGGAACTCGAAGTACTCATCTTGAATGTGCTGCATGGCGTGGGCTGGCACGTGGTGCGTCGTGAAGAGCCAATTGAGATCGCGCGCGCGAGCCCGATCGAATCCGAGCTTGACAGGGGATCGCGTAGCCGCCGTCAGGATCCCTGCCTTGAAATAGACTTGAAGTGCGATCACCAGATCGAAACGCTGCCGGCGCAGCGCCCGGATGCAGCTTGCGAAATCGCGAACGCGCAGCAGGCCGCGGCTCCGACGCAACAGGATAAATTCATCGATCGCAGGATGGTTATAAACCAGTTGGTGCGCGAGCGGCTGGATCACCCAGGTGATGAAGATGTTGGGCGCGGCACGCTTCAATGCATTGGCGACCGGCAACACATGCACTGCATCGCCGACGGCGCTCAACATGACGATCGCGATGCGGCGATAATTATCGATTAATTCGGGCATTGCGCCTCGTCCCCATCCCCTATCCGGATTAATTAGCGCGGGACCCACTCAATCGGGCGTTCCTCGTCACCGGTTTTTCCCTTTAACATATTTATTGTCAGCGAGCTCGAACTTCTCGGCAGCCGCCACTACGGTGATCCGCTCCATTCCATCCGGCCGGTGTTTTCTGGTCACCGGGTAGTCCTCGCCGGGGTAACGGGCATAGCCATCCACGATGAGGTCCTCATACTTTCGGTAAGGCCCCGTGCGCTTCGGATTTGTGTAGCCATAGAGTCCAATGACCGGCACCTCCAGCGCCCGGGCGATATGCAGCGGGCCCGTGTCCGGGCTGATGACGAGGTCGGCCCCGTCGATCAGGTAGAGCATCTCTCTGAGTGGATCACAGAGCGCGTTTAACGGCTTAGCGCTCGTCAAATGCATAATCTCGTTGGCTGCCGCCGTCTCCATCCGTGATACCCCTCCGATCAGCATCGTCTGATAGCCAAAGTCCCGCTCGATGATCTCCAAAAGACGCGCATAGCACGCCGTCGACCAATTTTTTTCAGGCCGGCTGGTCGCCACCACCACGGCGCATACGCGCCGATCAAGAGGTTCGAAGAACCAGCGTTGCGCTTCTCGCTCCTCGTCCGTGATCACGATGCCCCATTCGACCGGGTTCGGGTCCACATTGAGATATGCCAGGAACTCGAAGTATTGATCCTGCACATGCTGAGGTGGGTGGGCCGGGATACGGTGTGTGGTAATAAGCCAATTGAGCTCCCGCGCACGGGCCCAATCGAATCCGAGCTTGACGGGGGATGGTGTAGCCGCAGTCAGGATCCCCGCCTTGAAAGACACCTGAAGTGCGATCACCAGATCGAAATGGCGGCGGCGCAGCTCCCGCATCGTCTTCACGTATTCGCGGATGATTCCGACGCTACGGCTCCGGCGAAAGAGAATGAACTCGTCAACCGCGGGATGCTGACAGGCAAGTTGGAATCCTGCTCGCTGGATGACCCAGGTAACGGCAATATGCGGCGCCGCACGCTTCAGCGCCGTCACTACCGGCAGCACATGGACCGCATCACCCAGCGCGCTCATCATAATGATGGCAACGCGCTGATAGCGGTCGATGGAATCAGGCACCGCTCGCACCAAGCAACTGGGTCAGTGGCGAATTATAGACCATCATCCGGGATGCAGGCGCTATCAGGGACCGCCTTACCGGTAGTGGCAAAAAGCGCGCTCCTTTAGGCCTGTCGGCCTAACATACAGTCGAGCAATATCCCAGCCATCTGCTCTCCGCCACCGGGTTACGAACACCGCCGCGACTTCGCGATTTCTCTCCTTTCAATGGGCGATCTAACGCTCTGCGCGCAACCTTTTGTCCCGATGAGAATATAGACGGTAAAACTTTCCCATTACTGGACCAGGGGGATTGAACGGGCGAGTTCGAAATTGATGATGCTATCCAGTTTATTATCGATCTGGTAGAACCTGGTCACCTTTTTGGCAGGGAGTATCTCTTGGAATCTCGGAATAAACTTCTTTTTGATCTGAAGCCTGTCTGTTTCAATTGACAAAAACTCGCCGAGCATGGCCTTAGCTTGTTGATCCGTTAGGCTATTGGCGTTATACGCTTTCGCATAGGCCTCGATTAAATTGATCTTCCTGTCATTCACGCTTTGCAACCCGCTTTGATAGTCTTCGTATACAGGCCAGAACACTTGTGCCTGATCGGCTGTGATGTCCATATTTGCTGCAACGATCTGTTTTCGTTGATTCCGTATATCTGCAAGGGTCAATTCCTTTTGTTGCTCCAGGGTGGGCTCAGCTGGTGGACCAGCCGCAATGCCGGGAGTAATGCCGAACAGGCAGAAAAGAATCAGTGCGCATTTCTTGACTATGTTCATTGAATGCTCCTTTAAACCCATGACGTTGTGTTGTGATGATTGTGGATATAGGACGCAGGCTTGCCAAAGCCGCCGTTGTGTCAATGGAAAAGTGATGTCAAATGCCGTCGGCCAAGAACGAGGCTGACATTACGGATTAGCTCGAACATCCCATCTTTTTCTTTAGCGGTGCTCAAACCGCCCGCGGTTTTTAAACCAGATGGGGGCAATTGTCAAGGAACGATCTCGGATCCCACGATTTCTCTCAAAATGTACGATTGCCGGCATCGTTCCGGCCGATCACGCCAATTGTCGCGTGCCAGATGTCGGCCTGCTGGGAATTGAGCGCTTCGGGAGGCGGGGCAGCACGAGGGATGAGATAAATGAGGAGCACGAGCACGACTCAAGCCGTCGGCATTGACGCCCCTACTATAAAGGCATCAACAATAGTTAATGCACCCGCATAGAGGTCACTGCCACGGACATCCCCTAGCGTGCCTTGGGTTGATACGTCAGTAGCCCGGCTTTTCATCTTCTCTCGGCTCCTCAACAGTGCTCTTGACACCTTCATTTGCAGCCACCCGCCCCCGGGAGCGCGCCGTCCAAGGCGCAGGGGTCCCGCGCGGGACCGTCCGGCCCTGAACTGTTATTAGGCCGTTGGCCCCCCCCAAGACCCATCACACGCCGTTCGTTCGCTCCAGGTTACTTCCCTTGACACCTCTATGGCCTGGGTCTAGTCTGGTTTTAAAATACGATATCTTGTGTATCTCCTACAAAAAGTGGAATTCAAGCGCCCATGAAGGTTGCCCAACTAGTCACTATGCAGGAGGCGAAAGGCCCGGAGATCCCGATTCAGGCCGCCTCGCGCGATATCTGGGACAAGAAATATCGCCTAAAAACGAAGGCCGGCGAGCCGATCGATCAGGACATCGGCGATACCTTACAGCGGGTTGCTCGGGCCCTGGCCGACGTCGAGCCTACCCCGGAGCAACGCGAGGAGTGGTACGAGCGCTTTGTCTGGGCGCTTCAGCAAGGGGCCATCCCTGCGGGACGTGTCATCTCCAATGCCGGGGCACTCGACCACAAGCCGGCGACGAGCACGATCAACTGTACGGTATCAGGCACGATCGCGGATTCCATGGACGGCATATTGCGCGCCGTGCACGAGGCCGGCCTGACGCTGAAGGCCGGTTGTGGTATCGGATATGAATTCTCAACGCTGCGGCCCAAAGGGGCCTTGGTCAGTGGGGCCGGCGCTTACACGTCGGGTCCCGTGTCCTTCATGGATATATTCGACGCTATGTGCTTCACGGTGTCCTCCGCGGGCGGCCGTCGCGGTGCCCAGATGGCTACCTTTGACATTTCGCACCCCGATATCGTGCACTTCGTTCGCGCCAAGCGCGAAGACCGCCGCTTGCGCCAGTTCAACTTGTCTTGCCTGATTACTGACGAGTTCATGCAGGCCGTCAAGGCGGACGCGCCGTGGGATCTTGTTTTTCCCGCAAATCGTGCCGAGTACGAGGAGCGAGACACGCGTATCGTTTGGCGCCACTGGCCAACCAGTCAGGGCTACATAACCAACAATCTCGGTCAGGTGGCATGTAAGGTCTACAAGACCATCCCCGCCCGACGCTTATGGGACATGATCATGGCATCTACTTATGACTACGCCGAACCCGGGTTTGTCCTGATCGATCGCATCAACGAAATGAACAACAACTGGTTCTGCGAAAACATCCGGGCGACCAATCCCTGCGGTGAGCAGCCTCTGCCAGCCTACGGAAGCTGCTTGCTCGGATCAGTTAATCTCACCAAATTCGTCGCGCGTCCGTTCACCGATGAGGTGCGGTTCAACTGGGATCGCTATCGTGAGGTGGTGTCGATCTTCACCCGAATGCTGGACAACGTGGTTGAGATCAATGGCCTGCCACTGGACCGTCAGCGGCACGAGATCACCTACAAGCGTCGCCATGGCATGGGCTTTCTAGGCCTGGGTTCGACCCTGACTATGCTGAAGATGAAGTACGGAGATCCGGACTCGCTTGAGTTCACCGAGCGCGTCGCCCGCGAAATGGCGGAGGTGGGCTGGGAGGCGGCGCTCGAGCTTGCCGAAGAAAAAGGGCCTGCCCCCATCATGCTAGATGAGTTTACCCTCACTGAGGAGATGCTCGCTCGGCGACCGGAGATGCACCGTGATGGATTCAAGGTTGGTGCTAGGGTGTCCGGGAAGGTGCTCATGGCGCGTTACAGCCGCTACATGCAACAGCTCGATCCGGCGCTGACCGCGCGTATTGCCGAGACCGGCGCTCGGTTCACGCACCACACGTCGATCGCCCCGACCGGTACAATCAGTCTGTCACTCGCTAACAATGCCAGTAATGGTATAGAACCGTCTTTTGCCCATCAGTACAGCCGCAACGTGATCCGCGAGGGGCGCAAGACCAAGGAAAAGGTGGAGGTGTTGTCTTATGAGTTGCTGGCTTACCGTACACTGGTGAATGCTGACGCGACACCGCATGCGGATTCGCTGGGTAACGCGCTGCCGGACTACTTTGTCGCGGCCGACGACATCACGCCGCGGCAGCACGTGGATGTCCAGGCGGCGGCACAGAAATGGGTGGACTCCTCCATCTCCAAGACCGCCAATGTGCCTACCGACATGCCGTTCGAGGACTTCAAGGAGATCTATCTGTATGCCTATGAGCGCGGGCTTAAGGGCTGCACCACTTTTCGCTTTAATCCCGAGGCCTTCCAGGGTGTTCTGGTCAAAGAGAAGGACCTGGCGAACACGACCTACCGCTTTCGGCTACAAAGCGGCGAGGTGATCGAGGTGAAGGGTAACGAGGAGCTCGAGTACGACGGCGAGATCCATACTGCCGCCAACCTGTTTGACGCCCTGAAAGAGGGTTACTACGGTAGATTCTGACGGGAAAACTGGGGAGATAATGCAGGAGTTTAGTATGGCCATGAAAATCGACGCGGAAATCATCGGTTACAAGGTTGTGCGGGAAGACAGCAAAAGCGTGGCCGAAGACAACGTGATCCAGATGCATGAGAACCTGCAGCGGCCGGAGATGCTGCAGGGTAGCACCTACAAGATAAAAACACCCCTGACTGAGCATGCTCTCTATGTCACTGTCAACGACATCGTGCTGAATCCCGGCACCGAACACGAGAAACGCCGTCCCTTCGAAGTTTTCATCAACTCGAAGAGCATGGAGCATTTCCAGTGGATTGTCGCCCTCACCCGGATTATCTCGGCCGTTTTCCGCAAAGGCGGCGACGTGACTTTTATGGTCGAGGAGCTGCACAGTGTTTTTGATCCAGCCGGAGGCTATTTCAAGAAAGGCAAGTACACACCGTCACTGGTTGCCGAGATAGGCGATGTCATAGAGCGTCACCTGAGGATGATCGGGATGATTGCGGCAGAGGAAGTTGATGAGCATCGTGATAAGTATCTTGCGGAAAAGCGTGCGCAGCTTCGCTCCTTGTCCGAAAAAACCGACGGTGCCGGCGCACTTGCACGTGGGGAGCAACTCTGTCAGAAATGTTTGACGAAGGCGGTCGTCAAGCTGGATGGATGCGCAACATGTCTCTGCTGCGGCGACTCGAAGTGTGCATGAGACATTGATCTCGATCAATAAGTGCCAAGTGGGATGAGTAAGAAATTGCTCTGCCCCATTTTTTATTTACTAGGAACGTGACACCCCGACATTATGTGATGTCCAAAACAAGGCTCAAGCTATGCTGACAGGCAAGCAACTAAACCAGCTAAAAGGCCAGCTGCAACGATGCCTTGACCAATTGCTCGCCGATATACGCGGTGAACTGCGCAAGTATGATAATGAGCGGTATGCCGAGATTGCAGGTGCCGTGCACGATCCCGCGGATGAGTCATTCGCCGACATGCTCGTTGATACCAACCTTGCGGAGATTGACCGTGATGTCAACGAGGTGCGGGACGTCGAAGGTGCACTGATGCGCATAAGAAGTGGCACGTATGGCGCATGTCTCGACTGCGGAGAGCCGATAGAACTCGGGCGCCTGAAGGCAACTCCGGCCGCCGCGCGCTGTATGCCGTGCCAACGCAAACACGAAGTTACTCACAGCGGAAGCTCTCCCGAATCACTTTGAAGTGACGCACCTTAGTATCGAGTTGCCTGGTTTTTCCAGACAAGCTAGGTACTCGAAGGCCTGCATGCTGATTTAGAAAATCTTCGAGCGCCCGGTGGATTCCATGCTCCGTGCACCGTGGATTGGACATGCGTACCCGGCGTGTTCGTCGTAGCCATCCCGGGCGGATGTCCTTCTCGCCGACGGCCTTGCCCTTGCTTACATGATCGGCTTGAAGGTTCTGCTCCTAGGATCAAGACTCAGGAGGTCACCTGACTCAAGGTCATAATACCATCCGTGCAACTGCAGTTTGCCTCGACGCGCACGTTCTTGAACCCAAGGGAAGGTCATCAAGTTTTTCAGTGATATCGCAATTGCGCCTTCTTCACACGCACGCGCCCTTTCATCAGGTGTCTGAAGTTCGGGTGCGGCGAGAACTTTATTACGGACTTCTTCCATGATGCGCATCCAGGCTACGACGAAGCGGCCTGGAACAGCGTCATTGGGACCGGCCTTAAGCAATGCCTGTATGCCGCCACATTGGGAATGACCGAATACGATAATATGTTCGACCTCGAGAGTGCATACTGCAAAGTCAAGGGCGGCACTGGTGCCATGCCAAGTGCCTCCCATCTCGCACGGTGGCACGATATTCGCTACGTTGCGAATGACAAACAACTCTCCCGGGGTGCTGTCTGTAATGACGGCCGGATCAACTCGTGAGTCCGAGCATGCGATCACGGCCACTTTCGGATGTTGTCCCTCACGGGCAAGTTCCTTCAGATAGGACTGGTTTTTTTTGTAATAGTCCTTGCAGAAGTTCGCGTAACCGAGAATAAGTTTTTCAATTGCATCCATCCTGCGGCTCCGACAAAAAGGGCAGGTGTGTTCCACTGCCCCTGCCTGGGGCGTGTTCTGCGGTGTTATATGCGGATCTGCGCCCCGATCTCGATCACGCGGTTTGGAGGGATCCCGAAGTGGTGCGCAGCCGACTCTGCATTGCGCATAAGGGCGTTGAACAGATATTTGCGCCAGGGCTGTATGCCGGACTGCCCTGTAAGGACGAGATCTTCCCGAGCGAAGAAAAACGTCGTTTCCATCGGTTTGTAGTCCATGCCGTAGGCTTCCGCCTGACGCAGAATCGCTGGCACGTCGGGCGTTTCCATAAACCCACAGTGCGCGGTGAGGCGCACGAAGTCAGGCGCATGCTTTTCTATCTCGATGCGCTCATCACGCGCGACGCGGGGTATCTCGTCGATGACCACGGTCAGCAGGATAACGCATTCGTGCAGCACGCAGTTGTGCTTCAGATTATGCAGTAGGGTGCGGGGAATACCCGCGGCGTTGCGATCCATGAAGACCGCCGTACCGGGAACCCGGGTGGGCGGGTGGCCCGACAGGGCCTTTAGGAAATCGTCCACTGCCATCTGCTCCTGCCGCAAGCGCTTGCTCAGAACCTGCCTTCCTTCTCGCCAGGTCGTCATGACAATGTATATCGCGGTGGCGACGGCCAGCGGAAACCACCCTCCGTGCGCGACCTTGAATAGATTTGCTGCGGAGAAGGCGAGGTCCACAGGGAGCACACAAACCATCGCCGCCACCGCTGCCAATGTGTTCCAACCCCACTGCTTTTCGAGGAACAGCGTGATGACAAGCAGCGTGTCTATCAACATGGCTGTCGCTATCGCCACGCCGTAGGCCCCCGCCAGGTTGCTCGAAGAACCAAAAGCCAAGACTAAGCTCACTGTGCCGACCGCGAGGATCCCGTTTACCGCTGGCACATACACCTGTCCGATCTTCGCTGAAGAAGAGTGGCGCACTTCGAGCCGTGGCAGGTACCCGAGCTGAAGTGCTTGCCGGGTGACAGAAAATACCCCGGAGATTACGGCCTGCGAGGCGATGACCGTCGCGATGGTCGCGAGCGCGACCATGGGGTAGTGTGCCCAGGAGGGGGCAAGCAGGAAGAACGGATGGTCGGCCGCTTCGGGATTGTGAATGAGTAAAGCTCCTTGCCCAAAATAATTGAGCAGAAGTGCCGGAAGCACCAGCGTGAACCAGGCTATACGAATCGGGGCCCTACCGAAGTGGCCCAAGTCGGTGTAGAGTGCCTCGCCGCCTGTCACCACGAGAAATGCCGCCGCGAGTACAACGAAGCCCGCCATGTGATTGCGCGCCAAAAAATCTGCAGCCAGAAGCGGATTGATCGCAACCAGCACTTCTGGTACCTGGATCACCCAGCGAAACCCGAGTAGCGCAAGAACGACGAACCAGACTGCCATGACCGGGGCGAAGATACCGCCGACCGTCTGCGTGCCTTGTCCTTGAAAAAAGAATAGCAAGGCGAGGATAACGATGGCAGCGGGAACAACAACAGGTTGAAGCAGCGGCGCGGCGACTTGTAAGCCTTCGGTTGCACTGAGGACCGATATCGCGGGCGTAATCATTCCGTCGCCGTAAAAAAGTCCAGCCCCAAAAATGCCAATGGCGAGCAAGAGTGGATGTGCGCGGCTACGGCCCTTTCGCGGAGTGAGGACAAGCGTGAGCAACGCTAGCACACCGCCTTCTCCACGGTTATCCGCTCTTAACATGACCGATACATACTTAATGGAAATTACAATGATCAATGCCCACAAGATCAGGGAAAGCAGGCCAAGGATATTGTCTGGTGTTACCGCTACGCCAAATTTCGGTGAGAAACACTCGCGGAACGCATAGAGCGGGCTCGTGCCAATGTCTCCAAAAACGACACCAAGCGCTATGAACGCCAGCACGTCGCTACGCCGATTCAACGGTTGTGAGGATGTGTTACGTGCAGACACTGGCATCGATCAGAGAAGCTGCAACACGAACATCAGAACTCCCCCCATTTTCCCTGTCTATTGTTGTTTGTCGGCCGTGGCAAAAGGCTCATTTTGCGCATATTTTGGCCGGCACTGCAAAGAAATGGCACCCTTGGGATCCCAGGCGGTCCCTTGTGAAGGGCTGTCGGGGGAACTCCCCATCGGGCGTTGGTGTCCGGGCCACGTTGCCCGCCACCGTGCAATCGATGTCACCTTCGGGGTACATTAGCGGTCTTTGGAGCATGGCCCATGGATCCCAAAGAGCTTGACAACCGCCCACAGCTGGTCGCGCACCGCGGTTACGCCGGTCGCTTCCCGGAGAACACGCTGGAGTCGGTGCGCGCCGCGCTCGATGAAGGCGCCCTGTTTATCGAGATCGATGTCCAGCTCACCAGTGACCTGGTTCCCGTTCTGCTGCACGATGTCGAGCTGGACCGGACAGCGGGTCGCAGCGGGACAGTCACCGAGATGCCTGCCAGCGAAGTGCTCGCTGTGGAAGTCAATGAAACCGCGAGGCTTGGCAGCGCATTCAATGGCGTGCGCATCCCGCGTCTCAATGACGTGGTCTCGGTGCTCCAAGACTGGCCACACGTCACCCTGTTTGTCGAGATCAAAAAAGCGAGCCTGAAGCGTTTCGGCACAGAGACGGTCGTGCGGCAGGTCGTCAATGATCTCGCGCCGATACGCAAGCAGTCAGTGGTGATATCTTTCGATCGTGCTGCACTCGAGGCGGCTCGTGAGATGGTGGGCTGCCCAATCGGTTGGGGGATCACCCAGTGGACCGGGAAACTTCACAAGGCCGCCCAGGCGCTCAGTCCCGAATACCTTTTCTGTAATCACACCAGAATTCCCGTCGAAATCGACACGCTGTGGCCCGGACCGTGGCGCTGGGTACTATACGAGGCTGATAACGCGAGGGTTGCGACACGGCTCGCTCGACTCGGTGCTCACTTTATCGAAACGATGCAGGTCGGTGAGCTGTTTCACCAGCCGCCGTTCAGGAAAACCGACGATTGAAGAACGGCGATTACGATATCGTGGTTGTCGGCGGTGGCATCAACGGTGCCGGCGTCGCCCAGGCCGGGGCGGCGGCCGGTTACTCGGTGCTGTTACTTGAAAAGGAGGCGCTGGCCTCTGGGACCTCCAGCCGCTCCAGTAAGTTGATTCATGGCGGGTTGCGCTATTTAGAAAGCGGTGAGTTCGGTCTGGTCAGAGAAAGCCTGTGCGAGCGCCGTATTTTGTTGCGCAATGCCCCCGACCTTGTTCGGCTGCAGCGCTTCTACCTGCCGGTTTACAAGCACACGCGACGCCGCCCCTGGCAGCTCAGGTTGGGGCTCAGCCTGTACGCCCTGTTGGCGAATTTAGAGAGCACGAGCCACTTTACGGCCCTACCGCGAGAACGATGGTGCGAGCTTGATGGACTGTGTACAGAGGGCTTGCAGGCGGTGCTGTGTTACCAGGATGGGCAGACCGACGATGCCGCACTGTCCCGGGCGGTGATGCGCTCGGCCATGTCTCTTGGTGCCGAGCTGTTAGTCCCCGCTGTTTTCGCCGGCGCCCGGCTCGATGAGAAGGGCTGTACGATTCACTACCATTTTAACCAGCACACCCACAGTTGCCGCACCCGCGTGCTGGTGAATGCGGCAGGTCCATGGGTCAATCATGTCCTTCGGCAGATCAAGCCATGTCCTCCACTCCTGAGTTTGGAGCTGGTGCAGGGAACACACAT